>CALWYB010000065.1 GCA_944385665.1 uncultured Oscillospiraceae bacterium
AACTCGGGCTCCAGGGAGTCGGCAAAGCGGCCCTTCACCAGGGGGGTATTGCCCAGGATCTTCTTCTGGATGTCGGGATCAATGGGCGCGGGAGTACGGCCGTACTCGCCGCGGCAGTAAGCCTTGATCTCCTTGCCCACCACCTTGTAGCGCTCGCCGGCCAGTACGTTCTGCACGGCCTGAGAGCCCACCATCTGGCTGGTGGGGGTGACCAGAGGAGGATAGCCCATGTCCTTGCGGACCTTGGGGGTCTCTTCCAGCACCTGGTCCAGCTTGTCCATGGCGTTCATCATCTTCAGCTGAGAGATGAGGTTGGACAGCATGCCGCCGGGGATCTGGTAGTTGAGGCACTGGGTATCGGTAGACATGGAGATGGGATCCAGAGTGCCGCTCTTCAGGAAGTCGGCCCGGACGCCCTTGAAGAAATCGGCCATCTCGGTGAGAGCCTTGTCGTTCAGGTCCACCTGATAGCCCAGGTGACGCAGGGCGTAGGCCACGGACTCGGTGGCGGGCTGAGAGGTGCCGCCGGAGAAGGGGGAGATGGCGGTATCCAGCACGTCGGCGCCGGCCTCCACCGCCTTGAGCTGGGTCATGTAAGCCAAGCCGGTGGTGCAGTGGGTGTGGATGACCAGGGGCAGCTCAGGCACAGCGTCCTTGATGGCGGACACCAGGTCGTAGGCCTCCTTGGGACCCATCAGGCCGGCCATATCCTTGATGCAGATGGACTTGACGCCCATGCTCTTCAGATCCTTGACCATCTGGACGTTCTTCTCCAGGGTGTGAACGGGGCTGGTGGTGAAGGAAATGGTACCGGAGGCGTGAGCGCCCTGCTTGACGGTCTCGTCGATGGCCACTTCCAGGTTGCGCACATCGTTGAGGGCATCGAAAATACGGATGATATCGATACCGTTCTTCACGGAGTATTCCACGAACTTCCGTACCACATCGTCGGGGTAGTGCTTGTAGCCCAGGATGTTCTGGCCGCGCAGCAGCATCTGCAGCTTGGTGTTGGGCATCTTGGCACGGATCTTGCGCAGGCGCTCCCAGGGATCTTCCCGCAGGTAACGCAGACACACGTCGAAGGTAGCGCCGCCCCAGACCTCGGCGGAGTAGAAGCCAGCCTTATCCATCGTCTCCAGGATCGGCTCAAACTTGCTGTAGGGAAGCCGGGTGGCGATCAGCGACTGGTTCGCGTCACGCAGCACGGTTTCCGTGAATTGTACCTTTCTCATTCTGAATCAACCTCCATGTTGCTTGTCTCGCAATTTGCAGGTCTGCTTGCATTTCAAACCTGACAAGTGACGCCGGCTAGGGCGCCGGAAGACTCACTTATGTGTATTTTAGTATATCTCGCTCCGCAACGCAAGCCCTTGCGTCCAAATAATTGACAAATTCTTGGGCGCGCCGTTCCCGGGTATCCTGCATTTTGGAGCAAAGAAAAAAGCCGCAGGCAGTTGGGAAGGAAAACCGCCGCGGCTTTTAAGATCGAGTTATGTCCATGGAACTGCCGGCCTTGCTCACCGGTCACTGCACGGCTGAGCCATCTCACGACCGTTGGCGTCGCCAAAAATCAGATCGTCGATGTCCCGGTCTTCCCGTACCAGGTTCCAAACGCTGTTGGACTCCCGCTTACTCATCGTCATGCAATCCACCTCCTTCTTTTCTTTCTTCTCCTGGCATCTTCACCCCTCCCGGGGCAAAATGCAGGATGCACGCCCGATCTCTTTCGGGCCCGTGATGTCTCCGAGCAAAGAAAATCCCGCGAAATCCCACCGGCAGGCTGAGGCGTTTTTTTCGCTTCAGGCCGGTCCTTTTCGCGGGCAAGATCAATAAAACGGATCGCTTTTGTGGAGAGACCCCTTTCACGGACGGGGGAAACCTGCTCGGAAACACAGGTTAAACGGATATTTCCTTTTTCCGCTTAACTGTATGTATTGTAGTACGCGCCGGAAAAAATGTCAAGTCAAATCGCATAAAAATGCAGTTAAAATTTTCTCATCTTGCATTTCAACTAAGATCTCCGAGCAGAGAAAAGCCCGCGGGACGCTGTCCCGCGGGCTTTGGCTGGTCTGGATCAGTCCTGGTCGGCGGCCGCGTCATACACGGGCCGGGAACCGCCGGAGGCCGTACCGGCGGCAGTGGCTCCCGCAGCGGCACGGAACCGGGCGCGGGACTTCTTGATCTCGTCGTAGGCCTCGGCCACCGCCTCTTCCGTGCGGCGCAGGGCGTCCTCGCAGTACTCGTTGGCCGAACGCTTCAGCTCCCGGCTGCGCTCCTCCGCCTGCTGCATCATCTCGTTGGCCCGCTGCTTGGCCTGGAGGGTGATCACATCCTCCGACACCATCTGCCGGGCCTTCTCCTCGGCGGTCTTGCGGATGGCGTCCGCCTCCCGCTTGGCAGAGGAGAGCAGATCCGCCCGGGTGGACATCACCTTCTTGGCCTCGGTGAGCTCCACCGGGAACTGGGCCCGGATGTCATCAATGAGATCCAACGCCCGGTCCCGCTCAATCATACATTTATCGCCGGACAGAGGCACGTTCTTGGCCTCGTCCACCATGTCGAACAACATGTCCAGCAGCTCTTCCACACCGCTCGCCATTTGTCAACCCATCCTTTCCTGCAATTCCTTCATGCGCTGATTCACGTCAGCGACGATTTCCCGGGGAATGAACTCCTCCAGGTTGGCTCCGTACCGGGCCATCTCTTTGACCACGGTGGAGCTTAAGTAGGTATATTTCTCGCTGGAGGCCAGGAACATGGTCTCCAGACCGGGGTTCAGCTTGCGGTTGATAACCGCCATCTGGACCTCCTGCTCAAAATCGGATACGGCCCGCAGGCCCTTGACCACCACATGGGCGCGCCGCCGCTTGGCGTAGGCGGCCAGCAGGCCCTCGGCAAAGTCCACTTCCACATTGGGAAAGCGGGCGGTGGAGCGGCGCAGCAGCTCCACCCGCTCCTCGGGGGTAAACATGCCGTGCTTTTTGGAGTTGATCATCACGCACACGATGAGCCGGTCAAAACACAGGGCGGCGCGCTTGATGATATTCAAATGCCCCAGCGTCACCGGATCAAAGCTGCCGGGGTAGATGGCGATTTTCATGCGTGGAGTTCCCTCCCACTTCTGTGGTACACGGTCAGCTTGATCTTGCCGTACCGATACTCCTTCCCCCGCTCATAGGGGGCTTCCAGCTGGGGCAAAGCTTTGTCCAGCGGACTTTCGCAGACCATTATACCATGTTCCCGGAGAATGTCAAATACTGCGATGGACTCCACCGCCCGCTCCAGCAGGTCCAGCCGGTAGGGCGGGTCCAGGAAAATCACGTCGAACTTCTCCCCGCAGGTTTTGAGAAATCCCAGGGAATCTCCCTGGACTACCCGGCCTTTTCCCGCCAAATCCGTCACTTTCAAGTTGTTTTTGATAAGCGCCACGGCATCGCTGCGCTGGTCCACAAAGGTACAGTGCTCTGCGCCACGGGACAGGGCCTCGATGCCCAGCTGGCCGGTGCCGCCAAATAAATCCAAAATTTTCCGTCCCGGCACCTCAAACTGGACGATGTTGAACAGGGCTTCCTTCACCCGGTCAGTGGTGGGGCGGGTCTCCATCCCCTCCAGCTCCCCCAGGCGGCGGCCCCGGGCAGTTCCAGAAATCACGCGCATATCGGTCACCTCACGTTACAATTCCTAATTCCTAATTCCTAACTCCTAATTCCTGATTCCCCTCCCGGCCGCGGAAATACTGGTAGACCGCCTGTGCCGTATTCTTGGGCACAACCTTCTCCAGCTCCTCCAGGGGGGCCTGACGGATGGCTTTCACACTCTTGAAGGCCTTCAGCAGCTGGGCGCGCCGCTTCTCCCCTACCCCGGGGATCTGGTCCAGCACGGAGCCCTGGACCCGACCTTTCCGCTGCTGGCGGTTAAACTCGATGGCAAAGCGGTGGGTCTCCTCCTGGATCTGGCCGATGAGAGCAAACACCGCCGGGATGGCCTGAATCCCGATCTCCCGGCCGTCGGGGGCCACCAGAGCCCGGGTGCGGTGGCGGTCGTCCTTCACCATGCCGAAGGCGGGGACGTCCAGCCCGAACTCATCCAGCACCCGCCGGGCGATCTTCACGTGGTTCTCGCCGCCGTCAATGAGCATCAGGTCGGGGAGGGTGCCGAACTTCTCATCCCCGTCCAGATAGCGCTGGAAGCGCCGCTTGAGCACCTGCTCCATGGAGGCGTAGTCGTCCGGCCCGGTGAGGTCCTTGATTTTGAAGCGGCGGTAGTCCCGCTTCAGGGGCCGTCCGTTTTCAAAGACCACCATAGAGGCCACCATGTCGTCGGCGCCGGTGTTGGAGATGTCGTAGGACTCGGTGCGCCGGGGAGCGCTCTCCAGCCCCAGCATCTTCCCTAACGCCTCCAGCAGTTTATTCTGCCGCTCCTCCCGGGTGGTGGCCCGGGTGACCTCCTCCACCGCGTTCTGGTTGGCCAGCTTGATCAGGTCCATCTTGGCTCCCCGCTGAGGGGTAATGAGCTCCACCCGCCGCCCCGCCTGTTCACTGAGCATCCGGGTCAGGGGCACCTGGTCGTCCAGCTCACAGGGGAGCAGGATCTGCCGGGGCAGGCGGCTGCGTCCGGCGTAATACTGGCGCAGCAGGGCGGAGAGGATCTCCCCCGTCTCCTCCTCCATGGGCCGCTCCATCAGGTCCATGTCCTTGGCCGCCAGCTCCCCGTCCAGATAGTGGAGCACCACAAAGCAGCTCTTGGCCTCCCCCCGGAAAAAGCCGGTGACGTCGGTGTCGGCCAGGGAGCCCGCCACCACCTTCTGCCGCTCTCCCAGCAGCTGGATGGCCTTGATGCGATCCCGGATCTGGGCGGCCTTTTCAAAGCGCAGCTCCTCAGCGGCCTGCTCCATCTGGGCGGTGAGGTCGGCTTTGACCTCCTTGAACTTGCCCTCCAGCAGGCTCACCGCCTGGGCGATGGCCTGGTCATGGCGCTCCTTCGTCATCTCCCGGCGGCAGTAGCCGTCGCACTTGCCCATGTGGAAGTTGAGGCAGGGGCGCTCCTTGCCGATGTCCCGGGGGAACTGCCGCCGGCAGGTGGGCAGGCGCAGGGCGGTGCGCAGGGCGTCCACAATCTGCTGGGTGCTGTGGCGGCTGGCGTAGGGTCCAAAGTACCGGGCCCCGTCCTCCGCCACTCGGTTGGCCAGGGAGAAGCGGGGGTACTCCTCCCTGGAGAGACGGATGTAGGGGTAGCCCTTGTCGTCCTTGAGGAGGATGTTGTACCGGGGCTGGTGGCGCTTGATAAGGGAGTTTTCCAGCACCAGGGCCTCAAACTCGCTGTCGGCGATGATGACGTCGAAGTGGTCGATCTGGGAGACCATGGCCCGGGTCTTTTCCGTGTGGGAGGCGGAGTCCTGGAAATACTGGCTGACCCGGTTTTTCAGGGCCTTGGCTTTGCCCACATAGATGACGGTGCTGTGAATATCCTGCATAATATACACGCCGGGCTTCAGCGGCAGGGCGTGGGCTTTTTCTTTCAACTCGTCAAAGGTCATAGGCTGCTCCTCCCCCTTTCTGTTCTGGCTGTCCGGCCAAGAGCGCGGCAGCGCTGCGGCGCTTTTGCGCCGTCCAAGCATTTGGCCGGAGGCCAAACCTTGCCGCAGGGGCCGTTCACTTGCCCCGAGGATAGAAAAATCCCGGGTTCCCAACGCGGTTTCCACGCTGGGGAAGAAAAAAGGCACCGCCGCAGCGGTGCCTTTTCCGTTTGGAAACTCGATTACTCGGAGAAATCAGAGGAAATCATCTTAAACAGGGCCTCTACCGCTTCCTTCTCGTCGGGGCCATCCGCGATCAGCTTGATCGGAGTGCCCTTCACGATCCCAAGGGACAGAACGCCCAGCAGGCTCTTGGCATTCACCTTCCGCTCATCCTTCTCAACCCAAATGGCGCTCTTGAACTCGTTAGCCTTCTGGATGAAGAAGGTAGCAGGTCTGGCGTGCAGCCCAACCTGATTGTTTACGACCGCTTCCTGACTATACATACAACCGTACCTCCGCACTCGTCATATTGTGTCCTTAGCATAGCAGATTTATGCCGTTCTCGTCAATGACATTTTTCACAAATCTATACAAAACTGTCTCAAAAAATTCCGGGCGCACATTTCTTTCGTCTGATTGACGATTTTTATTTTTTCTGCCGAAATATTTTTGTGCATTTTATCTTGTTTCAATTGAGACATTTCGCCGCTTATTTCAGCGTCACTACGGTAACACCGTCTTCCCCTTCGCCGTAGCGGCCGGGGCGGAAGGTCTTGACGTAGCGGCTGCGCTTGAGGTAGCTGCGCACGGCGTTTCGCACCGCGCCGGTGCCCTTGCCGTGGATGATGGTCACCGTCTCCAGCTTGCCCATCATGGCGGTGTCCAGGAACCGCTCCACCGCCAGCACCGCCTCGTCAGTCATCATGCCCCGCAGGTCGATCTCGCTGGGGACAGCCGCGGTGCGGATGGTGCGCTCGGCTCGCTGGATGATCTTCCGGGTGGCCTTCTGGGTCTCGGTCTCCCCTTCCACCACCCGCACCTCGCTCTGCTTGGCGGAGATTTTCAGAATGCCCGCCTGGAGCTGGAGGGATCCGTCCTTGTTTACCGACAGCACGGTGGCTTTGGTGCCCATTTTCAGCAGCTCCACCGTGTCGCCTACGGCGGCGTCCCGGGTGGGCGGAGGCGCTTCCGGCTCGGGAGCGGGACCGCCGATGTTCCGCTCCGCCTCGTTGAGGAGCCGCCTGGCCTCGGCCCGGCTGTCGTTCACCTGCTGCCAGTCCAGCTTGTCCTGGCGCTTTTTGATCTCTTTCAGCTCCTGGATGGCCAGGTCGCTGGCCGCCCGGGCCTCCTCAATGATGGACCGGGCCTCGGCCTGGGCCTTCTCCACCACCTTGGCCCGCTCGGCCTCCAGCTTATCCCGGTACTCCCGGGCCTTGGCGGCAGACTGCTCCATCTCCAGTTTCAGCTTTCTGGCTTCCGCCCGCTCGCTCTCCATCTCCTGGCGCTGCTGGTCCAGACGGGTGAGCACGTCCTCAAAGCGCACGTTCTCCGCGTCCAGCCGGGCGGCGGCCTTCTGGATGATATACTCGGGCAGTCCCAGCCGCCGGGAGATGGCAAAGGCGTTGGATTTGCCGGGAATGCCCAGAATCAGCCGGTAGGTGGGGGCCAGGGTCTCCACGTTGAATTCACAGGAGGCGTTCTCCACCCCCGGGGTGGTCATGGCGTACACCTTCAATTCCGCGTAGTGGGTGGTGGCGGCCACGGCGGAGCCCAGTCCCCGGGCGCTGTCGATGATGGCGGCGGCCAGGGCCGCGCCCTCCACCGGGTCGGTGCCCGCTCCCAGCTCGTCCAGCAGGATCAGGGTGCGGTCGTCCGCCTCCTTCAGAATGCCTACAATGTTGGTCATGTGGGAGGAGAAGGTGGACAGGGACTGGGCGATGGACTGCTCGTCTCCGATGTCGGAGAGCACCCGGTCAAAGACCCGCACCGTGGAGTCATCCAGGGCGGGGATGTGCAGGCCGCACTGGGCCATTAGGGTGATAAGGCCGATGGTTTTCAGGGTCACCGTCTTGCCGCCGGTGTTGGGGCCGGTGATCATCAGGGTGTCGAAGGTGTCCCCCAGCTCCAGGTCGTTGGCCACCGCCTTCTTCTTGTCCAGCAGGGGGTGGCGGGCTTTCCGCAGGCGTAAAAACTTCTCCGACAGCTTGGGCTGGGTGCCCTCCATCTTCAGGGAGAGCTGTGCCCGGGCGAAAATGCTGTCCAGCCACACCAGCAGCTGGTAGTCCTCCAGAATGTCCTCCTTGTGGGCGGCGCACTGGGCGGACAGCTCGGCCAGGATGCGCTCGATCTCCTTCTTCTCCTGGGCCAGCAGCTCCCGCAGCTCGTTGTTGGCCTTCACCACGCCCATGGGCTCGATGAAGAAGGTGGAACCGGAGGAGGACACGTCGTGGACCAGGCCGGGGATGGCGTTTTTAAACTCCGACTTCACCGGCACCACGTACCGGTC
>CALWYB010000066.1 GCA_944385665.1 uncultured Oscillospiraceae bacterium
ATGCCGGCGTCCAGCAGACGGTGGGCGCCGGAGAAGGCGATGTAGCCGCCGCAGGAGCCGCCCAGCAGGGTGGTCAGGGCGGTGAACATCTTGGTCTCAGGGTCCAGCAGGTAGTTGAAGTTCACCAGGCCCTTGCCTACCTCGCCCAGAGGAGGCTCGGAAATGACGGCCACCACCAGCACGGTGATGAGGATGATCGCGGCCAGGATGGTGGCCACCTTATCCATGATGGTCTTGGCGTTCTTGTTGATGAAGATGATGATGCCAAGGCAGCCGGCTACTACCGCGCCCACCTTCTGGTCCAGGCCAATCATGGCGTTGAAGCCCAGGGCCACGCCGCCTACGTTGCCCACGTTAAAGGCCAGGCCGCCGATGGCAACCAGGATGGCGATGATCACGCCCAGGCCGGGCAGCAGCTTGTTGGCCACATCCTGGGCACGCATCTTGGAGACGGTGACTACGGACCAGATGTTCATCTGGGCGGTGATGTCCATGATGATGGCCAGCACGATGACCAGGGCCAGGGCCGCGCCGTGCTGGGCGGTGAAGGTGGATGTCTGGGTCAGAAAGCCGGGGCCGATGGCCGAGGTGGCCATCAGGAAGGCCGCGCCGAACAAAACAGACCGGCTTGGCTTTGCCGAGGTAGCGACGGTGTTGGGTTCTTTACTCATAACATTGACCTCCTAAATCAGTTTGGGAGTCTCCTCTCCTGACAAAACGGACTCACACAATGTCCGCAATGGGAGCGATGGTCACACCCTGGGCGTTGAGGGCGGCGCGGATGTTCTTGACAAATTCCACCGCGGAGGGGTTGTCGCCGTGGACGCAGATGGAGTGGGCGTCGATGGAGACCTCCTCACCGGTGATGGCGGTGACCTTGCCCTCGGTAACCATGCGGATGGTGCGGGCAATGGCCTCGTCCTTATCGTGGATCACAGCGCCGGGCTGCTTGCGGGGCACCAAGGAGCCGTCGGCCTGATAGGCCCGGTCGGCAAAGACCTCGCTGGCCACCCGCAGGCCCACCTGCTTGCCGGCCTCCAGCATCTTGCTGCCCGCCAGGCCCAGCAGAATGATATCCTTGTCCACGCTGTAAATGCCCTCGGCAATGGCCATGGCCAGATCCATGTCCTTGCCAGCCATGTTGTACAGGGAGCCATGGGGCTTGCAGTGCTGCAGCTTCACGCCGTGGGCGGCAGCGAAGGCCATCAGGGCGCCCAGCTGGTACTGTATGTATGCCTTGACCTCCTTGGGGGAGCACACCATATTCCGGCGGCCAAAGCCCATGAGGTCGGGGTAGCCGGGGTGGGCGCCCACCGCTACGCCGGCCGCCTTGGCGGCGGCTACCGTCTTGTCCATCACCAGGGGGTCGCCGGCATGGTAGCCGCAGGCCACGTTGGCAGAGGACACGTACTGGATGACCTGCTCATCCAGGCCGATGGTATAGGCGCCGAAGCTCTCGCCCAGGTCGCTGTTCAGATCTACCTTGTACATAAATAGACCTCCTCATAATAAATTCATTTCTTACAAATATGCAAATACAGTGCCAACTTTTGAATTTTTCTCATATTTCCTTCTAACGGGTCATTTTCTGCTTCTCTCCCCCCATTTCCGTCACATTATCTCGCTGCTGTTCCGCTGGCCTCTCCCCAATCTGACTAAGATAGACAAAGAGAGTGTGCAAAATCGCACACTCTCTTGTTCATTTCTGCACACTGTTCTCTTTTGCCCCCTCTCCGCCCTGCTCCAGACGGCGCTTGAGGGTAAAGCGGGTACAGCCCAGCAGCTGGGCCGCCCGGCTGCTGTTTCCTCCGGCCAGCTCCATAGCCCGGTCGATGTAGGTACGCTCAAAGGCGTCCACCTCTTTTTTCAGGTCGATGCTCCCCAGCTTCAGGTCCTTCATAGGGTAGCTCAGGCCGCTCCCTCCGCTGTGCTCTTCCCGCCGGGGCTCCAGACCGGTCTCCTCGCCGGTGAGGATATTTCCCTGGCTGAACAGGACGCAGCGCTCCATTACGTTGCGCAGTTCCCGCACATTGCCCTTCCAGTAGTAGCCCTCCATCTCTTCCAGAAAGGCGGGGTCAATGTCCCGCAGGTGCTTATTAAACTTACGGTTGAAGTGCTCCAAATAGAACCGGGCCAGCACAGGAATGTCCTCTTTCCGCTCCCGCAGAGGCGGGATGCGGATCTGCATCACATTCAGGCGGTAAAACAGGTCCTCCCGGAAGGTGCCCTTTTCCACCTCCTCCTCCAGATCCCGGTTGGTGGCGGCGATGATGCGCACATTGACCTCAATGTCCCGCAGGCCGCCCACCCGCTTGAACCGCCGGTCCTCCAGGAAGGTAAGCAGCTTGGACTGCATGGACAAGGGCAGCTCACCGATCTCATCCAGAAAGACGGTCCCTCCGTCGGCCAGCTCCATCAGGCCCTTCTTGGCCTTGTTGGCCCCGGTAAAGGCCCCCTTCTCATAGCCGAAGAGCTCCGACTCCAGCAGCGTTTCCGGGATGGCCCCGCAGTTGATTTTCACCAGGGGCGTATCCCGCCGGGGACTGCTGTCGTGGATGGCATTGACTACCACCCCCTTGCCCGTCCCTGTCTCCCCGCAGATGAGCAGGTCCACGTTGTCGTTCTGGGCCAGAATGTCCACCTTGCGGCAGATACTCCGGATGGCCTCGCTCTCCCCTACGATCTGCCGGGGCCGCTGGCGCATCAGCTCCAGGCTGCGCCGCCGCTTGAGCTGATCCATATTGCGGCGGATAATCAGGTCCACCTCTTCCAGGTCAAAGGGCTTCTGGATATAGTGGCAGGCCCCCCGCTTCATGGCCTCCACCGCCTGGGACACGGAGCCGTAGGCGGTGATCATAATGATCTGGATATCCTCATCCAGCTTTTTAAAGTCCTCGATGTGGTCCATCCCCAGCTCCTGGCCCAGCCGGTTGTCCAGCAGCACCACATCGGGGCGGAAGGTCTCGGCCAGCTCCACCCCCTCCCGAATGCTCTGGGTGGTACGTACCTGGTAGCCCAGATCGGACAGGCCGCTGTCCAGGGACATGCGGATCAAAAATTCATCGTCAACCACCAGTACTTTAACTTTCATGCTTCTCCCCCTTTTCCGGGAAACGTGATCTGTACCCGGGTTCCCTGGCCCGGCCGGCTCTCCATGGTCAGCTGTCCGCCGTTTGCGCCCAGCAGCCGCCGGACAATGGACAGCCCCAGGCCGCCGGTTCCCGGCCCATGGAGCACCTGCTCCAGCTTTTCCGGCTCCATCCCCACGCCGGTATCGGCCACGGTGAGGCGGACCCCGTCCGTCCCCTTCTCGCCCCGGATCTCCAGGCTGCCGCCGTCCGGCATGGCCTTCACCGCGTTGTTGATCAGGTTAATGAGCACCTGGCGCAGTTCTCCCTCGTCGGCGTACAGCCACAGGCTGCCCTCCACCTGGGCATGGAAGGCAATGCCCTTGTTCTCCGCCACCTTGAAGTAGAGCAGCTGGAGCTCGTCAAACAGGGCGTTGAGGCTGACCGTGGTCTTTTGGCTCTCCCGCCGCCGGGACAGGTTCAGCAGGTTCTCGATGAGCAGGTTCACCCGGTCCACCTCCCGCACCATGCCCTCGCACAGCTTCTGGTCCCGCTCCTGGGTCACCTTCCGGCTCACCACCTGGATACCAGCCCGAATGCCTGCCAGGGGGTTACGGATCTCATGGGCCACGTCGGCGGCCAGCTTGCCGGTATAGGCCAGCTTCTCCTCCTCACTGGAGCGCTCCTCCATCCGCTTTTTGTAGGTCACATCGTCGATGGTACACAGCACGCCCCACCGGGCGCCGTCAGGCTCCCGCAGCTGCCACACACCAAACTCGTAGTCCCGGATCTTTCCTGTTGGGGCGGTGAGCCGCGCCGGGTCGGGCAGCACGTCCTCCCGGCTCATGATCTCCTCCAGCAGCATCTCCAGGGTGCGGCCCTGCTCGTCCCGCTCCTCCTGCCGCCCCAGCATGGCGGCGGCGCTGGCGTTGACACAGAAAGGCTGTCCCCCCTGATCATAGGCCACCACGCCGAAGGGCAGGTTCTCCACGATGCTCTCGTTGAGGGTCTTGACCCGGATGAGCTCCCCGGTGTAGGTGCGGATGTTTTCCATCATCCGGGCGAAGGCCCGAGCCAGCTGGCCCACCTCGTCGGATTTGCCCAAGTACTCCTCCACTTCCTCCGGGTCCTCCTGGCCTGGATTTCCGCTGACGTTCTGGCAGATCTCGCTGAGGCGCCGGATGGGGTCGGAGATGTTGTGGGCGATAAGCACACTGGCCTGGACGATGACCACCAGCATGGCCACCGCCGCCAGGATCATATACTTCTGCTCCTCAATAAACTGGGCCTGTACTGCCCCCCGGTCCATCCGGTAGGAGATCTGCCACCCCAGCTGGGGATCGGTGATCTGGGCCAGCACCTCCATCTCCTCGGCCGCCGCGGCCGACTGCCCCAGCAGCAGATTCCCATCTCCATCGTAGATAAACAGGCTGTCCCCACTGTAATGGCTGCGGTACTTTTCCAGCAGCTTTTCCGGGTTTTTGCGGTAATCCTCCAGCTCCAGATCCGACTGGATGTACCCCAGCAGCGTGTGGGCGTTCTGCCGCTCCCCAGCCACCTTCATGCGGTACTCTGTAAAATACAAAATGGCACAAAAGCACACCACAATGGCCAGACTGATGCACACAAAGGGGATGAGGATCTTATTTTCAATGTCCATTCTTGGCCGGCGCAGTTTCATTCCTCCGCCCCCCTTTTCCGGTCAAACAACGATGTGATCGCCATGGCCGCAGTGGAAATAAACACGCCGGGGAGAGCGGGATGAATGGTCAGCACCCCGGCGTAGTAGGCCGGGTAGAGCAGCACAATGGAGGCGGCGCCGGCCAGGATACAGGCCCACACCCCCCGCCGGGTTACCCGGCGGCACAGCAGCGTCCCGTACATGGCGGGAAACAGCAAAATGCTCACTGTACCCCATACGTCGCCCCCGTAGGACAAGGTGAAGTCCGGAGGATCCAAGGCCATCAGCATGGAGATGGTCCCGCCGCCAAAGACGGCCAGCCGCCCCAGCACCAGCACACGTCGCTCCGAGATGGGCTTGGAGGCGGCGGTGCGTATTACGTCATAGGAGAAGGAGGAGGCAATGAGCAGCAGTTGGGAGTTGGCGGTGGAGACGCAGGCCCCGATGATGGCAAAGAGAAAAAAGCCGCTCCAGCCGCTGTACAGCTCTTGGTTGAGCAGGCGGATGATCACCTCGTCGGAGGAGTTCACATAGGGCAGCGTGGGCACCAGCACCCGCAGGCCCAGACCGATATGCACCAGGGCAAAGTACAGCACCGCCAGCAGCACCATCGCCCCGATCACCGTTCGCCGGGCGGTCTTTTCCGTCCTGGCACACAGCATCCGGATGGTGTACTGAGGATTGGCCGCCACACCCAGCCCCCACCCCCAAAACATGGAAATACTGATCAGCGGGGTATAGCGGCTGTTGAACAGGGACAGCAGTCCTCCCTGTTGGGTGGGATTGCTTACCCCCGGATGGGCATAGCCGGCAATCTCCCGGGCCTGGATGTAAAGCTGGCCAAGGCCTCCTACCCGGCTCACAATGAGCACAAACAGCACCAGCAGCCCTGCGCTGAGCAGCGTCAGGTTGAAAGCGTCGGTCCGCACCACCGAGCGGTAGCCCCCAAAGGTGGTGTACAGGATAAAGAGATAGACCATCAGTACCGCGGCAGGATAGGGGATGTCGAACAGGGCGGAGGCCACCATGCCAAACCCCTTGTACTGGGTCACCAGATAAAAAATATAGATGGTGACAAAGATGATTCCGTACACAATCTGGAGCCCGGGGGACTGGTAGCGCTTGCGGAAGATCTCCGGGACGGTGACCACATCCCAGCTGTACAGCCGCCGGCTCACCGCCGCCAGAAGAAATCCCCCCAAAAACCAGGGTACCACGGAGTAAAACAGCACCGCTAAGCCGTCCTCGTAAACGCCGCCGGTGAGGCTGAGGATGGTGATGGCGGACAGCCAGGTACCGGCAAAGGTGCAGATGCAAAGGGGCAGGCTCACCGTCCGGTCACAGGTAAAATAGCTGCTCACCGTCCGGTTATCCCGCAGGCTGCTCTTGCCGATGAGCAGCAAAGCGAAGGAATATACACAAAAATAGATTAAATATAATACGGTCTTATTCACAGGTGCCGCCCCTCTCCATGGCTTTCCTGCCATTTTACCACAATTCTCCCGGGATGGGAACGACAAAAAAATCCCGGGATGGAAGTTCCATCCCGGGATTTTAAAGGCACAGAGGATTACACCTCGTACATCTTCTGCATGCGGATCAGCTTCTCGTAGCGGGCCTTGGCGGTCTCCTCGTTCAGGGCGAAGAGCTCCTTGGCGCGGTCGGGGAAGGACCGGGTCAGGCTGGAGTAGCGGGCCTCGTTCATCAGGAACTCCTGATAGCCGCCAGCGGGGGCCTTGGAGTCCAGGGTGAAGGGGTTCTTGCCCTCCTTCTTCAGGTCGGGGTTGAAGCGGAACAGGTTCCAGTAGCCGCACTCAACAGCCTTCTTCATCTCGGCCTGGCAGTTGGCCATGCCGCCCTTGATGGAGTGCATCTCACAGGGAGCGTAGCCGATGATCAGGGAAGGACCGTGATAGGCCTCAGCCTCGGCAATGGCCTTCAGGGTCTGGTTCATGTTGGCGCCCATGGCGATCTGAGCCACATAGACGTAGCCGTAGGTCATGGCGATCTCAGCCAGGCTCTTCTTGGCCACGGTCTTACCGGCAGCGGCGAACTGAGCCACCTGGCCGATGTTGGAGGCCTTGGAAGCCTGTCCACCGGTGTTGGAGTACACCTCAGTGTCGAAGACGAACACGTTCACGTCCTCGCCGGAAGCCAGAACGTGGTCCACGCCGCCGAAGCCGATGTCGTAGGCCCAGCCGTCGCCGCCGAAGATCCACACGGACTTCTTGTTCAGGTACTCCTTCTCCTGGAGGATGTCGCGGCCCAGCGCGCAGGCCTCGCAGGGGCAGTCAGCCTTCACAGCAGCCTGGAGGGCAGCCACATACTTCTTGGTGGCCTCGCCGTTGGCGGCGCCGTCCTCCATGGTGTCCAGCCACTCCTGACCGGCAGCCTTGATGGCCTCGTCGGTGTAGTCGATGGCGATCAGAGCCTTGGTCTTGGCAGCCAGACGGTTGCGGATGGCCTTCTGGCCCAGATACATGCCCAGGCCGTGCTCGGCGTTATCCTCGAACAGGGAGTTGGCCCAAGCGGGACCCTTGCCCTCGGCAGTGGTGGTGTAGGGAGAGGTAGCAGCGGGGCCGCCCCAGATGGAGGAACAGCCGGTGGCGTTGGAGATGTACATCCGATCGCCGAACAGCTGGGTGATCAGGCGAGCATAAGAGGTCTCGGCGCAGCCGGCGCAGGAGCCGGAGAACTCCAGCAG
>CALWYB010000067.1 GCA_944385665.1 uncultured Oscillospiraceae bacterium
TGGCCCGGTTCAGATCACGGGATCCATCCAGATAGCCCGGCTTGCAGCCCTTGCAGGTCTTCTCAAATTCACGGCAGGTCCCGCAGTAGGCACCACAGCAGCCGATTTCCTCTGTACAATTCATAGGGAGGAACTCCCTTCAAAGTGATAGATTTTTAGAAAATCGCTGATGCGTTCCTCGACCGCATGAAGGGACTCTTCATCGCCGTATGGGATGTTGATGCACCGCTTGCCCTTTTTGCAGGCGGGCAAACTCTCAGACAAGCGGTTCAGAAACTCTTCGTCGGAAAAATGAATGGAGAAGTGGCTTTTCGCGGCGGAAACTGCCACATATCCCTCGTACATCTTTTTCACCAGCAGCCACATGGGCATGGAAAAGGAGATTTTAGGAGTCAACTGCGGATATTCTGCACTCATAAAGTCAATGAATGCGCTGACATGCTGCCGCTGCTCTTCGTTCAGCGATGCCACATACTCCGAAACAGAAGCTGCGCCCATATCATACCTCCAACTGCCTATTGGGACTGCTGCCGGTCCCACTCTTTTTTCAGGATGGCATACTGCACCGTGTTTTCATACCTGGGGGTTCCGTCGGGATTGTTCACGAAGGAGATGAATTCCAGGAACATGCCCTCCCGACGCATGCCCAGTTTCTCGCACAGGTGCTGGCTGGAAAGATTATAGTCTTCGGTGTAGGCGTAAATTCGCCTTGCGCCCTTTTGGGCGAAGAGGTAGTCAAAGAAGGCCTGGGCCGCCTCGAAGGCGTACCCCTTGCCCTGGTAGGCCTCGTTGAGCATCCAGCAGGGGCTGAAAGTGTCCCGCACGGCGTCCTCGCCTGCGTGGGGCTCGCCCGCCTCCGGATAGGCGTCGATCTCTCCGATCACCTTGCCGCAATCCTTCAGGGTGATGGCAAAATAGTACTCCGTTTCGCCCAGACGCTTTTTCATTTCTGCTTTTACTTCGTCCAGGGAGTGCAACTTCATGCAGGCAAAGCAGTTGACCGCGGGTTCTTTCAGATATTCGTAGGCATCCGCCGCGTCACCCTCTAAAAAGGGGCGCAGGATCAGCCGTTTTGTCTCGATCACCATATTTCGGCACCTCAAGAAAAGTAAAAATGGATAGTGGAATTTTATCAAATAGTTTTGTTGTAAAAGTTAAGAAAAATCCGTCAAAATCACAAGATTTTGACGGATTTTTGGTCCGAGTGGGGCGATTCGAACGCCCGGCCCCGTGAACCCAAATCACGTGCGCTACCAACTGCGCTACACCCGGATATAAAATGATTATAACTGTGGTCAAACATGTGGTCAAGGCCGTTTTTTGACCAACGACTTTGCCGAAATGGTTCCCGCTTCTGGTAGTGTCCCAGCGGGTTGCGGGGTTGCGGTTTTGTCCTCATGGATGGCCCCCGCGCGCTCCCAAAGCAAGCGCGCTACCAACTGCGCTACACCCGGATACGATATGCAGAGTGGTCTGGGTGAATTCACACAATGCCATCTGTATGACAGACGCTTAGACTACAACAGTATAGTATATTTTTAAAAAGATTGCAAGTGGTGTTTGAGTATGATAAGATATTTCAGAAAAATTGTGAGGTGAGCATGGAATGCGAATGAGAAAAAAGCCCAACCTGATTCCTCGGATGGAGCGTTGTGCCCGATTCCTGATCCCTGATCCGGAGCATCAGCGGGGAAATTGGCGGGACTTGAAGCCTGAGGCCAAACAAGTTTGGCTGGAACTGGGGTGCGGCAAGGGACGGTTTACTGCGGAAATGGCCCAGCAGAACCCGGAGGTTTTATATATTGCGGTGGAACGGGTGCCCGATGCTATGGTGATTGCCATGGAGCGCTGTGCAGCCAAGGGACTGACCAACGTGTTTTTTGTAGACGGGGATGCGGCGCGGCTTCGGGATTACTTTGCGCCCGGTGAGGTGGACCGTTTGTTCATCAATTTCTGTGATCCCTGGCCCTCCAATCACCATGCCCGGCGGCGCCTGACCCACAAAAACTTTCTGGTTTTGTACCGGGGTGTGCTGAAGGACGGGGGAGAGATCCACTTTAAGACGGACAACCGGGATCTCTTTGAATATTCTCTGTTTCAGTTTCCCAAAGCGGGATATACCTTGTCTGAGGTGACCCGGGATCTGCATGCCAATGGAGTGCAGGGTGTCATGACCGATTATGAGGAGAAGTTCCACAACCTGGGGACCCCCATCAACCGCTGTGTAGGAACCAAGGAGCACATGGAAGAGGAGCCTGAGTTTATTCCCATTGCCGGGCCGATGAACCGGCCGGTGACCAAAAATGCGGAAGAGGAGCCGGAGCAGGAGAAAACAGAGGAAACAAACGTCGAAACATAAAAACCAGCAAAACATAAAATATGAAATCGCTTTATGTTCCGGAGAGATAGATTCTCTCCGGATCTTTTTTTGAAGGAATTGACAAGTCAAAATAGAACGATATAATTGACATATCAACAATTGATATGTCAATCAAGGGAGGCAGAGAATATGGAACGAACTTTTCATATGCTGCTCTACCGAGCCTTCCACGCCCAGCGCAACTACCTGCGCCCCTGTTTTGGACGCATCGGTTTAGGGGCGGGGCAGCCGAAGATGCTGGTCTATCTGGACAGCCATGGACCATGCCGGCAGAAGGAACTGGCGGACTACTTCGAAGTGGACCCGGCTGCTGTGTCCCGTATGATGGATACCCTGGAGCGGGGCGGCTTTGTGGTGCGCCGGCGGGATGAGAGCAGCCGCCGCTGTGATTTGGCGGAGCTGACGGAGAAGGGCCGGCAGGCGGCCCGGGCCTGGACGGAGTTCTGTACCCAGGAGGAAGAGCAAATGCTGCGGGACTTTACCCCGGAGGAGCGGCAGCAGTTTGCCAACTTCCTGGCCAGGGCCTATCGAAATCTTCGGGAAGGAAAGGAGGGGGAGTCATGGGAGAGCTGAAAAAGCTGCTGGGCTATCTGGGACCATACCGGCGGGATCTGCTGATCGGCGGGATTCTGGTGGTGATTGAGACCTGTTTTGAACTGGTGATCCCGGTGCTCATGGCTGACTTGATTGATGTAGGGGTAGCCAATCAGGACATCTCTTACGTGTTGTATAAGGGAGCTCAGATGGGGGTATGTGCTCTGCTTGCTCTGGTGACCGGTCTGCTCTATGCCCGGTTTGCCGCACGGGCCTCCTACGGATGGGGCGCCCAGGTACGGCGGGCACAGTTTGAACGGGTGCAGCGCTACTCCTTTGCCAACCTGGACCACTTTGATGCCTCCTCACTAGTCACCCGCATGACCACCGATGTGACCGTGCTGCAAAACGCCATTAACGGGGGCTTCCGGCCGTTGATGCGCAGCCCCATCATGCTGGTGATGGGAGTGGCCCTATCTTTTTGTATGAATGCCCGGTTGGCACTGGTATTCTTTGTCTGTGCCCCGGTGCTGGGTGTGATTCTGGTTTGCATTGTCCGGAAGGTAGCCCCCATGTATGGAAAGCTTCAGAAGGCGGTGGACCGGCTGAATAATGTGGTGCAGGAAAACCTTACCGCCATCCGGGCAGTCAAGGCCTTCGTTCGGGAGGAGGCGGAGGAGGAACGCTTTCAGGTGGTCAACACCCGCCTGGCCGATACCTCCAAGGAGACCTTCCGCTGGGCGGTGCTGAACCTGCCCTCCTTACAGCTGACCATGTACACTGCCGTGGTGCTGATTATGTGGTTCGGCGGAAACATGATTTTGGATGGAACTTTGTTGGTGGGGGAGCTCACCGGATTCTTGAGCTATGTGTTCCAGGTCATGAATTCCCTCATTATGCTCTCCAATGTGTTTCTGCTGCTGACCCGCTCTCTGGCCAGTGCCCACCGCATCGCCCAGGTGCTGGAGGAACAGCCTCAGATCACCTCGCCCAAGGAGGCGGTCACCCAAGTGGCCGACGGCAGCGTGGACTTTGAGGGGGTGTCCTTTAAATACCATGCGGACGCCAAGGAGTACGCCCTGTCCCAGGTGGATCTGCATATCAAAGCGGGGCAGACGGTGGGAATTCTGGGCGGTACCGGCTCGGCCAAGAGCACCTTGGTGCAGCTGATTCCCCGCCTTTACGACGCTACCGAAGGGACGGTTCGTGTAGGCGGCCGAGACGTGCGGGAGTATGACATCCACGCTCTGCGGGACGCGGTGGGCATTGTGCTGCAAAAGAATGTGCTTTTCTCAGGAACCGTGGAGGAGAACCTGCGCTGGGGTGACGCCCAGGCGGGGGAGGAGCAGCTGTGGGCGGCCTGCCGGGCGGCCTGCGCCGACGAATTTTTGCAGGAGATGCCCAGCGGGCTGCGCGCCGATCTGGGGCAGGGGGGCGTCAACGTCTCCGGCGGGCAGAAGCAGCGGCTTTGTATCGCCCGGACGCTGCTCAAGCACCCCAAGGTGCTCATCTTTGACGACTCCACCAGCGCGGTGGACACCGCTACCGAGGGCAAGATCCGCAAGGCGCTCTCGGAGCTGACAGGCGTGACCAAGATCATCATTGCCCAGCGGATCACCTCGGTGATGAATACCGACCAGATCGTCATCCTGGACGACGGCAAGGTCCACGCCGTAGGCACCCATCAGCAGCTGCTGGAGCGGGACCCCATCTACCAGGAGATCTATCAGTCCCAGATGAAAGGAGGGGACCTCCATGGCCAGAACGTATAGCGGAAAAAAGCCCAAGCGTCTGGGCTATACGGTGAAAACCTTCCTGTCCTATCTGGGACGGCACAAGTTTTTGCTGCTGGCGGTGGGGGTGCTGGTGGCTGTCAGCGCCATCGCCAACCTGCTGGGCACCTATATGATCCGTCCAGTGGTCAACTCGCTGATCTCCGGGAGCATGGACACACTGCTCCAGGGAATCGCTTTGACGGTTGGGATCTATGTGGTGGGTGTCCTGTGTGCCTTCGGCTACACGCAGACCATGGTGCGGGCGGCCCAGAAGGTGCTGCTGGACATCCGGCGGGATCTGTTCGTCCATCTCCAGACCCTGCCCCTGCGCTTCTTTGATACCCGCCGCCACGGCGACATTATGAGCTATTTTACCAACGACGTGGATACTATCGCCGACGCTCTGAACAACAGCTTCGCCATGGCCATCCAGAGCTTCATCCAGATGACGGGTACCTTGATTCTGCTCTTTGTGCTCAACTGGCGGCTGTCCCTGGTGGTTGTGGTCTGCTACGGTGTGATGTTTGCCTACATCCGGTTCAGCAGCCGCCGCAGCAAGGCATATTATACCAAGCAGCAGGCCTATCTGGGCGACCTGGACGGCTACATCCAGGAGATGGTCAACGGCCAGAAAGTGGTGCAGGTCTTTAACCACGAGGAGGCCTGTTTAAAGACCTTCGATGAGAAAAACGAAGCGCTTCGCCGGGCAGGTACCGGGGCACAGGGCTATGCCGCCACCATGATCCCCGCGGTGGTGACCATCTCGTACATCAACTACGCCATCGTCTCTGTTCTGGGCGGCATTATGGCCCTGAAGGGGATGACCGACGCGGGCAGCCTGGCCAGCTACCTGGTCTTTGTGCGCCAGGCCGCCGCCCCCATCAACCAGTTTACCCAACAGAGCAACTTCCTGCTGGCTGCCCTGGCGGGAGCCGAGCGGGTCTTTGAGGCCATGGACGAGGAGCCGGAGGTGGACGAGGGCACCGTCCGTCTGGAGAAGACGGAGACGGGCTGGGTCTGGCGGAAGAAGGATGGAACCTCCGTCCCACTCCGGGGCGATGTGCGCTTTGAGCACGTGGACTTCGGCTACGAGCCCGGCCACCCGGTGCTGAGGGACGTGAGTCTCTACGCCAAACCGGGGCAGAAGATCGCCTTTGTGGGCTCCACCGGAGCGGGTAAGACCACCATCACCAACCTTATCAACCGTTTTTACGACGTGCAGGGGGGACGGGTCCTCTACGACGGCATCGACGTGCGGGACATCCAGAAGAATGCCCTGCGCCGCTCCCTGGGCATCGTCCTCCAGGATACCCACCTGTTTACCGGTACCATCGCCGACAACATCCGCTTCGGCAAGCTGGACGCCACCATGGAGGAGATCCAGAAGGCGGCCCGCATCGCCAATGCGGACTCCTTCATCCGCCGGCTGCCCAAGGGGTACGACACCCTAGTTACCGCCGACGGCGCCAACCTCTCCCAGGGCCAGCGGCAGCTGCTGGCCATTGCTCGCGCAGCGGTGGCCGACCCGCCGGTGCTGATCCTGGACGAGGCCACCTCGTCCATCGACACCCGCACCGAGGCTCTCATTGAGAAGGGGATGGACCAGCTGATGGAGGGGCGCACCGTCTTTGTCATCGCCCACCGGCTGTCCACCGTCCGCAATGCCAATGCCATCATGGTGCTGGAGCACGGGAAGATCGTGGAGCGGGGCGACCACGACGAGCTGCTGGAGCAGAAGGGCGTATACTACCAGCTCTATAACGGCATGTTTGAGCTGTCCTGACACAACACAGAGAAAAGCGAACCCGGGTGGGAGACCAATGGTCTCCCACCCGGGTTTTCTCATCTGAAATTATATAGCAAGTAAGTTTCCTTTATAGAGTGTTCAGGAAGCGGAGGAAGGCCTCCTTGCCCTCAGGGGTGCGCTTGTAGACGCCGGCGTGCTCCAGCACCTGGGCAAAGACCAGGCCGGTCTCCTTCTGGACGATGTCCAGAGCGTTGTCGGCGGTGATCTGGCACTTGCCCTTAAACCCTTCGGCCCAGTCGGCGTGGGCGGCGGTGCGGGGATCGGCCCGCAGGTCGTCGCCGCTCACCAGCTTCTCGGCCACGGCGGCCAGCTCTTCCTTCAGGCGGGCGGGCAGCACGGCCAGGCCCATGACTTCGATAAGACCGATGTTCTCCTTCTTGATGTGGTGCAGCTCCGCGTGGGGGTGGTAGAGCCCCAGGGGGTGCTCCTTGGTGGTCAGGTTGTTGCGCAGCACCAGGTCCAGCTCATACTCCTCACCCCGGCGGCGGGCGATAGGGGTGATGGTGTTGTGGGGCTCGCCGTCGGTCTCGGCCAGAATCATGGCCGCCTCGTCGGTGTAGCTGCGCCAGGCGGTGAGGATGTGGTCGGCCAGGTCGATGAGCCGCTGAGGATCGGCGCAGGTAAGGCGGACCACCGACATAGGCCACTTCACGATGCCCGACTTCACGTCCTCATAGCCGGGGAAGGTAAAGGGGGTCTCTACCGGGGCCTTAGCCATGGCGAAGGTGTACCGGCCGCCCTGGAAGTGGTCGTGGGCCAGGATGGAGCCGCCCACGATGGGCAGGTCGGCGTTGGAGCCCACGAAGTAGTGGGGGAACTGGCCCACGAAGTCCAGCAGCTTGCCGAAGCAGGCCCGGTCGATCTTCATGGGGGTGTGGACGCTGTTCAGGCAGATGCAGTGCTCGTTGTAGTACACATAGGGGGAGTACTGCAAAAACCAGGGGGAGCCGTTGATGG
>CALWYB010000068.1 GCA_944385665.1 uncultured Oscillospiraceae bacterium
CTTCAGCTTGGCCACGCCGCCGTTCTGCTCGGCGGGGAAGAACTTCACCACGTCCAGGCCCATGCTCATGGCCTGCTCCATTTCGCCGGGGGTGGCGGTGCCGGGCATCATGGCCACGCCCTGATCCAGAACATAGCGGGTGATCTCCGGGTTGAAGCCGGGGCTGACGATGAACTGAGCGCCGGCGGCAATGGCCCGGTCGACCTGCTCCTTGGTGAGCACGGTGCCGGCGCCCACCAGCATGTCGGGCACTTCGGCCACAATGCGGCGAATGGCGTCCTCCGCGGCGGCGGTGCGGAAGGTGACCTCGGCGGCGGGCAGGCCGCCCTTCACCAGAGCCTGAGCCAGGGGCACCGCCTTCTCCGCGTCGTCAATGGCAATGACGGGGATGATGCCGATGGAGTAAAAGCGCTTTTGCAGTTCGGTCATAAAGATCCTCCTCACTAATATTTCATAATATGAAACACTGTTCCGCAATTTGCATTTTCATTATAATCCCTGCCCTTTAAAAAACAAGATGGCGATTGTGCAAAAAATAGCTTGCCGAAACTGTGGAGAACCATTAAAATTGGAATATAGTTTCATATTATAAAACGGAGGAGGAGCATTCTATGGAAAAGGGAGGGGTACAGTCCCTGGACCGGGCTTTCACCCTGCTGGAGCTGCTGTGCAAAAGCCCCGGCGGGCTGGCCATCCATCAGCTCTCAGAGCTTACCGGCCTGCACAAGAGCACCGTCCACCGCCTGCTGGCGGCCATGGCGGAGCGGGGATACGTGCGAAAGATGGGGGATGGCGTGTACCGGGCCGGAATGCGCATCTGCGAGCTGAGCGACTATGTGCAGCAGAATCTGGACGTGGTGGAGCTGGCCCGGGAGCCTATGGAGGGGCTGAGCCGCCGCACCGGGGAGACCGTCCACCTGGTGGAGCGGGACGGGGATGAGGTGGTCTACATTTATAAGGTGGACAGCATCCACGGAGCCATCCGCATGGTGTCCCGGATCGGCATGCGCCGCCCCATGTACTGTACCGGGATGGGGAAGGCCATTCTGGCTTTCCAGAGTGATGAGCAGGTGCTGGACTACTGGAAGGGGACGGAGCATGAGAGCTACACCGACCATACCATCGTCCGCCAGGAGGCCTTCCTCCGGGAGATCCACGAGATCCGCCGCCGGGGCTACGCCCTGGACAACGAGGAGAACGAGCTGGGGGTGCGCTGTGTGGCGGCAGCCATTCCCGACTGGCAGGGGGACGTGAGCTACGCCCTGTCCATCTCCGCCCCCATCAGCCGGATGACCGACGAACGCATCCGCGCCCTGGTGCCGGAGCTGCTGGCGGTGCGCAATGAGATTGCCTCCTGTCTGGGGGCCACCTGCTCCCCCTTGGCCCAGCCCTGAACCCAAAACAAAGAACGGCCGGCGAGGGAATCCCTCGCCGGCCGTTTCCGGTATTTTCCGTTGTTTGAGGTCCAGGGCCGCCCGGATTACTGGGCCGCCGAGGAGGAGCTGGAGGCGGCGGTGTCCGCCGTGCCGGCCAGCATATCCTGATAGGTCACCGTCTGGAGCTCCTCATTGGTGCTGCCGTTGATAAAGTGAACGGTCACATTCACCGCATCCATGGCGGTACCGGAGAAGATCTGGTAGTAGGCGCCCAGGGTGCAGAAGGAGTAGGCGTAGGCGGCATTGGGGGAGTAGGTGTCAGGGTTGGCGTAGAAGCTGATCTCCGAGAGATCGTCGTTATACTCGATCTTGGTAAAGATCTTGTCCGCATCCTCCCCGCTGGTCAGATCCGCAATGGAGCTGTCCAGGGAGGCCTTGGTGGCCTCCATGATCTGGCCGCGCTGCTCGGCGGTCACGGTGTAGGTGACGGAGCCGTCCTGGTTGACCGTACACTGGGAGAAGCCCTGCTCCTGGGCGGAGGTCTGGATCTCCTCCTCTGTCATGCCGGTGAAGAAGATGGCGGGCAGGGTCACCGGTCCGTCCTGGAGGACCTGGGTAGACTGGGAACCGCCGCCGCCCTGGCCTCCGGAGGAAGTTCCGCCGCAGGCGGTCAGAGAGAGGGCCAGGCACAGGGCCAGGCCCAGAGAAATCAATTTTTTCATGATGCTGTCATCCTTCCATGTACGGCCGAGAATTTCGCTCCAGCGAATTGCCGTACTGCCCATAGCTTACAGGAAAGTGCCGGCAATGTCAAATTGCCCCCTCTCCCGGGCGTAGACCTGCGGCGGGGCAGACGGTTGCCCCGGTGGGCGGTTGTATGTTATACTCGACCCAATCACCGGCTAAACTGAGAAAGGAAAAGGTCCGTCCTGAGACCGGCCGGTTCCGCTCCGGCTTGGACGGGAAAGGAGACAACGCCATGAAATTTCCCGCCGGAAGTGTCCGCAAACCCTTTCCCATCGGGATGCGCACCGTCAAGACTGCCCTGGCGGTGACCCTCTCCCTGATGGTGATCGAACCCTACGGAGCCAGCCCCGCCAAGGTGGTGTTTGCCACCATCGGGGCTATCTCCGCCGTCGGCCCCACCTTCACCGCCTCTCTGCTGGCCTGCATGACCCAGATCTGCGGGGTCACGGTAGGAGTGCTGCTGGCGCTGGCCCTGATGGCCCTGCCCATCCCGCCCCTGGTGGGTGTGGGTGTGGGCATTATGGTCATCATCACCAGCTACCACCATCTGAAGCTGAAACTGGTGCCGGTACTGCCCTGTCTGGTGCTGGTGAACATCTGCCTCAACCCGGAGGTGGAGGCCCTCTCCTACTCCCTGGGGCGGATCTGGGACACCGCCATCGGTCTGGCCATCGGCATGCTGGTGAATACCCTGGTCTTTCCCTACGACAACAGTAAGAAGATCCGGCAGATGATGGCGGGTCTGGACCAGGATCTGATCCACATTCTGGAGGATCTGTTTGACGGGGACGACCACTTGCCCCAGGCGGACGATCTGGAGGGAAAGATCCACGCGCTGGAGGGGCAGCTGGCCCTGTTTTCGGAGCAGCGGCTGCTGCGGCGCAAGCGGCAGAAGCGGGAGATCCAGCGGCTGTCCACCTGCGAGGACACCGCCCAGGCGCTGCTGGTGGAGCTGGAGGCCCTGTGCGCCATGCCCGCGGTGGGGCGGCTGAACCGGGAGAACCGCCAGGCCCTGCTGGCCCTGGGGGCAAAGGTGAGCCGGGAGGAGCCGGAGACGGAGACCACGGAGGACGTGGTGTCCAACTACCACGTGTCCCAGGTGCTGCGCCTGCGGCAGAAATTGAAGGGCCAGCTGGCGGGCCGACGCCGCTGATGAGGACAGCAAACAAACGACCCCGGGAGAGCCGCGGCTCTTCCGGGGTCGTTTTTCTTATGTTTGGGGAAGGCCCCAGCGGGGGCACTCAGCTGGTTTTCCGTGTGACCAGAGTCCAGGGGGCCAGCAGAGACTTGCCGCTTTGCCCTTTGAACAGGCCGATGAGCAGCTCGGCGGCCATGCGGCCCACGTTGTACTCCCCGTGGGACAGGGAGGTGATGGGCAGGATGGACAGCTCGCTGTATGGGCTGTTGTCAAAGCTGACCACGGCGATCTCGTCGGGGATGCGTACTCCCTGGCTCAGCAGCAGGCTGACCATGCGGGAGGCGATCTCGTCGTTGTAGCAGACCAGGGCGGTGCAGTTGTGGAGGATGCCGGAGGTCAGATCCAGGAAGGAGTTGTCGGAGAGCAGACGTTCCTTGCTCTCGGTGTTGTACCAGAAAACCCGCTGGTCCTCCAGAGGGAGCCCCAGGTCCCGCAGGGCGTCGGCGTAGCCGGCGTAGCGCTGCAAGCCCTGGAGGTCGTCATTTTTAAAGATACCGGAGATGGAGCGGTGTCCCTTTCCATATAAATATTCCACCAGCTGCCGGCCGCCGCCGTAGTTGTCGTCCAGAACGGACAGGCAGTCGGACAGCTCGGGGTAGATGCCGTGCATAAAGACCATGGGCACTCCCCGGCTGATGAGCTTGCGGTACAGGTCCAGATTGGGGTTGGGCAGGCCGGTCTTGGTGCCCTCCACCAGGATGCCGTCCGGCAGGTCCCCGTCCAGCAGGGACTGGAGGATGCGCCGCTCGTTGGAGACCTGGTTCTGGGTGGCGTAGAGGGTTGGGGCGCTGTTGTTAGTGGACAGAACGTTTTCAATCTCCCGGAGGATGGAGGGGAAAATGTAGTTGCTGATATAGGTCGTGATGACTGCCACGGTGCGCCGGGGGGCGTTGAGGGATTCCCGGGTCTGGAGGATATGGGAGCCGCTGCCCTGGCGCCGCTCGATCATCCCCTCGGAAGCCAGGACCGAGAGGGCCTGACGCACGGTCTGGCGGCTGACGCGGAAGCGCTGGCACAGCAGCTGTTCGGTGGGCAGCAGCATTCTTTTTTCATATACTCCATCGAGAATATCGGCACGCAGGGCGTCTGCCACCTGCTGATATTTGGGCGCCATGATTCTCTCCCCTTTTCACGGCGATGCCGGTTGTTTGGCTTTAGCATAACACAGGCCAAAGAAGGATTGCAAGGCGGAAAATGCAAATTGTACATTTCACATAATTTGTTCGCACTTATTTCGACAAAAGGGAGAAGAGCCGGAAATGAACCGGCAGGAAACGGCTTCGTTTCAGACAAATTTAAGGAAAAAGATGGGGAGAATACCCGGAAGCGCCTTGTGGAAAAACACAATAACTGAGGAAAAATTTAAGAGAGGACTTGACACTTTGGTCATTCTAACCATAAAGAAAGAAAAAGAAACGTGAAAAATTTAATTGAAAATTCCGTGAAAAAGTAACATAAAATAAAGTTTATAAATGAAAATGAGGACGAAATAAAAAGTTATATAAAATTGTATTGTATTTTATCGCGATATTTGACGAGATTTGTATTGTTTATATCGATAAAATTGAAATTCATACGTATATATTATTGACAAAGAAACAATTCGGGGGGTATACTCCAGACAAGAGGTTCCGGAAGACGAGGATTCCGAACCGATTCAAATCTTATCAGAATGGAGCGATTTGAAATGAAAAAGAAATGGTTGGCACTGACTCTTAGCCTTGCAATGACCCTGTCCCTGGCCGCCTGCGGCAGCACCGGCGGCACCTCCACCTCCGGCTCCGGTTCCGGCAGCGGCTCCGGCTCCGGCAGCGGCTCCGACGGCGATGTGATCACCGTGGGCTTCGCTCAGGTGGGCCACGAGTCCGACTGGCGTACCGCTTCCACCGAGTCCGCCAAGAAGGTGTTCAGCCCGGAGAACGGCTATGAGCTGCTCTTCAGCGACGCCGACAACGACTCCGCCGTGCAGCTGGAGGCCATCCGCGGCTTTATCCAGCAGGGCGTGGACTACATCATCGTGGACCCCATCGTCTCCACCGGCTGGGACTCCATCCTGACCGAGTGTGAGGATGCCGGCATCCCCGTCATCGTCATCGACCGTACCATCGACGACTCCGACAAGTATGTGTCTTGGGTGGGCTCCGACTTTAAGACCGAGGGCCTTGCCTGCGGTGAGTGGCTGAAGGCTTACGCCGCTGCCAAGGGCATCACCGAGATCAACGCCCTGGTCATCGAGGGCTCCACCGGCGCTTCCGCCACCATCGGCCGTACCGAGGGCTTCAAGGAAGTGGCTGACCGTGAGGGCTGGACCATCTTGGATTCCCAGAACGGTGACTTCACCGAGGCCGGCGGCCAGGAAGTCATGGAGTCTTACTGCCAGAGCTATGCTGGTCAGTTCAACGTGGTCATCTGCCAGAACGATAACGAGGCCTATGGCGCTATGACCGCTATGGACGCCGCCGGCGTGTCCTACGGCGTGGACGGCGACGTGATCATCGTCTCCTTCGACTCCAACGAGCCCGCTGTGGAGCACGTGCTCAACGGCAACATGAACGCCACCTTCGAGTGTAACCCCATGGCCGCTCCCACGGTGGACGAGGTCATCAAGCAGCTGGAAGCCGGCGAGACTCCTGAGAAGGAGATCTACATGGAGGAGTCTTGGTTCGCCGCTGAGGATCTGGTGACCGAGATCACCGTGAACGGCGAGACCATGCCTATCACCCAGGTGACCCAGGAAGTCCTGGACGCTCGTCCCTACTAATTCCTCCCCGATGGTGTGAGGAGGCCTTTATTAGGATCCCACAGGGAGGACCCCATATTCACACAACATGGGGTCCTCCCTATTTCATTCCGAATTTCAGAATTTCCGAAAAATGACAGAGGTGACGCGACATGGAAGACAACATTGTGCTGACGATGCGGGGAATCTGCATGACCTTCCCCGGCGTCAAGGCGCTGGACAATGTGGACTTCACCCTGCGAAAGGGCGAGATCCACGCCCTGATGGGGGAAAACGGCGCGGGCAAGTCCACCCTCATCAAGTGTCTTACCGGCATCAATGACTTTGAGGCCGGGGAGATCCGGGTCAACGGCATTGAGGGACCGGTGAAAAACCACTCCACCCTGGACGCCCAGAAGGTGGGCATTTCCACGGTGTATCAGGAGGTCAACCTGTGCCCCAACCTGAGCGTGGCGGAGAACCTATTCATCGGCCGGGAGCCCATGACTCCGCTGCACACCATTGACCGCCGGATGATGAACAAGAAAGCCGACGAGCTGGTTAAGCGGTTGGATATCAAAGTGGATGTGACCCAGAACCTGGAAAACTACTCCCTGGCCCTCCAGCAGATGATCGCCATCGCCCGGGCGGTGGATATGGACTGTAAGGCGCTGATTTTGGACGAGCCCACCTCCTCCCTGGACGACAGCGAGGTGGACAAGCTGTTCAAAATGATGATCAGCCTGAAGGAACAGGGGGTGGGCATCGTGTTCGTCACCCACTTCCTGGAGCAGGTGTACGCCGTGTGCGACCGGATCACTGTGCTGCGCAACGGCACCCTGGTGGGCGAATACCCTGTGGCTGAGCTGCCCCGGGTGAAGCTGGTGGCCGCCATGATGGGCAAGGACTTTGACGACCTGGCCTCCATCAAGCCCGAGGGCTTCTCCTATGATGCCCAGGCGCCTCTGGAGATCGAGGCCCACGGCCTGAGCCACAAGGGCACCATCAAGCCCTTCGACCTGGACATCCACAAGGGTGAGGTCATCGGCCTGACCGGCCTGCTGGGCTCCGGCCGCAGCGAGCTGGCCCGGTCCATCTACGGCGCCGACAAGGCTCAGACCGGCACCCTGAAGGTGGAGGGCAAGGAGGTCAAGATCAACCAGCCCATCGACGCCATGAACCTGGGCATGGGCCTGCTGCCCGACGACCGGAAGGC
>CALWYB010000069.1 GCA_944385665.1 uncultured Oscillospiraceae bacterium
TTGGGGTACAGGTCGTAGGCCAGCACCTTCATGCCCAGGGCCTTGGCGATGCGGCCGGTGGTCTGGCCGATGCGGCCAAAGCCGATGATGCCGGCAGTCTTGCCATCCAGCTCGATGAGGGGGTAGTCCCAGTAGCACCAGTCGATGTGGTTGGCCCACTTGCCGTCCTGCACGGTCTTGGCGTGATAGCCGATGTGGTGGCACACCTCCAGCAGCAGGGCGATGGCGTACTGGCCCACGCAGGCGGTGCCGTAGGTAGGCACGTTGCACACCAGGATGCCCTTCTCCTTGGCGTAGTTGTAGTCGGCCACATTGTAGCCGGTGGCCAGGAAGGCAATGAGCTTCAGGTTGGGGCACTTGTCCATGGTTTCCTTGGAGATGGGGGTCTTGTTGGTAATGACCACCTCGGCGTCGCCGATGCGCTGGGCGATGATGGGGTCCTCCACATAGGAGGTGCGGTCATACACGGTGACATCGCCCAGAGCCTCCAGGCCGGCCCAGCTCAGATCGCCGGGGTTCTCGGTATATCCATCCAGAACTACGATTTTCATAATGAAACCTCCTCGTTTCGTTTCGCTGTTTTATTATCCTCAATATAGCAAACCTGCACTTGTATTTGGGCCAAAGTTACGATAAAATTTTTATACAAAATACAAGCGAAATGGGAGGGGCGTCCTGTGTTTCTCACAAAAGAAAATGGCATGCGCATTGTGGAGGAGATCAAGGAGACCATCGGCCGGGATGTGAATATCATGGACCGCACCGGTACCATTCTGGCCAGCACCGACCCCAAGCGCATCGGCCAGCTGCACACCATCGCCAAGGAGATCGTGGAGCGGCAGCTGCCGGTGCTGGAAGTGGGGGTGGGAGAGGAGGGACCCGGAGCCCAGCAGGGGGTCAATCTGCCCATCTATGTAGACGGCAGCTGCGAGGGAGTCATCGGCATCACCGGCCCTCCCCACCAGGTGCGGGATTTTGGGGCCATTGTAAAAAAGATGACCGAGATCCTGCTGACCACCATGCGCCAGCAGGAGCAGACCCTGCTGCTGGAGCAGGCCCGGCGGCTGTTTCTGGAGGAGTGGCTCTTTGCCCGGGACCTGGACTGGGGGGCTTTTGCGGAGCGGGGAGCGCTGCTGGATGTGGATATTCGGGAGCCCAAGCGGCTGGCCATTCTGGAGTATGAGCCCCGGGGAGATACCCAGCCCCCGGAACTCCACGGCGGGCGGCTCTTACAGATGGCCCAGAGCTATGTCCAGGAGGGGGAAACCCTGTGTGCCGTGGTGAACCGCCGGCTGCTGCTGGTGTTCGGACCCAAACAGAACGCCCTGGGGCTTTTGAAGCAGTTCAAGCAGGCGGCGGAGAGCTTTTATGAGGTCTCCCTCAGTGGAGGCCTGAGCACCCTGTCCCGCAGCCCCGAGGAGATCCGCCGGTGCTATCACGAGGCCAAGATCGCCGCCCGGGCCGCCGCCAAGAGCTATACCATCCTGGAGTACAGCGGCATGTCCCTGGACTTCGTGCTCCAGAACCTGGAGCCCAAGGTAAAGGCCGACGTGTGCCGGGCGGTGTTTGCCGCCATTCCCCAGGGGGAGCGGGAGGAGCTGCTGGAGTGTCTGACTCTCTACTACCGCTGCGACGGCAACGTGGAGCAGGCCGCCCAGAGCATCCACGTGCACAAAAACACCTTCCGCTACCGCATGGGCAAGCTGGCCCAGTACACCGGCTACGACCTGCGCCGCCCCAGGGATGGGGCCATGCTCTATATTGCCCTGCAATTTTTGGAGCAGGAACATGAGAGCCCGGGCGGGGGCAAAACCGGCTTGTGACCGGATACAAATCGTATTATAATGAAGAGATATTAAAAAATGGATTGGTTTGATCCGGATCTTCCGGGGAAAGGAGACCGATATGGACCCCATCACCCAGTATTTTCAGCTGGCCGCCCGGCGGCCGGAGCTCTTTGCCCCCTCCGACCAGATTCCTCTTTGCATGGACGAGGAGACCCTGCGCAGCTACTCCGCCTCCACAGGGCGGCCGGTGGGAGTGGTCTATGACAACCTGCCCTACTACCTGGTGCTGGCCGACCTGTGCGTGCGGGAAAACGGGGAGCTGTACACCTACGCCCGGGTGGTCTACCCCCACAAGAGCAACGGGGTGGTGGTCATCCCCTGCCGGAACGGCCGCTTTGGGCTGCTGTCCATCTTCCGCCATCCCCCCCGCGTGGAGAGCGGCGGGGAATTTCCCCGAGGCTTTGGGGAGGACCTGACCCCGGCGGAAAACGGCGCCAAGGAGCTGTGGGAGGAGCTGGGGGTGCGCATCGCCCCGGAGGAGCTGGAGTTTCTGGGGGAGGTTCAGACCGACACCGGCATCAGCGCGGGCAAGGTGCAGGTGTTCTGCGCCCAGGTGGGCGAGGTGGACATACCCGCCGACAACGGGGAGGGCATCCACGGTCTGCGCTGGGTCACCCCGGAGGAGATGGCCCAGCAGGTGGCCGACGGCACCATCACCGACGGCATCACCTTGGCGGCCTACCTCCAGTATCTGTGCCGGAAGGGGAAGGTCTAATCTTCCTTCCTCAGCCAGGCCCGGAGCAGGACCGCGCCGTCCCACAGGGACAGGCCGAACTGGCGGAAAATCTCCAGAATGTCCAGCAGATTCAGCTTCCAGGAAATAAACGAGCCCACCACACCGAATATCACAATGCTCAGGGCGGTCAGCAGGTGGGGATTCATGGGACCCTGAGCGCCCAGATCCCGGAACTGGTCCTCAGGCAGCTCCAGCAGCCGGGTGACCAGGAGAAACAGCAGACCGTAGAACAGAGCGCTGGAGATCTGGCGCAGCAGGCTGAGGACGATGTACCGTCCCCAGCCTGTTTTTTTGGCCGGAGCCGAGGCAAGGGTTTCCGGGGAAGATCGTCCGGAGGCGTGGCGGACCAGCCGGGCCGCCGTGTCCCACCGGGGCAGCCGTCCGGCGGGCGGTGCGGGGGCAGGGGCGGTACTGTCCGGTTTCAGGAATTTGTGGATGCCCTGCTGGCCGTCGGCCCAGTAGGGAGGCAGGCGGCGGAGAAAATCCTGCCAAAACACGGCCTCATCCCGAACGCTGCGGGTCAGGCCCTGAATACTCTCGGCAATGGTGTAGTTGTAGCACAGGTCTACAATGGCCTCGGCCATGCACAGGGAGGGGACGTCCCAGCCTTTGGCCTGGGCGGCGCGGAGGACGGCGTACCAGTCGCTGCGCTGGTTGAGGGAGCCTCGTTCGTCCACCGCGTCCCACAGCTGGCGGATCACCTGGGCGCCCGTGCACAGCTGGGTCCAGAGGGGAAAGGACTGGGGCGGCGCCTCCCCTTCGCACCGTGCCAGCACCCGGGAAAGAAATTCCGTCATAGAGGGGTGGGGCTCCAGCTGCGGGGGATTGGCGGCCAGCGGCTCCCGGCTGAGGCGGAGGATGAGCTCCACATAGGTCTTGGTAAACTCCAGGCGCTGCTGCTTCAGGGCCTCACCGGTCTCGCCGACTCCGTCTTTGCCGGGGTTGGCCGCGGCGCCGCGCATCTCATCCAGAATGGAGGGGTCGCTGTACTCCAGGGCGTAGTGGATGGCGGAGAGCATGGCCTTGTTGTCGGAGCGGAAGGGGAGGGCGGAGAAGAGAAAGCGGCCTTTGGAGTCGTTGAGACACTGGTCCACGCCGTTTTGGACGTAGTGGGAGGCGGTGCGCAGGATGCGCTGGGGGGCGCGGCTGGGCAGCGGGTCGTAGGCCTTCAGTACCCCAGCCTGAAATAAGGGCGCATGCTCCCCGCGGCAGGAGGCCAACTCCTTCCGCAGGGCGGCGGAATCCACCGGTTTTCCATAGCTGCCTGGGGCAAAGCGGGAGTATTTCAGCACGCCCATCTCAAACAGGGCGGCCAGGTGAGAGTAAAACCGGGGGTCCCGCACGCCGCACAAAAACCCCTCGGAATCGGTGAGCTGGTTGAAGGAGAGCACCACTCGGTTGCCCTTCAGGGCCACCTCTCGGAACAGGGTCCGCTGCGCCCGAAGGATCTCCCGGGGGGAGTTGCGTACCGAGTCCAGCTCAAAGAGATACACCAGTTCGTCCATAGGGCCCGCCTCCTGAGAAAGAATGTAAGCAATGATATCATACCATATCCGGTTTGCCCTGCCAATGCGGGAACAGGGATACCGGCCCCGGCGGGCATAAGAAATCCCCGTTTTCCAACCGGAAAACGGGGGTTTGTCCGTTTAATCGAAATCTTCCTCAAAGTAGAGCAGACGCTCCCGGGGCGGGAAGGGGGTGTAGGGATAGTAGGGGTAGTAAATGAACTCCGTCTCCGGAGCGGGCTCCGACTTGGACTTGGGTTCCGGCTCCCGGACACGGGGCGGCCAGGGTTCCTCTCCCATGGCGTAGTACAGAAAGTAGGGCATCTGCTTGTTCCACCAGAACCAGCTGTGGTCCACGTCATAGCCCCAGTAGTCCATTCTGGCCCGGATACCCTTGCGCAGGAAGACCTGCTCCAGACGGCGGGTGGCGGACAGAGAGGGCTCCTCATCGGGAGCCTGTCCGCAGCAGAACACCATGCGCCGGCGGTTGAACAGGTCGATGTAGGGGTGGTCCAGAGTCATGCCGGATAGGCTGACGCAGGGGTCGTTGGCATAGGCCACCTCGTCCATATAGCCCTGGTACATGCCGTAGGTGTCGTATACCCCCGACAGGGCGATCACGCCGTCAAACAGGTCGGGGCGGCGCAGGAAAAAGTTGGCGGCGTGGTAGGCCCCCATGGAGCAGCCCACCGCCAGCAGATCCTGGCCGGTGCCGTTGATCTCCCGGATGCGGGGGACCAGCTCATCCACCACATAGTGGTACCAGCCCTCCTGCATGCGCACCCGGTGGTAGGGGTCGCCCCATTGGTTGCACACGGTTTCGGCGTCGATGGGATCGGCCACAAACAGCTGGATGTGCTCGCGCTCCAGATCGGAGGACAGGGCGTCCAGCATGCCGGTCTCTTCCCACTGGTAGAACCGGCCCTTTTCCGTGGGGATGGCAAGTACGGGCTTTCCCCCGACACCATAGACCTTAAATTCCATGTCGCGGCCCAGACAGTTGCTGTATTCCTTATGGTACGCGGTAAGCATAAACCCACCTCCCGAATCCGGACAAATCTGCCGCAATATAGTTTCCTACCAATATCATAGCACAAAAGGGTGCCGGGGACAAGAGGGTCAGGGCATGCGCAGAGAGGCGATAAACTGCCGGGCCACACGGGGGGTACGGCCGGCGTGGCGGATCTCCCACTCCATGGCCTTGGCGTGGAGCACCTCCCGGTTCATCTCCAGCCCCTCCAGATCGGCCAGGTGGTCCACCAGGCTCAGGTACTCCTTCTTGTTCATGGTGAGGTAGGGGATGCGCAGGCCGAAGCGCTCGGCCAGGGCGGTCTTTTCCGCAATGGTCTCGAAGGCGTCCACCTCGTCGTTGCCTCGGTCGGAGAAGTTCTGGCGCACCAGGTGGCGGCGGTTGGAGGTGGCGTAGATGGCCACGTTGGCCGGCCGCTTCTCCAGGCCGCCCTCCAGGATGGTCTTCATGGAGGAGTAGGTCTTGTCATCCTGGTCAAAGGCCAGGTCGTCAATAAATAGGATGAACTTGTGCCGGCGGCCTCCCAGAGAGCGCATCAGCTGGGACATGCCCACCAGATTCTCCTTCTGGATCTCGATGAGGCGCAGGTCCTCCATCCCCTCCTGGTAGAGCATGGACTTGACCGTGGCCGACTTGCCGGTGCCGCCGTCGCCGAAGAGGAGCACATTGTTGGCCTGGTGGCCGGAGACCAGCAGACGGGTGTTGTCCAACACCTGCTTGCGCTGCTGATCATAGCCCAGCAGCTCGATGGGGTGGGGACAGTCGGGGTCAGGCACCGGCACCAGATGGCCCTCCTCCCACAGGAAGGCCCGGTACCGGGCGTACAGGCCGCAGCCCTGCTGGCGGTAGAAGTCGGTGAGAGATTCAAAGGTAAAGGGGGCCTCCGCCTCCCACTGGGGAAGGCTGTCCACCACCGGAGCGCAGTCGGCGGGCAGAAGGGCGGAAATGGCCGCCAGATAATCGGAGCAGGGGGTGCGGGCCAGGTCCAGCAGGGTCTCCACATCCCGGCGGGCGGCCTGCTCCAGCACCGGGTCCTCGCCCCCCAGGTCCACTAAAATTCCGTAGGGGTTGTCGGTGTAGCGCAGCTGATCCCACAGCCAGGCGCCCAGGCTGGCAAAGCCCTCCCGGCGCATTTGATAGAATATTTCACTGTATCGGTCCAGGGCCGTCTCCCCGTCTCCCTTCCGGCAGGCGGACCAGAATTGGTCCACCGCGGTCATCAGCGGGGTCTGGAGTACGGGGCGGTAGACGCTCACACCCCGCAGGGCGGCGGCACGCGCGGCAAGTTCCATGGTTCTTCGCTCTCCTTCTATGGGTTTTTCCCAATTTTAATGATTTCCGCCTCCCTTGTCAACCAATTCGGGGTGTGATACAATGGCGTGAACAGTTCGGGCCGGGAGAGATTCCGGCCCTTGACCATAGGAGGAGACATGGTATCCATCGCTGGAATCAACATTGAAACGCCCCTGGCTCTGGCCCCCATGGCCGGGGTCACCGACATCGCCTTCCGCACCGTCTGCCGGGAGCAGGGAGCGGGGCTGACCTGCACCGAGATGGTCAGCGCCAAGGCCCTGTGCTATCAGGATAAAAAGACCGTCCCCCTGCTCCAGCTGGGGGAGGGGGAGCACCCCGCCGCCGCCCAGATCTTCGGCAGCGACCCGGTGTGTATGCAGGAGGGGGCGGCCATCGCCCACGAGGT
>CALWYB010000070.1 GCA_944385665.1 uncultured Oscillospiraceae bacterium
GTCCGGGTGGTGGACATGGGCAACGGCTACTCCGTGGAGTTCTGCGGCGGCACCCATCTGGACAACACCGCCAAGGTGGGCGTGTTCCACATCTCCAGCGAGTTCTCCGTGGCCAGCGGCGTACGCCGCATCGAGGCCACCACCGGCCAGGCCTCCCTGGACGTGATGAACCGCAACCAGGAGATGCTGTTCCAGGCCGCTGCCGCGCTGAAGGCCAAGCCCGGCGAGCTGCGGGAGAAGGCGGAGCAGACCATGGCCGAGGTGAAGAGCCTGCACCAGCTGGTGGAGAAGTTCAAGGCCAAGGAGTCCGCCGGTGAGGCCGACCGGTTCCTGTTCGGCGCCCGTCAGGTGGGTGAGCTGAAGGTACTGACCGCCACCATCCCCGAGGCCGACGCCAACAAGCTGCGCCAGATGGGCGACATGCTCCGGGATAAGGAGCCCAACGTAGTGGGTGTGCTGGCCACCGTCAACGGCGAGAAGATCACCTTCCTGGCCGTGTGCGGCAAGGAGGCCGTGGCCAAAGGCATCAAGGCCGGCGAGATCATCAAGAACGTCACCGCCATCTGCGGCGGCAAGGGCGGCGGCAAGCCGGACAGCGCCATGGGCGGCGGTACGAACGTGCTGAAGCTGGACGATGCGCTGGCTTCCATCGACGATTTCGTGGCTGAAAAGCTGAACTGAGACATGACAGAATATAAAAAATGGACGGCCCTGGGCCGTCCATTTTTTTATGCCTGAATTTTTTCCAAGAGCTGCTGGGGTGTGCAATCATCAATCGAGTACCGTCCCATCAGGCGCAGACTGTCCGGATCACCGCGCCTCAGGCGGGCTGGCTGCATCTGTGTTGTCAGTGTCACAGAAAAGCCGAGTTCCTTACTGATGGCCTCGCTTTCCTGGGTATATAGTCCATAGGGATAAGACAAAACCTGGACCGGCTTACCGGTGTTTTCTTCCAGCATGGTACGGGACAGATGAAGATCCCTGCGCAAGGTGTCCTCATAAGCAGAGAAAGTTTCGCCCTCCTTGGGCAGAACCCCTTCCCGTCCGCCGTCTGACTCCAGGGGGCGATACTGATGCAGATCGTAGGTGTGACTTTGTATAGACATGACCCCGGAGCGAATCATTTCACGGGCCTGTATGTAGGAAAAATGGGGGATCGTGGGGACGCCTGTGTCCTTATAGGTGCTTCTGCCCACGGAACTGCCGATAACGAAAATGGTGCCTACCATTCCCCGTTCCTGCAATGCGGGCCAGGCAATCTCATAATTGCTCAAATAGCCGTCATCAAAGGTAATGAGAATCGGTTTTTGAGGCAAGGGTGAGCCCAACTGCACAAAGTCAATGACCTGCTGAAAGGTAACTGTCTCATATCCGGCCTCTTGAAGAGCGTCCAGATGGGATAAAAAGACGTCGCGGGCAATCACACTTTCGCCCTCTCCCGTTTCCCGGATGTCGTGGTAGAGCAGAATAGGGAGCGAGACAGAGTTCTGATATGAGATGGAACATGCGGTGAGCGCGCTGAGCAGGAGCAGAGCAGAAATCCAGACTGGGGCGTGTTTATTGGTGCGAAACATGGCTTGTCCTCCGGTTTTATTTTGACAGAGCGATGAAAGGCTGTGTCTGTCTAAAACACAAAAGTCAAAGCCGATCTGTTGAGGACCAATGCGCATGAAAAAAACATGGCATATCAAGCAAAAATGATCTGGACAGGCGTAACATTTTGCCCGGCTGAATTGTGTTATATAAAGGCAGAAAAGGAGGTGCCCGTGATGGGAACAACTCGCACCGGAGAGGAATTAGCCGACCTCTACCGGCGGCATGTGGGCATGGTCTATCAAATCTGTCTGATGCTGCTAAAGAATGTACCCGACGCGGAAGACGCCACCCAGACAGTCTTTCAAAAGGCGATGGAGTATGACAAGCACTTTCGTGATCCGGAGCATGAGAAGGCGTGGCTCATCGTCACGGCCCGCAACCACTGTAAAAATCAACTCAAACACTGGTGGCGTACCCGGCGGGCAGGGGAAGAGGCGCTCCAGACCCTGACCTGGGAACAACCAGAGGACGGGGAGCTGTGGGAGTACATCCTTTCTTTGCCTAAGAAGGAGCGGATGGTGCTCTATCTCTACTACTACCAGGGATATTCCACTCAGGAGGTAGCAAAGCTTCTGGGGAAAAATCCATCTACTGTGCGCACTTGGCTGGTCAAGGCCAGAGGAAAGCTAAGAGACCTTTTGGAGGTGAACGAGTATGGACGACCGTGATTTCAAGCGAGTTTTTGACCAAGTGAAGCTGTCACCGGAGCGGCAGGAGGCTATGCTGGAGCACCTCCTGGACGGGGAAAAGAGGAGAAAAGGCATAAAGCCGATGAAAAAGACGGTGGTGGTCCTGGTGGCTGCTGCCCTGATGCTGATGGCCTGTGCGTTTACGGTGGTATCTGGATTGGATGAGCGGATCATAAACTATTTGGAATCTGGTAAAGAAAAGGAGGCTTTGATTGCCCAGTCGTGGTCCCAGGTGAATGAATCCCATACCTATGACAACGGTTGGACGGTGGAAGTCAAACAAATCTTGAGTGATCGATATTCCGCTGTGATTTTAACCGATGTGATTGTGCCGGAGGAGGATATGCCCCAAGAAGGAGAGGAGCTTCTGGGGTTGGAAATGAACCTGCGGTTTTTAGATGGAGATCACAGAGACTCCGGAGGAGGTACCGTAGTTGTATATGATCCTCGGGACAATGATGATTTAGACGATCGGCGTTTTTCTATGTTGCTGAAAGCGTCAATGATGGCTGGCCGCGGAGACTTTACCGGAAGACAGGTGGAGCTGATCCCAGAACGTATCGTACGCAGCCCTGGGGTCCCCATCCAGCTTTCAGATGAATGGAGCTGCACTGTAACTCTGCCGGAGAGTGATCCTGGACAAACATTTTCTGTGGAGGAAGATCTGAAGATAAAAACGGAGACGATCTCACAGTGGGAGGTATATCTCTCCCCCATTCATTTGGCTGTTACTCTCCACGGGCCTACAAATTCCATCAGAGAGTGTGTGACATGGCCCTTCGACCCGGAGAAGAATGTTTCGGTCACGCTGTCGGATGGAAGGACGATCCCTATGTCCTATGGCGGAGTGAGGGATGATTGGCACATGAACTATGATGAGGAAAAAGGGAACCCGGAGGAGAGCGAGGGACTGATGGTATTCTCGCCGGAAGAATTTTTGGATCCTGCGGAGGTCATCTCTGTTACGATTTTGGGCCAGACCTTCTCCCTGGATGGCCTGACCCCGGTGGAGGGCTGAGGCGATTGCCCATTGCAATTTCGTCAAAATGGGGTACAATGGTCTTACTTGACAAACAAAGGAGGTTTTCAAATGTCCGATTGTCTGTTCTGTAAGATCGCGGAGGGGCAGATCCCTTCCAATAAGGTCTATGAGGACGAGGTCTGCTACGCCTTTTATGACATCGACCCCCAGGCGCCTACCCACTTTCTGGTGATCCCCAAGGCTCACATTGGCTCTGTGGCCGAGGTGACCGAGGACAATGCCGCCGTGGTGGCCCACATTTTCACCGTTATCTCCAAGGTGACCAAGGAGCTGGGTCTGGAGAGCTACCGGGTAGTCTCCAACATCGGCGAGCAGGCGGGGCAGAGCGTGCACCATCTGCACTTCCATGTGCTGTCCGGCCGTGATATGACCTGGCCTCCGGGCTGATTGCTACCCTGAAAACAACAATACACCCCTCGTTCCCGCCGTAGGGAATGAGGGGTGTATTTTATCAAAACAGAATCAATAAAATCAGAAGGGCGCAGATGACACCCAAGATTACCGCTCCCACGGTGGTCCAGAAGGACAGGCCCTGCCTGTCGGTGGGTTTGTAGGGGCGGTCCATCAGCCGGGGCAGCGATGTCTTGCCGGTGGGGTCAAAACAGACCAGTAAACTGTCCGGGTGAGGAAAGCGGCTCTGAAGCGCCCGGGCCTGATCCAGGGTCAGACCGCGGAAGAGCACTCTGAGGGCTTGGCACAAAATTTGATGGGTATATTTCAGGAGATCTTGTTCCGGGAGGGAAAAAGTGGGTTTGTAGATTCCCTCCCCGCAGATCTGATATAGGGCCAGGTTGTCCTCTGGTGCGGATAGAATGGACTTTAGCACCAGTGCATACTGGATTTTAGGAGGTGCCTGGAGGGAGCACCCACAGTTGGGGCAGAAGTTGTCCAGCCCGGTAATGATCGTCTGGCAGTCGGGGCAGCGGGCGGGGATGGAGGCATCGTCCGTCTCCTTGCCCAGCAGCAGCCAGTCAGAGGATACCCCGAATACACGGCACATCTCGGCCAGATAGGCTACATCCGGGTTGTTCTGACCGCTCTCCCACTTGCTCACTGCCTGACGGGAGACCCCCAGCTTTTCACCCAGCTGTTCCTGAGACAGCCCCGCCTGCTTGCGGGCCAGGGCAATGCGTTCCTTCAATTCCATGCAGATGCCTCCGTTTCTCCGTTTTTATTCTGGTTTCAGGATAGCAAAGGATGAGACCCTTGGCAAGAAAAAGAAGCTGGAATCCTGTCAACCTCCGGTTGACAGACGAGATTTTTGAGAAAAAACGGGGCGGACTTGACACAAAGGCCCAGGAATGATAATATACTGACTTGTAAGCGCGAAGAACGGAAAAGTAGCGTCCACGTCAAAGAACAGAGAGGGCCCTTCACCGGCTGAAAGGGGGCCTGCGGCGGCGGGATGTGAAGTGCGTCCGGGAGCGCGGCGGGTAATGCCGTCCGGCTTGGCCCCGATAGCGGCCAGACAAGTGAGAAATGAGAGTGGAACCGCGATACAGTCGCCTCTTATGCCCCATTGGGCGTGAGAGGCGTTTTTGTTTTCTCCAGGCGGACCAGAGGAGGTGCAAGGTATGTGCAGAGCAGACGAGATGACGGGTCAGGTGTTTCGATGTCGGGGCGCGCGTCAGACGGTCAGCATACCATATCATGCGCCCCAACCGGCGCCGGCCGGAGCCATTGCGTTCCGGAGAAAAGGAGGATATCATGTTTCGTTCCCTGATGGAGACGCTGGAGGCCTATCAGCGTCGTGACCCGGCGGCCCGCTCCAAGCTGGAGATCTTTTTGCTGTATCAGGGGGTCCATGCCACCCTGTATCACCGCCTGGCCCACTGGTTATACTGCCATAACTGCAAGTTTCTGGCCCGGTTCGTCTCCCAGTGGAACCGGTTCTGGACCGGCATCGAGATCCACCCCGGTGCAAAGATCGGCCGCCGGTTCGTCATTGACCACGGTATGGGCATCGTCATCGGCGAGACCGCCGAGGTGGGGGACGACTGCCTGATCTACCACGGAGTCACCTTGGGCGGCACCGGCAAGGACCAGGGCAAGCGCCATCCCACCATCGGCAACAACGTGCTCATCGGCTGCGGCGCCAAAATTCTGGGCCCCTTCAAGGTGGGGGACGGCGCCCGCATCGCGGCCAACTCTGTGGTACTCAGCGAGGTGCCGGAGGACGCCACCGCCGTGGGCATCCCCGCCCAGATCGTCCGTATCGCGGGACACACCACCCACTACGCCGACGACGTGGACCAGACCAGCGTGGAAAACCCGGTGGAGGAGCGTATCGAGGCCCTCTCCGCCCGGCTGGAGTTGGTGGAACGTCTGCTGGATGAACAGTACCAAAGCGGAAATTTCATTCCCAAGAACATGAGATAAAAGGAGGATACAGCCATGCTGCTTTATAATTCCGCCACCCATAAGAAAGAAGAATTCACCACCCACACCCCCGGCCGGGTGGAGATGTACACCTGCGGCCCCACCGTCTACCATTTTGCCCACATCGGCAACCTGCGCTCCTACATTATGGAGGATGTGCTGGAGAAGTTCCTGCGCTACTCCGGCTATGACGTGAACCGGGTCATGAATATTACCGACGTGGGCCACCTCAGCTCCGACGCCGACACCGGCGAGGACAAGATGCTCAAGGGGGCCAAGCGGGAGCACAAGACGGTTATGGAGATCGCCAAGTACTATACGGACGCTTTCTTCTCTGACTGTGCCAAGCTGAACATCAAGACCCCCGACACGGTCCAGCCTGCCACCGGCCTCATTGATGACTACATCAAGATCATCACTCGCCTGCTGGAGAAGGGCTACGCCTATCTTGCCGGCGGCAACGTGTACTTTGACACCTCCAAGCTGGACCATTACTATGTGTTCAACGACCACAACGAGGAGGATCTGGCTGTGGGCGTGCGCGAGGGCGTGGAGGAAGACGTGAACAAGCGCAACAAGAACGACTTTGTGCTGTGGTTCACCAAGTCCAAGTTTGAGGACCAGGCCCTGAAGTGGGACTCTCCCTGGGGCGTGGGCTATCCCGGCTGGCACATTGAGTGCTCCGGCATCTCTATGAAGTACAACGGCGAGTATCTGGACCTCCACTGCGGCGGCATCGACAACGCCTTCCCCCACCACACCAATGAGATTGCCCAGTCCGAAAGCTTCCTGGGCCACCCTTGGTGCCAGCAGTGGTTCCATGTCCACCACCTGAACACCAGCTCCGGCAAGATGTCCAAGTCCAAGGGGGAGTTTTTGACCGTCTCCCTGCTGGAGGAGAAGGGCTACGATCCCCTGAGCTATCGCTTCTTCTGCCTGCAGTCCCACTACCGCAAGGGCCTGGTGTTTACCTGGGAGAACCTGGACAACGCCCAGGGTGCCTA
>CALWYB010000071.1 GCA_944385665.1 uncultured Oscillospiraceae bacterium
GGGAATACTTCACAGGAAAAGACGGTCTTGCCTTTTCCAAACAGTTCTGCAATTTTCATAAAAGTTTACCTTCTTTCCTGGTCATTGTTTCGCCCTGGTGGGCGAGTTTCTTTCCCAACGATGGGAAAGAAACCAAAGGATCGCCGGGGGGCTCCTTCGATGAACACCTCGCCAAAGGCGGGTGTTCATAGGCGTCGTTTCCCTACCCCCTCTGGCCCTTCGGGCCATCTCCCCCTGACAGGGGGAGTCTTCCCCGGACCCCCATTTACGGGGGACGCACTCCTGTAAACTTGGTAATTTCATCCGGCGGTCCTAAAACAAGACCACCTGGTCCTTCTTGCCTCGGCCCACTGGGGCCTGTCTGAGTGGAAAATTAAACGAATCTGCGTTGAAATGACACCGCCTGGTGCGGTCAAATCAGGGCAGCTGGTTTGTTTATGCGCTTCTCTCCGGTTGTTGCCTCAGAGGCAAAACAAAGTTTTGCACAAAGTTCTTTTGCCTACTTTTCTTTCAAGAGTCGGAACAATGCCGCCTGCCTTGGCAAATCCGTGGCAACTGGTCTGGTTATGCCCTTACCCTTCGGCCTTTGCCCAGAGGCAAAACAAAGCTTTGCACAAAGTTCTTTTGCCCACTTTTCTTTCAAGAGTCGGAACAATACCGCCTGCCTTGGCAAATCCGTGGCAACTGGTCTGGTTATGCCCTTACCCTTCGGCCTTTGCCCAGAGGCAAAACAAAGTTTTGCACAAAGTTCTTTTGCCTACTTTTCTTTCAAGAAAAGTAGGTTACCAGGCGGCGACGGAGCCGTCGCAGCGGGGCTCGGTACCAGCGGCCAGCAGGCCGTTTTCCGTGCGCCAGATGATCTGTCCCCGGCCCATGTCCACGTTCCGGTTGGCGATCTCCACCTCATGCCCCATCGTTTCCAAACCCAGAGCCACATGGGCGGGCACCTCCCGCTCCAGCTGGATATGCCTGCCGCCGGTCCACTGCATGCGGGGTGCGTCCAGGCACTCCTGGGGGTTCATGTGGTAATCGATGGTGTTGACGATGACCTGGACATGGCCCTGGGGCTGCATAAAGGCCCCCATGACCCCGAAGGGGCCGATGGCCTTGCCGTCCTGGGTAAGGAAGCCGGGGATGATGGTGTGGTAGGACCGCTTGCCCCCGGCCAGGCAGTTGTCGCTGCTCTCGTCCAGGGAGAAGTTGGCTCCCCGGTTTTGCAGGGAGATGCCGGTGCCCGGGATGGCCACCCCGGAGCCGAAAGTGGTGTAGTTGCTCTGGATAAAGGAGACCATGTTGCCCTGGGGGTCGGCGGTACACAGATAGATGGTGCCGCCGCAGGAGGGGTCGCCCGCCTGGGGCAGGATGGCCTGATCAGTGATCAGCGCCCGCCGCTTTGCTGCATATTCCTCACTGAGCAGGTCCTCCACCCGGGTCTTCATGTACTGAGGATCGGCCACGTAGGTCTTGGTGTCGGCAAAGGCCAGCTTGATGGACTCCAGAATCTTGTGGTAGGTCTCCGGGCAGTCCCGCTGCGCCGGCAGAGAGAGCCCCTTCAGGATGTTGAGCGCCATCAAGACCGTGATGCCGTGGCCGTTGGGCGGGATCTCCCAGACCCGGTAGCCCTTGTAGTCGGTGGAGATGGGCTCCACCCATTCCGGGTGGTAGCTGCGAAAGTCCTCTTCGCTGAAATAGCCTCCGGTTTCCCGGCTGAAAGCCACGATCTTCTCCATCAGGCTGCCCCGGTAGTAGCTCTCGCAGTTTGTGGCGGCCAGCTCCTCCAGGGTCTGGGCGTACTCCTCCCAGCGGAAGATGTCCCCGGCGCGGTAGGAGGAGCCGTCCTTCTTCAAAAACACCTGCCGCCACCAGGCGTGGGGGGCGGGATTTTTCTCCATGGCGGCCAAAATGCGCCTGGAATCCTTCTCCCACTGGTACTGGAGGTTTCCCTGGACAGGCACCCCATCCCGTGCGGAGGCGATGGTGGGGGCAAAGAGCTCCGTCAAGGGTTTCGTCCCAAAGCGGCGGTTGAGCTCCGCCCACCCCGCCGGAGCACCCGGCACCATGGTGGGCAGCCAGCCCGTCTTGGGCATCTGCGCAAAGCCCAACTCCCGCACGGTCTGGGCCGACAGGGCCAGCGGCGCCCGGCCGCTGGCATTCAGGCCGTAGAGCTTCTGATCCTTCTCCATCCACACCAGGGCAAAGCAGTCTGCGCCCAGGCCGTTTCCGGTGGGCTCCAGCAGGGGCATGGCGGCGGCCATGGTCACCGCCGCGTCCACCGCATTGCCCCCCGCCTTCATCACGTCCAGGCCGATCTGGGCTCCCTGGGGAATGGAGGTACAGGCGGCGGCGCGGCGGGCATACACCATGTTGCGCCGGGAGGGATAGGCATATTTCTGACTGTCAAATTCCAGCATATCCGTCCCTCCTTAGTCCAGCCGGTTGGCCTTGCCCGTCCACTGGGAGGCCTCCAGAGCAAAGACAGCGGTGCGCTCCGCGCCCTGGCAGGGCACCTGCCAGTTCTGTCCGGTGAGATGGGCCATGATGCTCTCCAAGGCGTGCTGCTTTTCCCCAAGATTCTGGATCTCTGTTACCGTGCCCGTGCCCATGATGCTCCGGTAGGCGTAGCTGTGGCCGCAGGCGGTGTCGGCGGTGCGCAGGGCGTGTCCGCAGTCCATCTCAAAGGCCACCGTGCCCCCTTTGCGGAAGGCGGATACCTTCCGCCCCTCCATGGCGGAGTGGATCAACAGGGTGAGCTTCTCTCCCTCCAACCGGTAGCCGAAGTTCACGGGAACAATGAACAGCCCATCCTCGTCCTGGGTGGCGATACGCACCACGGAGCACTCCTTCAAAATGGACTCCAGCTGTTCCAGGTCCTGAATCTCCCGGTCCTTTCGTCTCATGCTGCTCCCTCCTTTAAAGATCCAGCTCCAGCAGGACGGGGCAGTGGTCGCTGCCCTCCACCTGGGTAAGGATCTCGGCGCGCTTGATGGCGTTTTGCAGCCGGTCGGAGACGATAAAGTAGTCGATACGCCACCCCGCGTTGTTCTTCCGGGCGTTGAAGCGGTAGGACCACCAGGAGTAGATCCCGGTGACGTCGGGATAGAGGAAGCGGAAGGTGTCGGTGAAGCCGGAGGAGAGCAGGGCGGTCATCTTCTCCCGCTCCTGGTCGGTAAAGCCGGCGTTCATCCGGTTGGTCTTGGGGTTTTTCAGGTCGATCTCCCGGTGGGCCACGTTCAGGTCACCGCAATAGACCACCGGCTTAACTGTGTCCAGCTCCATGAGGTACTCCCGCAGGGCGTCCTCCCACTCCATGCGATAGTCCAGCCGCTTGAGCTCATTCTGGGAGTTGGGAGTGTAACAGCACACCAGGTAAAACTTCTCATACTCCAGGGTGATGAGCCGCCCCTCGTGGTCGTGCTCCTCCCTGCCCATACCGTAGCGGACCGACAGGGGTTGGTGAGGGGTGAAGACGGCGGTCCCGGAGTACCCCTTCTTTTCCGCAGAGTTCCAGTACTCCAGAATCCCCTCCCCCAGGTCCACGTCGGCCTGGCCCTGCTCCATCTTGGTCTCCTGCAGGCAGCAGAAGTCGGGCTTCTCCCCCTGATAGAAATCAAGAAATCCCTTCTTTAAACAGGCCCGCAGGCCGTTTACATTCCAGGAAATGAATTTCATCCCATATCCCTCCCTTTCGTGGGGTGTAAATTCGCGGGGTGTAAAATTACTTGTCCCATTATACGTGACGCGGGACAAATTGGCAAGAAGCGATTGCAATTGCTGCAAAATCGCATTATAATATGTTTCATTGAGCTCTGCCCCAAGGGTTTTCCGGGGCACGGCACTGTTATTCTGGACAAAAGGAGGCTCCATATTTATGGAACATTCCAGCATTCCCCAGGGGTACTCTCCCCTGCTGAGTATTTATGAGACCCAGAAGGCCATCGGTCTGCTCAAGCGGCTGTTTGAGGACCGGCTGAGCGGCGCTTTGAATCTGCACCGGGTGTCCGCCCCTCTGTTCGTATCCGCCGCCTCCGGCCTCAACGACGACCTCAACGGCGTGGAGCGCCCCGTCTCCTTCGACATCCGGGGCGTGGAGGACACCGCCGTGGTGGTCCACTCCCTGGCCAAGTGGAAGCGCCTGGCCCTCAAGCGCTACCAGTTCCACCCCGGAGAGGGCCTGTACACCGATATGAACGCCATCCGCCGGGACGAGGAGCTGGACAACCTTCACTCCGCCTACGTGGACCAGTGGGACTGGGAGAAGATCATCAACGCAGAGGACCGGAATGTGGACTACCTGAAGGCCACCGTGCGGGACATCGTGGGCGCCCTGCGGGACACCCAGGCCTTCCTGCGCTCCGTGTTCCCCCAGCTGTGCGTGCTGCCGGAGATCCCCGAAGAAATTACCTTCCTCACCGCCCAGGAGCTGGAGGATCTCTACCCCGACCTCACTCCCAAGCAGCGTGAAAACGCTTTTGTCAAGGATCACCCTGTCACCTTCCTTATGGGCATCGGCGGCAAGCTGAAGTCGGGCCAGCCCCACGACGGCCGCGCCCCCGACTACGACGACTGGTCCCTCAACGGCGACCTGCTGTGCTGGGACAGCGTCAACGGCCACGCTTTTGAGATCTCCTCCATGGGCATCCGGGTCAGCCCCGAGTCCCTGGACCGTCAGCTCACCCTGGCCGGCTGCGACGAGCGCCGGGAGCTCCCCTTCCACAAGATGCTCCTCAGCGGCCAGCTGCCCCTGACCATGGGCGGCGGCATCGGCCAGTCCCGGGTATCCATGCTGTTGCTGGGCAAGGCCCACATCGGCGAGGTCCAGGTCTCCCTGTGGGACGAGGACACCCTGCGGGCATGCAGCTCCTCCGGCATCATGCTCCTCTAATATCCATATACAACACGGCAATCCCTCCGGCTTTCGGGTCGGAGGGATTTTCTTCACGTATTTTTAAAAAAGTATTCGCAATTTTTCAAGATATACGTGGTATCTTAATGAGGAAAGTGGCGGGACGGCTTGTCCGGCCTGCCCGATTCAACCAGAAAAGAGAAAGAGGTTTCTCACATGAAGCGAATCGCCAAATATATCTCCCTCATGGCGGTGGTGCTGCTGTGCGTGGGCGGCGGCGTGTTTCTCTGGCACAGCGGCTTTTTTGCCGCCGCCTCCTCCCAGGAGTCCATGCAGGCATACATCCAGCGCTTTGCCCCCTACTCTCACCTGTGCTTTTTCCTGATCCAGTTTCTCTCGGTCGTGCTGGCCCCCATCCCCAGCAACATCACCGCCCTGGTGGGCGGGGTGATGTTCGGCACCTGGGTGTCCTTTTTCCTCACCTTCGCCGCGGTGTTGCTGGGCTCCATCCTGGTCTTTGTGCTGGCCCGGAACCTGGGACAGTCCTTTGTCAACCGGGTGGTAGGCGAGCGGGTCTCCGCCAAATATCTGGATGTGATCCACGCCAAGACCGACATCTTCCTGGTGCTGGCCTTCCTCTTCCCCTTCTTCCCCGATGACCTGCTGTGCATCCTGGCGGGCCTCACCTCCATCTCCCTGCGGCGCTTCGCCGTCATCGCCCTGCTCACCCGGCCCTGGGGCCTGCTGTTTGCCAGCGCCCTGGGGGGCGCCACCTTCTCCATTCCCGTGTGGGGGATGGCCCTCATTGGGGTGGCCGGTGCGGCTTTGTTCCTGGTGGGCATGAAGTACGGCGACCGGGTGGAAGGGGCTGTACTCCGTGCCCTGGGCAAGAAATCGGAGGGACTGTAAAATCTCCAAAAAATTCTTCAAAAAAGTTGGATTACCCCCTTTACAACTTTCCGCGACTGTGGTATTATCATTTCGCAAACAAGAATTACTACTGTTAAGGAAGGAGGCGGCTTTTTGGAGCGAACCACTCGATACAGCAAAAAGCGGGAGGCGATCCTGAATGCGCTGCGTCAATCTGACGCGCACCCCTCCGCCGAGTGGCTCTATCATACTCTGAAGGCCACTCACCCAGATTTAAGTCTGGGCACCGTTTACCGCAACCTGCTCTTCTTTCAGCAGCAGGGCACCGTCCAAAGTGTGGGCGTGGTAAACGGCCAGGAGCGCTTCGACGCAAACACCACCCCCCACAGTCACTTTGTTTGCACCTGCTGCGGCGCGGTCATCGATCTCAAGAAGATCCCGATGGATGCCAATCTCAACCAAGCCGTGCAGTCGCAATATGGCTTCCAGGTGGAACGCCATGAGCTGACCTTTTACGGAAAATGCAAAGCATGTATGCAATCCAAACATTTAGAGGAGGACGTTTTATCATGAAGAAGTTTGTTTGTTCTGTCTGCGGTTATGTCTACGAGGGCGCTGAGGCTCCCGAGGTTTGCCCCATCTGCAAGGCCCCCAAGGAGAAGTTCGTGGAGCAGGCCGGCGAGAAGAGCTGGGCCGCTGAGCACGTGGT
>CALWYB010000072.1 GCA_944385665.1 uncultured Oscillospiraceae bacterium
CTGGACAGCCGCATCGACCTGCCCGCCACCCAGAAGGAGCTGCGCTCCCTGGCCCAGGCCATCAACGCCATGCTGGAGCGGATCAACCGGGCGTACAGCGCCCAGGCCCGTTTTGTCTCTGACGCCAGCCACGAGCTGCGCACCCCCATCGCCGTCATCCAGGGCTACGCCGCCCTGCTGGACCGGTGGGGCAAGGACGACCCGGAGGCTCTGCAGGAGTCCATCAGTGCCATCCGCTCCGAGGCCAAGTCCATGGAGGAGCTGGTGGAGCAGCTCCTGTTCCTGGCCCGGGGAGACAACGACACCCAGCCGGTGAAGCCCTCTCTCTTTGACCTGTCCGCCCTGGCCGGGGAGGTGCTGCGGGAGGAGGAGATGATCTGCCCCGACCGGGTGTTCCTGCCCCGGTGGGGGGAGGAGCCGGTGCCGGTGCGGGCCGACCAGGGGCTCATCAAGCAGGTGATGCGGATCTTAATGGACAACGCCATCAAATACAGCGCCCCGGGCAGCCGGGTGTACCTGCGTCTCTCCGCCCAGGAGGGCTATGCCCGCCTTACCGTCCAGGACGAGGGGGCCGGCATCCCCCCGGAGAGCATCCCCCACATCTTTGAACGCTTTTACCGGGCCGACCAGTCCCGGGACCGGAAAACCGGGGGCACCGGGCTGGGACTGTCCATCGCCCGCTGGATCGTGGAGCGCCACGAGGGGTGGTTCGAGGTGGTCTCCCGCCCCGGCGTGGGCACCCGCATCTCGTTTCTTCTTCCTTTGGCTCCGTCCCAGCAGGAGGCCGTCTGATGTGGTATGTCTATTTGCTGCGGTGCGCCGATGACACCCTGTACGCCGGCTGCACCACCGACCCCCGGCGCCGCCTTCAGCAGCACAACGCCGGCCGGGGCGCCAAGTACACCCGGGCCCGCCGTCCGGTCTCATTGGTCTATGTGGAGCAGGCGGAGGATCACAGCCAGGCTCTGCGCCGGGAGGCCGCCCTGAAACGCCTCTCCCGCAAGGAGAAGCTGGCCCTGATTGCTGCCTCTCTCCCGGCACATTTTTCTTAATTTTGTTTTATTTGAGACGCCCCGCCGGGCGTCTCTTTTTTCATATTCTTCCAGGCGCCCCGGTTTCTCCTATTTTTCAAGAGAATGCGCTTCCTCTCTTGCTTTTTCTTCCCGCCCCTACTATAATGTATGCTGATTTCTTGCCACATTTTTACGCACCCCCTTCTCACACCTATGTCCGGAAAAGGAGATGCCTTACGTATGAAGCGCGCTGCCATTCCCCTGATCCTGCTACTGGCAGGATTTGCCCTGGGACTGCTGTGCTCGGTGTCCCTGCGGGCTCCCACCCCTTCCACACCCACATCCCAGACTCAGCAGGAGGATCCCCAGACCCAGTCCTCCCTGACCACCACCAGTTTGCTGCGCACTGCCGCCCAGGTGACCGACGCCCTCCACGCCAAGGACTACGAGACCCTGGCCTCCTACGTCCACCCTACCCGGGGCGTCACATTCACCCCCTATTCCACTGTGGATGTTCAGCAGGACAAGAAGTTCTCCGGGGACCAGATCAAAAATTTGGCCCAGGACACCACCACCTACACCTGGGGCTATGAGGACGGCCGGGGTGAGGCCATCCAGATGACCATGACCCAATACTTTGAACGCTTTGTCTTTGACGCCGACTACACCCAGGCCCCTCAGGTGGGGGTCGATCAGATCATTACCAGCGGCAATGCCCTGGAAAACATCACCGAGGCCTACCCCGGCTGTCATTTCGTGGATTTCTGTTATCTCAGCCGGGACCCCGCCAGCGAAGGGCTGGACTGGTGCTCCCTGAAGCTGGTCTTTGCCGGAGAGGATACCGCCTGGTATCTGGTGGGCGTGGTTCACGGCGAGTGGACGATTTAATGTTTCATTTGATGGATTCCGCCAAACGACGGCGTTCAAGAAGAAAGAGAGGCTTGCCGATACTGTGAAAATTATAATTGTAGGCACCGGAAAGGTCGGTTTCTCCCTGGCAGAGCAGCTTTTGAATGAACAGCATGATATTACCATTGTGGACACCCAGGACAGTGCCCTGCGCCGGGCCACCGATGCCCTGGACATCATGAGCGTCAAGGGAAACGGCGTCTCCACCGCCACCCTGCGGGAGGCGGGAGCCAGCGATGCGGACCTGCTGGTGGCCGCCACCAACTCCGACGAGGTGAATATGGTCTGCTGTCTCACCGCCAAACACCTGGGAGCCAAGTACACCATTGCCCGCATCCGTAACCCGGAGTACAATTTGGGTCTGCATGAGCTGAAGAAAAACATGGGTATCGACATGGTCATCAACCCGGAGAACGCCACCGCCGTGGAAATTTCCCGGCTGCTGCGCTTCCCTTCGGCGGCCAACATCGAGACCTTCTGCCGGGGCCGGGTGGAGCTGATGGGCTTCCGGCTGCAGGAGGGGGACTTTCTGGTGGACCAGCCCCTCCACGCCCTGTCCGCCCAGGTCAAGCAGCTCTCTTTGCTGGTGTGTGCAGTGGACCGCAACGGCGAGGTGACCATCCCCAACGGCTCCTTCGTGCCCCACGTGGGGGACAAGCTCTATCTGATCGGCCGCCCCACCAGTCTGGACCAATTCTTCCGTCTCTTGGGCCGGTACAGCCCCAAGGTGAAGACCGTGTTTATCGTGGGCGGCGGCAAGATCTCCCTCTACCTCACCGCCATTCTGGAAAAGATGCGCATTCGGGTAAAAATCGTGGAGATCAGCGAGCCCCGCTGCCGTCTGGTCAACGAAAAGCTGCCCCGCACCACCGTCATCTGCGGCGACGGCACCGACCAGGAGCTGCTGGAGTCCGAGCGCATGGCCGGCGCCGACGCCTTTGTGGCCCTCACCGACCGGGACGAGGACAACCTGATCATCTCCCTGTACGCCATGCAGCAGGGACTGCACAAGGTCATTACCAAATGTAACCGCCAGAACTACACCGGCATCGCCCGGGCGGTGGGTCTGGACAGCGTCATCTCCCCCAAGCTGATCACGGCCGCCCAGATCCTCCAGCTGGTGCGGGGCATGCAGAACTCCCAGGGCAGCGTAATGAACACCCTCTACCGCATCGCCGACGGCAAGACGGAGGCCATGGAGTTTACGGTGGGCCCCACCACCCGCTATCTCAACGTGCCTCTGAAGGATCTGAACCTGCACAGCGGCATTTTGATCGCCGTCATCATGCGGGACGGCGAGATCATCATCCCCGAGGGCTCCTCCTACATCCAGGAGGGGGATTCGGTCATCATCATCTCCCGGGACCGGCCTATTCTGGACCTGAACGACATCTATGCCGAGGAGGATGGTTCTTTCCTCCTGTCTGGAGGCAGCGATGAACATTAAGCTGGTTTTCAAGCTGCTGGGCCGCATCCTGTCCATGGAGGCGGTGGCGCTGCTCCTGCCTATGGCGGTGGCCCTAATCTACCGGGAGAGCCCTATGCCCTTTGTATGGAGCATTCTGGTCATTTTGTGTATCGGCCTGCCCCTCTCCTTCCTGCCCACCAAGAGCAAACACTTTTATGTGCGGGAGGGCTTTGTTGCGGTGGGCCTTCTGTGGCTGGCGACCGGCGTGGTAGGCGGACTGCCCTTCTACTTTTCTGGCTACTTCAACTCCTTCATCGACTGCGTGTTCGAGTCCTCCTCCGGCTTCACCACCACCGGCGCCACCATCCTCACCAACATCGAGGCCCTGCCCTACGGCATCCTCTTCTGGCGCGCCTTCACCCACTGGCTGGGCGGCATGGGCGTGCTGATCCTGGCCACCGCCATCATCCCCTCCCTGGGGGTGCGCTCCCACTATCTGGCCCAGGCGGAGTCTCCGGGGCCCGTCTTTTCCAAGCTGGTGCCCAAGCAGTCCCAGACCTCCAAGATCCTCTATCAGATGTATTTCGCCCTCACGTTGGCGGAGGTCATTCTGCTGCGGATCTGCGGTCTGCCCCTGTATGACGCCCTGATCCACTCCTTCTCCACCGCCGGTACCGGCGGCTTCTCCAACCGGAACCTGAGTGTGGGGGCCTATGGGAATCCAACCGCCGAGATCCTCATCGCCGTCTTTGCCCTGCTGTTCTCCCTGAACTTTGGGCTCTACTTCCTGCTGCTCCAGCGCCGGTTCAAGGAGGCGCTGAAAAGCGACGAGGCCCGATTCTTCCTGACGGTGGTGGCCATCTCCACCGCCCTCATCACCCTCAACATCTACCCTATGTATGAGAGCGTGTGGGAGAGCCTGCGCTACGCCTTCTTCCAGGTGGCCTCCATCATCTCCACCACCGGCTTTGCCACCGCGGACTATGTCTTCTGGCCTCACTTCTCCCAGATGATCCTCATCATCCTCATGTTCTGCGGAGCCTGCGCCGGGTCCACCGGCGGCGGCATCAAGTGCTCCCGGGTGCTGATGCTGCTGCGGTCCATCCGCCGGGAGCTACACCGGATCTCCCATCCCCGCTCGGTGGAGGTGGTGCGGCTGGACGGAAAGCCGGTGGACGAGGACACCCTCCATTCCGTGCTGGTGTTCATCGGCTTTTATATGCTCATCATTCTCACCGCCGCCCTTGTGGTCTCCCTGGATAACGTGGCCTTCGACGTATCCTTCTCCGCCGCCCTCACCTGTGTGAGCAACGTGGGTCCCGGTCTGTCCACCATCGGCCCCTCCGGCAACTTCTCCGCCTTTTCCCCTCTGAGTAAGGTAGTCCTCTCCCTGTGTATGATCATCGGCCGCCTGGAGATTTACCCCATTCTGGTCATGTTCAGCCGCCACACCTGGCGGTGCAGCTGACTGGTATACCACCAACGCCCGCAGCCTGGCTGTGGGCGTTTTTTATGGCTGCTTCCGGAAAACACCCTTGCATTCTACCCTGCATATGGTAAAATGATGGCATAAGCAGACGATATCTCCTTCTCTTTTGGTTATTTTAACCATATAGTCTGCAATCATAGAAAGGGCGTGTTTGTATGGAGAACCTGTTCTGGCTGGGCTTTGCCGGTGCGCTGGCGGCCATTGTCTTCGCTGTGCTCCAAAGGAGGCGGGTCATGTCCTACTCGGAGGGAACCCCCGCCATGCAGAAGATCGCCGCCGCCATTCGCTCCGGCGCCAACGCCTACCTGAAGCACCAGTATGAGACAGTGGCCAAGGTGTTTGCCGTGGTCTTTGTGCTGCTGCTGGTGATGGCCTTCGGCACCGGGGGCTCCATGCTTTCCCAATTCACCCCCTTCGCCTTCTTGACCGGCGGCATCTGGTCCATGCTGGCCGGTCTGGTGGGCATGAAAATCGCCACCAACGCCAACGCCCGCACCGCCCAGGCCGCCAGCGAGAGCCTGAACCGGGGGCTGCGGGTGGCCTTCTCCTCGGGCTGCGTCATGGGCTTTACCGTGGTGGGCCTGGGACTGCTGGACATCTCCCTGTGGCTGGTCATCCTGCGCCTGGGGGCGAGGATTGATGACCCCATCACCCTGGGCAACATCATGGTGATGAACGGCATGGGTGCCTCCTTTATGGCCCTGTTCGCCCGGGTGGGCGGCGGTATCTACACCAAGGCCGCCGACGTGGGCGCCGATCTGGTGGGCAAGGTGGAGGCGGGCATCCCGGAGGACGACCCCCGCAACCCCGCCACCATTGCGGACAATGTGGGCGACAACGTGGGCGACGTGGCCGGCATGGGCGCCGACCTGTATGAGTCCTACGTGGGCTCCATCCTGGCCACCTTTGCCCTGGGTGCCAGCGCGGGCTACGGCTGGAACGGGCTGATTTTGCCCATCCTGCTGGCGGTGTGCGGCATCCTGTGCTCCATTGTGGGCAGCTTCTTTGTAAAGACGGAGGAAAATGCCTCCCAGAAATCCCTGCTGCGCTCCCTGCGCACCGGCACCTACCTGGCTGCCGCCCTGTCCGCCATCGCCGCCGCTCCCCTGACCTACTTCCTGCTAGGCCACTGGGGAGTATATATAGCCATCCTGGCCGGGCTGGTGGGAGGCTGCGCCATCGGCTACTTTACCGAGTACTACACCTCGGACACCTACAAGCCCACCCAGCGGCTGGCCGCCGCCTCGGAGACCGGCGCGGCCACCGTTATCATCGGCGGCCTGTCCCTGGGCATGCTGTCCACCATCGCCTCCATCCTGGTGGTGGCCATCGCCATTCTGGTTAGCTTCTACGCCGCCGGAGGAGCGGATTCCTTCAACCAGGGCCTCTACGGCATCGGCATCGCCGCGGTCGGTATGCTGTCCACCCTGGGCATCACCCTGGCCACCGACGCCTACGGCCCGGTGGCGGACAACGCCGGCGGCATTGCGGAGATGTCCGGCCTGCCCGAGTCGGTCCGGGAGCGCACCGACGCTCTGGACTCCCTGGGCAACA
>CALWYB010000073.1 GCA_944385665.1 uncultured Oscillospiraceae bacterium
TCCTGATAGCCGGTCATGGAGGTGTTGAACACCATCTCACACACCCGGTCGGAGGTGCTGCCGATGCTGGTCCCGGAAAATACGCTTCCGTTGGCCAGGATCAAAGTCGCTTTCATCAATTCTCTCACACGTCCTTCCGTTCCAGTTCACTTTTCTGTATGTCGTAAAAACGCAATGTGCAAAGTGTTTCAAGATATTGTATCGAAAATTTCTATACATTGCAAGAGGCATCGGCCATTTTTTCAAAAACTTTCCCTGTATCATTTCACCAGGAATACCCAGACCGTGTTTTGGACAAACTGGAGAGACAACAACCTTTGGGAGGTGCCGTCTTGTTTACCGGTTTTGTACGCACCATTATCTTATACATCGTGATTATTGTGGGTATCCGGCTGATGGGGAAGCGCCAGGTGGGGGAGCTGGAGCCCTCGGAGCTGGTGCTCTCTCTGGTCATTGCCGATCTGGCCGCCGTCCCCATGCAGGACTTCGGCATCCCTCTGCTGGCGGGGGTGGTCCCTATCCTCACCCTGCTTGCCTTGACCATGATCCTCTCCGTGCTGACTATGAAACACGTGGGCTTTCGCGCCCTGCTGTGCGGGCGGCCCAGCATCATTATCCGCCGCGGGAAACTGGACCAGGGGGAGATGCGCCGCAACCGGCTGACCGTGGACGAGCTGATGGAGGAGCTGCGGTGCCAGGGCTATCCCGACCCCTCCGGTGTGTGGTACGCCATTCTGGAGACCAACGGCCAGCTCTCGGTCCTGCCGAAGGCCCAGGAAAAGCCTCCCACCCTCTCCCAGCTGGACCGGCAGGTGCCGGAGCCCGGCTTTCCCCTGGTGCTCATCAGTGACGGACATGTTCTGGAGCACAACCTGACCGCCCGGGGAGTGGACCGGCGCTGGCTGGAGGGGGAACTGAAGCGGCAGGGCTGCTCTGCTCCCGAGGCCGTCTTTCTCATGACACTGGATGAGACCGGGGGCGTCTACCTGTCCCCCAGACAGGAGGGATGAGATGAAACGGCTTTGGATGGCAGTCCTTCTTCTGGGCGTTCTGGTGGCTCTGTGTCTGACCAATGCCTGGTACTCCCTTACCCTCACCCGGCAATTTTCGCAGCAGCTGTCCCAGGCCCAGCAGCTGGTGGAACAGGACCGATGGGCTCCCGCCCGCACCCTCACCCAGGAGGTCTATGACAGCTGGAACGGCCGCCACTTCTATCTCCACGTGTTTCTGCGCCACTCCGACACCGATCAGATTCTGCGCACCTTCCGTCAAGTACTCCAGTACCTCCAGCTGGAGGAACTGGACCAGTATGTGGCGGCCAACGCGGACCTCATCGCCCAGCTGGAGCTGCTCTCTGAGATGGAGCAGCCCTCTCTGGTCAACATTTTGTAGGCATCCGTCAATCTGCCTATTTTTGCAGGATTCACTATGTCAAATTTCATAAATATCACAATTCAACATTGACGCTCCCCGTTCGCCCGGGCTATAATGTCTCCATACCGAGCGTTCTTTGCAGACGCATCTCCCTCATGGGAGAAAATCTGACCAGAATGGAGGCACTGACATGGATCAAAAGGATATCAGCCCGAAAATCAAAGAAGCGATGGACGACGCTTTCTACACCCTGCTGCGCAGTGTGCTGCCGATGCTGAACAGCGACGAGGGCCGGGAGCGCTTTCTCCACGACCTGGGGCGTCTCACCAAGTGGGCTCAGGTCATGCCCCACGAACTGAACAACGACGAGCCCTGGACCAAGGAACAGCTCCACGCCATGATGCTTGGTCCCCAGAACATGGACGATCCCCAGTTCGGTGCCTACATGGATGCCTTCTATGAGGAATATGTGGGCGGCGCGGAGGACCCAACCTTCTCCTTCTACAACGATCTGTTCCAGGAGGAGGAGAACCTGGCCAAGGTCGACTGGCTGTCGGTGTGGGAGGCGGCAGGCGCCAACTACCAGCTTTGGAAAAAGGCCGAATATGAAGAGGACGAGTGGCTCAAAGGGGAGCCCAATCCGTAAAAACTGCAAAAGTCTGCCCCCTGCGCCGCAAAGGCGCAGGGGGCAATGTTATGCTTGTTATTCCACGGTCACGCTTTTCGCCAGGTTCCGAGGCTTATCAATGTCGCAGCCCCGCATCAATGCCACATAGTAGGCAAACAGCTGCATGGGGATGACCTCCAGAGAGGGCAGGAACATGGGGTTGACCTCGGGGATGGTCAGGGCGCTGTCCACCAGGCCCTCCAGGGCCTCCTTGTGGTTCTCGCAGGCGATGCCGATGACGTCGGCTCCCCGGGCCTTGACCTCCTTAACGTTGCTCATCAACTTTTCAAACAGCTCGTTCCATCCCGCCAGGGCCACCACCAGGGTGCCGTCCTCAATGAGGGAGATGGTACCGTGCTTGAGTTCGCCGGCGGCGTAGGCCTCGGAGTGGATGTAGGAGATCTCCTTGAGCTTCAAAGAGCCCTCCAGCCCTACGGCGTAATCGATGTTGCGGCCGATATAGAAGACCGAGTCGTGGTTGAAGTAGATGGAGGCGTAGTACTGGATCTTCTCCGTGTCCTTCAAAATGGCCTCCGCCTTGGCGGGCAGAGCCTTCAGCTCTTCCACCAGATTGTTGTACTCCTCCTTGGTCACCCGGCCCAGCAGGTCGGCAAAGTAGAGGCCCAGCAGGTAGACCACCGCCAGCTGGGTGGAGTAGGCCTTAGTGGTGGCCACGGCGATCTCCGGACCGGCCCAGGTGTAGAGCACGTCATCCGACTCCCGGGCGATGGTGGAGCCCACCACGTTGACAATGGACAAAATCCGGGCGCCCAGCCGTTTTGCCTCCCGCATAGCCGCCAGGGTGTCGATGGTCTCACCCGACTGGCTGATGACCAGAGCCAGGGTGCGGTCGGTGACGATGGGGTTGCAGTACCGGAACTCAGAGGCCAGGGTGACCTCCACAGGGATGCGCAGCAGGCGCTCCAAAATGTACTTAGCCGCCATGCCCACGTGATACGAAGAGCCGCAGGCGATGACGTACAGCCGGTCCAGGTTCTCCAGCTCCGCCTTGGTGATGGTCACGTCGTCCAGCACCACCTTCCCGTCCCGCAGGCGGGGAGAGATGGTGTCCCGGATGGCCTTGGGCTGCTCCATGATCTCCTTGAACATGAAGTGTTCGTAGCCGCCCTTCTCCGCCGCGGAGATCTCCCAGTCCACGTGGGAGATTTCCTTCTCCACGGGCTGGAGCAGGGAGTTGTACACCTTGGTCTCATCCGGGGTCAGCACGGCCATCTCGCCGTCGTCCAGGTAGCAGACCTCCCGGGTATAGCGGATGAGGGCGGTGACGTCGCTGGCCAGCATGTTAAAGCCCTGGCCACAGCCCAGAATCAGGGGGGAATCCTTCCGCACCGCCACCAGCTTATCCGGCTCGTCGGCGCACACAATACCCAGAGCATAGGCGCCCTGGATGCGGTGGAGCACCTTGGACACGGCGTCCAGCAGGTCCCCCTTGTAGTAGTAGTCCAGCAGCTGGGCCACGACCTCGGTGTCGGTCTCCGAGACAAAGTGGACCCCCTTGGACTCCAGGAATTTTTTCAGTTTCGCGTAGTTCTCAATGATCCCGTTATGTACCACCGCCATGCGGCCGGACTGGCTCACCTGGGGGTGGGAGTTGATGTCGTTTGGGGCGCCGTGGGTGGCCCAGCGGGTGTGGCCCACGCCCATCAAGCCGGGGACCGCCTTCCCATCCTGGGTCAGGTCCCGCAGTACCTGGAGACGGCCCTTGGCCTTCACCACCTGCAGCCCCTTCTCGGCATCGTACACTGCAAGGCCTGCCGAGTCATAGCCCCGGTATTCCAGCCTGGACAGCCCATCCAGCAAAATGGAGGCTGCCTGCTCTCTGCCGATATAACCAACGATTCCACACATGTGATAGTTCCTCCTAAAACTTGGATCTGGAGGACAAACTCGCAGCCATTTGAACCTCGTAATCCGGTCTCAGCCACTCTGTTTTGCGGTCACCCGCATATTTGTAGGCTGAGTACGCACCCGGACGGCACGGAAGGGCATCCGCCGAATTTACGGGACAGCGCACTGTCCTTTCGATACTCCCTTCTCCTCGTCGTCCTGCCACAACGGGCAGGCGCTGGCGCTTGTGATGGGTCGCCCCATAGCCTCCTTTCTCTCTGCGATATGGTATAAAAAAGCGCAGTGCGCTCTTTTATCAAAACATTTTTTGGTCCCCCTGTTGGATGGACCGAATGGGGCGGCAGGGATTGCCCACCGCCACCACGTTTTCCGGGATATCCCGGCTGACCACGCTGCCTGCACCGATCACCGAGCCGGAGCCAATGGTCACGCCCGGCAGCACAACCACGTTGCCCCCGATCCACACATTGTCGCCCACGGTAATGGGTTTGGCAAACTCCAAAAAGGCGTTGCGGGTGGGATAATCCACCGGATGACCGGCGGTATAGAAGCCGCAGCTGGGGGCGATGAACACATTGTCCCCGAAGGTCACTGGGGCGCAGTCCAGAATGACACAGTTGTAGTTGATAAAAACGTTTTCTCCCATGCGGATGTTGCAGCCATAGTCACAGCGGAACTGGGGATTGATGACACAGTTCTCCCCCACCTGGCCCAGCAGCTGCCGCAGCATCTGCATCCGCAGGGCGATTTCCGACATCGGCAGCGCGTTGAGCTGCCGGCACAGCAGGTCGGCCCGGTGGCGTGCGGCGTTCAGCTCCGGGTCATCGGCACAATACAGCTCCCCGGATAACATTTTCTCTTGTTCTGTCATATCAAACTGCCTCCTTGCCCCGGTGCGTGTTCCGTTTGTTCTTTTCCGGACTGTCCGGTGCATGTTTGCGCCCGCCAAGGGGCTGGTACAGCTGTTTGCACAAGAAACATCGGGAAATTTCTGCCAAACTTCATCAGAAACCCTTTTTTCTTGCACAGGAGCGGACATTTTCCGTCCTATTCAAGTACGCATTATTATAGTCATGGATTGGTTCACCGTAAAGGGGTATTTTACGAAAATACTTTTCTTTTTTCTTTTGTATGAAAAGAATTTTTCTTCTTTTTCAAACAAAAACACCGCTCCCCCAGCTTCTGGAAGAGCGGTGTCTTTTGTGTTACCGATGAAGCATAGTGCGGATGCGCTCCACCGCTTCCTTGGTGGCGTCAGCATCACCGAAGGCGGTCAGGCGGATATACCCCTCGCCGCTGGGACCAAAGCCCGCGCCGGGGGTGGTGACCACGTGGGCCTCCTTGAGCAGCTTGTCAAAGAACTCCCAGGAACCCATGCCGTCGGGGGTCTTGAGCCAGATATAGGGGGCGTTCACACCGCCAAAGCAGGTCAGACCCGCGGCAGTCAGGCCCTCCCGGATCACCCGGGCATTCTCCTGATAGTAAGCGATGGTCTCCTTGGTCTGGCGCTGGCCCTCCTCGGTGTAGACGGCCGCGGCGCCCCGCTGAACCACATAGGGCACGCCGTTGAACTTGGTGCACTGGCGGCGGTTCCACAGGGTGTTGAGCTTGGCTCCGTCCCGCTCCAGCTCCATGGGCACCACGGTGTAGGCGCAGCGGTTGCCGGTAAAGCCGGCGGTCTTGGAGAAGGACCGGAACTCGATGGCGCAGGTGCGGGCCCCCTCGATCTC
>CALWYB010000074.1 GCA_944385665.1 uncultured Oscillospiraceae bacterium
ACGATCTTCTGCTTGAAGATACCCAGCTCATAGCAGATGGAATAGCCGGTGGCGGGGATCTCCAGGGTGGTCATGGAGTCCAGATAGCAGGCAGCCAGACGGCCCAGACCGCCGTTGCCCAAACCCGCATCGGGCTCAATTTCAAACAGATCGGAGGCAGAGAAGCCCAGCCCCTCCAGAGCCTCCTTCAGGGTATCCAGAATGCCCAGGTTGTAGGCGTTTTTCTCCAGAGAGCGGCCCATCAAAAACTCCAGGGACAGATAGTGGACCTGGCGCTCCTGGCCCTCCCACACCGCATTGCTGGTGTTCATCTGGTGGCCGGACATGATGTCCCGGAGCACCAGGGCGCAGGCTTTAAACATGTGGTTTGGGGTGGCGTCCTCCACGTCCTTGCCGAAGTTGCGGTGAAGTTTGCCGATTATCAGTTCGGTAAGCTGGGCCTTGGTATATTCAGCCATAATGCTGCCTCCCGTATTGTTAAGATTTTGAAGCAAAATTTTAACTGCCGCCTGTGCGGCACGGGACATATTTTATCATACTAAGCTACCCACGTCAAATGCCCAGAGCCCCACTTCCCTAAAAATGGAATGGTTTTTGTAAATTTTGGCGGAACTGCTTATGGGAGAAGGGTTTGCGGCCTTTTGACACAGCAAATTTACTTGTATAAAAGTCGGTGGATATCCCGGTTTTCATAGGCACGCACAGCACAAAGAAGAGGCGAACCTTGCGGTTCGCCTCTCTTCATGACAGCTTTTTATCCCTGAATCCGCTGATAGATGTCCAGATACTGCTGGGCCGACTGGTTCCAGCTGAAATCGGCAGTCATGCCCTCCTTCTGAAGGCCCCGCCAGGCTTCCTTGTTGTTGTGATAGAGCTCCACGGCCTCCCGGATGACCCAGAGCATATCGTTGGCGTTGATGTCGGTGAAGGTAAAGCCCCGGCCTTCACCGGTGAACTTATTATAGGGATAGACGGTATCCTTCAGACCGCCGGTCTCCCGGACGATGGGCACCGTGCCGTAGCGCATGGCAATCATCTGGCTCAGGCCGCAGGGCTCGCTCACCGAGGGCATGAGGAACAGGTCCGCGCCGGCATAGATCATGGTGGACAGCGGGGCGGAATAGGTGATCTGAGCGGAGAACCGGCCGGGATACTGCTGCTGGGCGTTGCGGAAGGCCTCCTCAAACTGCCAGTCGCCGGTGCCCAGCACCACCATCTGCACGTTCATGCCCATGATCTGATGGAGCACGTCGGTGACCAGAGAGAAACCCTTGTGGCCCACCAGACGAGAGATGCAGGCGATGATGGGTACGTCCCCATCCTCCTGCAGGCCCACCGCCCGCTGTAGCGCCAGCTTGCAGGCCAGCTTGCCCTCGGCCGGGTTGTCGGCGGTGAAGTTGGCCGCCAGGCCGGAATTGGTGGCGGGGTTGTACAGGTCCATGTCGATGCCGTTGAGGATACCCTGGACCTTGCCGCTCTGCTGGTTGATGACCCCGTCCAGGCCGTGGGCATAGAAGGGGATCTTCAGCTCGTTGGCATAGGTGGGAGAGACGGTGGTAACAAAGGTGGAGGCCATGATGGCGCCCTTCATCAGGTTCACGTCGTCGTGGTAGGCCAGCATACCCTCGTTGAAGTAGCTCTTGTCCAGGCCGATGACATCCTCCAGCACCTGGTCGCCGTAGCGGCCCTGATACTCAATGTTGTGGATGGTGAACACGCTCTTGGCCCCACCCAGCTGAGGAATGCGGTATTTGTCCTCCAGCAGATAGACCGGCACCAGGGCGGTCTGCCAGTCGTTGCAGTGGATCACATCGGGCCAGAAGTCCAGCTGCCCCGGGGTCTCAATGACAGCCCGGGAGAAGTAGGCAAAGCGTTCACAGTCATCAAAGTGGCCGTAGAGCTGCCAGCGCTTGAAGTAATACTCATTGTCCACGAACCAGTAGGTGACGCCGTCTCGCTCCAGAGAGAAGATGCCGCAGTACACCTGCCGCCAGGACAGAGTGACGTTGAAATACTTCAAAAAGGTCATCTGGCTGCGCCACTCGCTGCCGATGCCCTCATACAGGGGGAGGATCACCTTGACCTCATGGCCTGCCTGGGCCAGCGCCTTGGGCAGAGAGCCGGCCACGTCGGCCAGACCGCCGGTTTTGATAAACGGGGCCACCTCGGAGGAGGCAAATAAAATTTTCATATCAGTTCCCCTTTCCCAAATATTTGCAAAGACAAGGAAACTCCATCCCCGGAAGGCCGGGCGACACTCCGCCCGACCCCCGGCGTGATGGAGTTTGTTTCCTTACACCACAGAACTTTTGGCGATGGCCAGGGGATAGGTGAAGTGGCCCATCAGCATACGGTCCTGGTTGACGGTGACGTTTTTGTCCGCAATGACGTAGGCCAGCGAGGCACCGCTCTTGACCACGGTACCCTGCATCAGCACGCTGTTGGACACCCGGGCGCCCTTCTCAATGGTGACGCCGCGGAAGATGATGGAGTTCTCTACCTCGCCCTCGATGCGGCAGCCGTCCGCCACCAGGGAGTGGTTGGACTTGGCCTCGGGGCCGTAGTAGGTGGAGGGGTTGGAGCGGTCCTTGGTGCGCACAGGCCGGTCGGGATTGAACAGGTCATCCCGCACCGCCGGGTCCAGCAGGTCCATGGAGCGCTCAAAGTAGCCGCTTACCGACTGGAAGCGGGCCACATAGCCCTTATGTACATAGGACATGAGCTTCAGGGTCTTCAGGCGGGGCTGAAGCACGCCGCGGCTGAAATTGTAGATGTCATGGGCGGCGCAGTAGTCCACCATGTCCAGAAGCAGCTTCTTGGAGAGGATGTAGACCTCCAGGCTCTCCAGGGTCTTGTCGGCGGCCACAGGATGGACCGACAGGTCGGTGACCCGGCCGGTGTCATCCACTTCCACGTACTCGGAGAAGCGGGGCGCGCCCTTCAGGGTGGGGGTGCATACCATGGTCACGTCGGCGCCGGAGTCCAGATGCTGCTGGAACACTTCGGCCACAGGCAGGTTCACCGCCATGTCGCCCCAGGCCAGGATCACGTAGTCCTGCCGGATGTTTTCCAGGTACTCGGCCACACCGGCCAGGGCATCCATATTGCCCTTGTACTCACCGCCCCGCTCGGCATAGCCGAAGGGAGGCAGGATGCGCAGGCCGCCGTGCTTGCGGCTCAGGTCCCAGTCCTTGCCGGAGCCCACGTGGTCCAGCAGGGACTGATAGCTCTGGTGAACGATAATGCCCACGTCGGTGATCCCGGCGTTGACGTAGTTGGAGAGCATGAAATCAATGAGGCGGTAACGGCCGCCGAAGGGCAGGGAGCAGGTGTTGCGGGGACGGGTCAGCTCCCCCAGATTGGCATCAGAGCGGCAAGCGAAGACAATTCCGTGCAGATCGTTCACGCCTGCTCACCTCCTTTCACATCTTCACGAATCATAGCGCTGGGTTTGATCACGGCCTTGGGGCCCACAGTGACCCCGCCGGCCACCACGGCAATGCCCCAATCGGGGTCATCCGTAGGCGGCGCGCCCACGGTGGCCTCCTCCTCAATGACGGCACCCTCAGCCACGATGGCGTAGGACACTACGGCCCCCTTCTTCACCACCGCGCCGGGCATCAGGATGGAGTACTGGATGTCAGCCCCCTCCTCTACGGTGACGGAGTGGAAGAGCACCGAGTTCTCCACTACGCCGTCCACCCGGCAGCCGCCGGTGACCAGAGAGTGGGACACCTGGGCGTTGGGGCCGGTAACGTGGGGAGGCTTGACGGGGGTGCGGGCGTAGATGGGCCAGCTGTTGTCGTAGAGGTTGATGCCATTGTTGGGCGCCAGCATATCCATGTTGGCATCCCACAGGGAGTTGATGGTGCCCACGTCCTTCCAGTAGCCCTGGAAGCGGTAGGTCATCAGCTTCTCGCCGGCGGCCAGCATGTTGGGGATGATGTTCTTGCCGAAGTCGTTGGAGGAGTTGGGATCGGCCTCGTCGTCGATGAGGTACTGGCGCAGCTTCTTCCAGGAGAACACGTAGATGCCCATGGAGGCCAGGGTGCTCTTGGGATGCTTGGGCTTCTCCTCAAACTCGTAGACCTGGTCGTTCTCGTCCACGTTCATGATGCCGAAGCGGGTGGCCTCCTCCAGGGTGACCTCCAGCACGGAGATGGTGCAGGCCGCCTGGGTCTTCTTGTGGAAGTCCACCATATCGGAGTAGTCCATCTTATAGATGTGGTCGCCGGAGAGGATGACCACGTACTCGGGGTCATACAGATCCAGGAACCCGATGTTCTGATAGATGGCATTGGCCGTGCCCTTATACCAGGTACCCTGGTCGCCCTCCCGCATGTAGGGGGGCAGGATGTGCACGCCGCCGTCCGACCGGTCCAGATCCCAGGGCTGGCCGGAACCAATGTAGCTGTTCAGTTCCAGGGGACGGTACTGAGTCAGCACGCCAACGGTATCAATACCGGAATTGACACAGTTTGACAGGGGAAAATCGATGATGCGGTACTTGCCGCCAAAGGGGACGGCAGGCTTGGCCACCTGGCTGGTAAGGGCATAGAGCCGACTGCCCTGGCCGCCAGCCAAAAGCATGGCCACTACTTCTTTTTTCATACTCTCATTCACCTCTGTTGTATTTTAAAGGTCCGCCTTCCGCGAAAGAAGCGCAGGCGAGAGGCTTACGCCTGATCGTCTTTCTTTTTTGGCTCGGTCCTGGCCGCCTGAGTTTTTTTGGCGGCGGTCCCCGCGTCCTTTGCGCCTTCCGGCTTCTTAACCTTTCCGGAACTCTTCTTCTCTCCCGCCTTCTCACCGTCCTTCTTGGCCTTGCGCACGGGAGCGCGGCGGGTACAGCGATAGATCATAACCGACATGGGAGGCAGGTCAATGGCCATGGACTGCTCCTGATCGTGGCAGGGTATGTCCACGCTCTTAATGGGAGCGGTATCGCCCAGGCCCTCGCCGCCGAACTCCTTGGCGTCCGTATTGAACACCGGCGCCCAGGTGCCCGGGAAGGGCAGACCCACCTGGTAGCCCTTGCGGTGAATGGGCGAGAAGTTGGCCACCACCACCAGGGGCCGTTTCTCCCGGTCCCAGCGCAGGAAGGCCACGGTGTTGGCGGTGTTGTCATCCGCACACAGCCACTGGAAGCCCTCCCAGGAGTCGTCCTGCTCCCAAAGAGCGGACTGCTCCAGATACATGGCGTTGGCCGATTTGAAGAACTGGTGGATCTGGCGGTGGGGCTCATACTGGAGCAGATGCCAGTCCAGAGAATACTCGTAGTGCCACTCGTTCCACTGACCCAGCTCGGTGCCCATCATGGTCAGCTTTTTACCGGGATGGGTGAGCATGTAGGTGTAGAAGGCCCGCACGCCGGCGAATTTCTCCGCGTTGTCCCCGGGCATCTTGCCCAGGAAGGAGCCCTTCATGTGGACCACCTCGTCGTGGGACAGAGGCAGGATGTAGTTCTCGGAGAAGGCGTACATCAGCGAGAAGGTGATGTCCCGATGGTTGAACTGCCGGAAGTAGGGGTCCAGCTTGATGTAGTGGCAGATGTC
>CALWYB010000075.1 GCA_944385665.1 uncultured Oscillospiraceae bacterium
GGCGTAGGTGGTCACCTTCTCCAGGGCGGGGAAGGTGTCGTAGAGTTTCCTCAATACCCGGATGAGGTCGTCGGTCTTCATGATGACCGCGTCGCCGTCCATGAGGAACACCCGCTTCAGGCCCGGACCGTAGTAGTCCCGGGCCATGTCGATGTCCTCCAGAATCTCCTCCACCGGGCGGATACGGAACTTTTTCTGCTTATACATGGCACAGAAAGTGCACTTGTTATAGGAGCAGCCGATGGTGCACTGGAGCAGATAGCTCTTCCACTCCCCCGGGGGACGGTACAAAATATCACTGTCGTATCGCATGGTTCTTTCCTTTCTTCGCACAAAACAAGTTTCCCGCTCCCGCGGAGCGGAGATCCACAGGTCAGAGGGCTACACGTCCACTTGTATTCCGTCCCGGAACACCTTGCGGATGTTTTTCTCCGCCTTGCTCCGGGGCAGCATCACCTCATGGCCGCAGCCCTGGCAACGCATCTTAAAATCCATGCCCACCCGCAGCACCAGCCACTCCGAGCTGCCGCAGGGATGGGTCTTTTTCATTCTCAGGATATCCCCTACATGAATGTCCATGCCGACCTCCTATCAATCCGCCATTTTAAAGCCGATGCCCCACACGGTCTTGATGTACTCCTGTTTGCTCACCTTGCCCAGCTTGGAGCGCAGGTTGCTGATGTGCACGTTCACCGTGTTGTCGTCCCCGAAGTAGTCCTCCCCCCACACGTGCTGGTAGATCTGCTCCCGGGTAAACACCCGCTTGGGGTACTCCATCAAAAGAGCCAAAATCTCAAACTCCCGAGCGGTGAGGGTAACAGGGTTTCCCTCCGCTGTGACGGTGAACTCCTCCCGGTCCAGACACAGGTCTCCCCACACAAAGCGCTGCTTTTTCTCCGGGGGCGCAGAGAACTTCTTCACCCGGCGCAGCTGAGCCTCCACCCGGGCCAGCACCTCCTGGTTGTCAAAGGGCTTGGGAATAAAGTCGTCCGCCCCCAGGCGCAGCACCTTCACCCGGTCCTCCACTCCTGCCTTGGCAGACAGGACGATGATGGGCATGGTGCCGTTCCGGCGCACCTGGGCAATAAACTCCTCCCCGGTGAGGCCGGGGAGCATCAAATCCAGCAGCACCAGGTCAAAGCCCTCCTTCTCCGCCCACAGCATGGCCTCGCTGCCGGAGAAGGCGCTCTGGCTCAGGTAGCCCGCGTCGTTGAGAATGGTACACAGCAGGCGGTTGATGTCCTGGTCATCCTCCACCACCAAAATCCGTATCGGCTCCACAACAAGTCCTTCCTTTCTAAGACTTTTTGATCCCCTCCCAGTAGCGGCGGGCGGCCTGCTCCGTCTTGTTGTCGCCGTACTGGTAGTATTTCCGGTTTTTCAGCTCGTCGGGCAGGTACTGCTGGGCCACCCAGTGGCCGGGGAAGTCGTGGGGGTAGAGGTACCCCTGCTCCCTCTCCAGCCCCGCCGAGTCGGCGTGGACGTTCTGAAGCTCCCGGGGGATGTCCCCCGTCCGCCCCGCCTTCACGTCGGCCATGGCGGCGGCAATGCCCTGATAGACCGAGTTGGACTTGGGGGCGGTGGCCAGCAGCACCGCCGCCTGGGCCAGAGGCAGCCGGGCCTCAGGAAGTCCAAGCTGCAAGGCGTTGTCCACGCAAGCCTTCACGATGAGGGCCGCCTGGGGATAGGCCATCCCCACGTCCTCGCTGGCTGAGCACAACAGCCGCCGGATGGCGGTGGTCATATCCCCCGCCTCCAGCAGCCGGGCCAGATAGTGGAGGGCGGCGTCCGGGTCGGAGCCCCGGAGAGATTTCATCAGGGCGGAGGCGATGTCAAAGTGGGCGTCCCCCTCCCGGTCGTAGCGCATGGCCGACTTCTGGGCCGCCGTTTTCGCGTCGTCCAAGGTGACAAGGAGTTTTCCTTGCTCATTCTTGGCCGCCGAGGCCAGCAGCTCCAGGGCGTTCATGGCCTTGCGGATGTCGCCGCCGCAGGCGGAGGCGATGTGCTCCCGCACCCCTTCCTCCAGCTCCAGCTTGCCCCCCAGGCGCTGTTCCAAGATGGCCACGCCTCGGTCGATAGCGGGCAGGGCGTCCTGGGCAGTGATCTGCTTGAATTCAAAGACGGTAGACCGGGAGAGCACCGCCCCAAATACGTAGAAAAAGGGGTTCTCCGTGGTGGAGGCGATGAGGGTAATCTTCCCGTTCTCCATAAACTCCAACAGGGACTGCTGCTGCTTCTTGTTAAAGTACTGGATCTCGTCTAAGTAAAGTAAGACCCCTTCCGGGGCCAGCAGGGTCCCGATGTCGGCGATGATGTCTTTGATGTCGCTGATGGAGGCGGTGGTAGCGTTGAGGCGGTGCAGGGGCCGGTTGGTCCGCTGGGCGATGATGTTGGCCACCGTGGTTTTTCCGGTCCCGGAGGGGCCGTAGAAGATGAGGTTTGGCACGTTGCCGCTGTCAATGATACGCCGCAGCAGGCCGTCCTTACCTAAAATATGCTTCTGCCCCACCACTTCATCCAGATTGGTGGGCCGGATCTCGTCGGCCAAAGGCCGGTATGCCATAACAAATCACCTCGCAGGAAAACAGAACACTCAGGCGGGCTGCACCAGACCGGCGGCCCGGCACATCCGCGCTTTGAAGAAGTGGTTCACCAGGGCGATGGAGCGGCCCACCCCCACCATGGCGGCCAGGGTACCGATGCCGATGCCGATGATGCGGCCCCGGAACACCAGGCCGATGATGCAGGTCACCGTTACGCAGCCCACATCAAACAGATTCTTGGCAAAGCCCTGGTCTCGGCCGATTTTCTCGGCCACGGCAGCCACTATGCCGTCGCCCGGGTTGGGCACCAGGCGCATGTTCACCGTCATGGACACCCCGATGCCGGTGCACAAAATGGCCAGAATCAGCAGCAGGAAATTGGGGAGAAAGCCGTGATGGGCGCTGTCGTAGGGAATGAGGGCGTCAAACAGGTTGAGTACCCGGCTGAACACCAGGCTGAGCGGGAACTGGAGCAGGTCATAGAGGTGGCTCTTTCGTCCCCGGATGACAAATTGCGCGGCCACAAACAGGGCATAGAGCACAAAGGTCATATCCCCGAAGTTCATCCCCAGAATTTGGGATACGCAGTAGGCCACCGACACGATGGGCGACACACCCAGTCCGGTCTTGGTGTTCAGGGTGAGGCCCAGGGCTAAAATCAGCATACCCAGGGTATAACAACACCATCGGTTTACGCTCTCCGCTTTCTTGTCCGCTTTCTTGAAAGAAAGCTTGGCAAAGAACTTCCCGCAAAGCTTCGCTTTGCCTCCCGCCCGCTGGCAAGAGAGAGGTTCAGAGGAAAGTCCTTCCCCCGCCTGTGGGTCATCCTTGATTTTTTGTTTCAATGTAACTTGCCTTCTTTATATTGGATTCTCAGTCTTTGGCAGACTCCGCCACGTTTTTGGTAAAGTAGTCGCACCAGGGCCGCAGGACGCACGCCCCGCACTGGGGCCGCCGGGCAATACACACCGCCCGGCCATGGAGCACCAGCCGGTGGCAGAAGTCGTTGGACTCCTCCGGGGGCAGCACCTTCCGCAGCTGCATCTCCACCTTCACCGGGTCCTTGGAGCCATCGGTCAGGCCCAGCAGGCCGGTGATGCGGATGCAGTGGGTATCGGCCACCACAACCCCGGGCACATGGAACACATCGCCCAGCATCAGGTTGGCGGTCTTGCGGCCCACACCGGGCAGCTTGAGCAGATCCTCCATGGTGCCGGGCACCTTGCCCCCGTACTCATTCAAAATCATCTGGGAGGCCAGCACGATGTCCCGGGCCTTGGCCCGGAAAAAGCCGGTGGAGTGGATGTACTGCTCCACCTCGGAGATATCCGCATTGGCCAGAGCCTCCAGGGTGGGAAAGCGGGCAAAGAGCGCCGGGGTCACCTGATTGACCCGCTCGTCGGTACACTGGGCGGCCAGACGCACCGAGAACAAAAGTTCGTAGTCCTTCTCATATTGTAAGGAGCAGATCCCGTCCGGGTAGAGCTCCTTGAGCGCCTCCACAATGGCGCGCACCTCTTCCTGTGACTTCATGGTTTCATCCTCTCTTTGGGCATATCGTTTTTATTGTACCACAACTTGTCAAACCTGGCGACGGGAACTTTCTGTTTGTTGCGCATTGTTTTTTTTCGTGCATCTGGTATAATGATACCACTGTGAATATCCGCAGACAGGCTTTGCCTCAGATGAACCGAAAAGGAGTGTTTCCCATGGTCAACGAACTTATGGACTTTCTCACCGCCGCCGATCCCCAGGTGGGCCAGGCCGTGCGCGCTGAGTACGACCGGCAGCAGCAGAACATCGAGCTGATCGCCTCTGAGAACATCGTCAGCCCCGCCGTGCTGGCCGCCGCCGGCACCGTGCTCACCAACAAATACGCCGAAGGCTACCCCGGCAAGCGCTACTACGGCGGCTGCCAGTGCGTGGACGTGGTGGAGAACATCGCCATCGAGCGGGCCAAGGAGCTCTTCGGCGCGGGCTACGCCAACGTACAGCCCCACTCCGGCGCCCAGGCCAACTTCGCCGTCTATCAGGCCCTCTGCCAGCACGGCGACACCGTCATGGGCATGAGCCTGGACAACGGCGGCCACCTGACCCACGGCTCTCCGGTCAACTTCTCCGGCAAGAACTACCATATGGTGGCCTACGGCGTGGATGAGAAGGGCTATATCGACTACGACCAGGTGCGGGATCTGGCCAAGAAGCACCACCCCAAGATGATCCTGGCCGGCGCCTCCGCCTATCCCCGGGTCATCGACTTCAAGACCTTCGCCGACATCGCCCACGAGGTCGGTGCCTACCTGTTTGTGGACATGGCCCACATCGCCGGTCTGGTGGCTGCGGGCCTACATCCCTCCCCTGTTCCCTACGCCGACGTGGTGTCCACCACCACCCACAAGACCCTGCGCGGTCCCCGCGGCGGCATGCTGCTGTGCAATGACCCCGACATCGCCAAGAAGCTCAACTCCGCCATCTTCCCCGGCAGCCAGGGCGGACCTCTGGAGCACATCATCGCCGCCAAGGCGGTGGCTCTGGGCGAGGCCCTCAAGCCTGAGTTCAAGGAGTATCAGGCCCAGATCGTGAAGAACGCCTCCGTGCTGGCCCAGGCCATCCTGGATGGCGGCCTGGATCTGGTGTCCGGCGGCACCGACAACCACCTGATGCTGGTGGATCTGCGTCCCGCCCACCTCACCGGCAAGGAGATGGAGCACCGTCTGGACGAGGTGTATATCACCGTCAACAAGAACGCCATCCCCAACGACCCGGAGAAGCCCTTCGTCACCTCCGGCAT
>CALWYB010000076.1 GCA_944385665.1 uncultured Oscillospiraceae bacterium
CTTGCGCTGCTCCTCGCTGATGCCCCAGTACTTCACCAGACCGGAGCCCTGCATCAGGCGCACAGGCAGGAAGGGCAGGCCCAGGGAAGCGGCGTGCAGCTGAAGCATCAGCACGTCCTGAGAGTAGTCCTCGTAGGTCAGCTGGCCCTTCTCGATAGCGGCACGGAAGCGGCGGGAGACGTTGGTGTAGCCGGAGTTGGCGGTGTAGCAGTTGATGTAAGCCTTGACACGGCCCTCGCCGATCAGCATATCCCAGTCACCGCCGGCAGGACCAGCCCAGACGGTGAAGTCCTTCTGACCCTGACGGAGGATCTCGCCCACCACGGCGTAGGGCTTACGGTTGGTCGTAAAGCCGCCGAAGGAGATGCAGTCTCCGCTTTCGACAAATTTTGCGACCGCGTCGTGCAAGGTGTAGACTTTGTTCATAATTAAAACCCCCATTACACAAATTTTTGATGTACGGTTTTCTCTTGTTTCAGCTTGCCTTCACAGGCTTTCCAGGATGCTATGCGCCGGTTCATCAGTTGCCAGTCTATCACAAGATGTGCAAAAGGTCTTTGGGGAACTTGGCGAAAAGTTTGCATATCTTCGCTTCCCATGCTATAATGCTATCATAACACAACGAACAAAAACGGGCAAGGCTTCACCCTGCCTTTTTGCTTGAATTGTACAGTTTTTTCTATGGGAGGCCCAGTTATGACCCATGTTGACTTTCATCTGCAGCTCAATCACAATGAAACCTGGAGCATGAGCCGGCTCCACTTTCATGACTACTATGAACTTTTTCTGCCTCTGACCAGTCCAGGCAATATTTTTGTCAACGATCAGGTCTACCCCCTGCGCCGGGGCACCTTGTACCTGATTGGTGAAAATACCCTCCATCGCACCATCGCCACCGGCTTTCACGCCCGCTATGTCCTTCATGTCAGCCGCAAGACCCTCTCCGACCTGTCCACCCCACAGACCGACTTCACACAGCTGACTCGGGATAATTTTCTCCGGGCCTCCATGACCAGCGAGCAGATGATTGAGATCATCGAGCGCTTTCAGGCTCTGGAGCGCAACAAAAACGACGGCAGCTTCGGCAGCGATATCCAGCAGACCGTCTCCCTGCTCAACCTCCTGCTGACGGTCACCCCCATCCTCACCTCCGCCACCGCCGGCGACGCGGTGCGCAACAAGGACTTTCTCCGGGTCTCCCCCATTCTGGACTATATCCGCAATAACCTCTCTGAACCTCTCACCCTGGACCAGATCGCAAGCCAGTTCTACATCAGCAAGCACTACCTGTGCCGGATCTTCAAATCGGCCACCGGTTTTTCCGTCATGGAGTACATCATTTACAGCCGGGTCCTCAAGGCACGTCAGCTGCTGAAGGAGGGAGTCAGCGTCCAGCAGGCCGGCGAGATGTCCGGCTTCTCGGACAACTCCCACTTCATCCGCACCTTCGGCCACCTCACCGGCACCTCCCCCGGACGCTACGCCCGGGAGTACCAAACCAGTGATCAGGTGCTGCTGCGGGAGAACAGTAAAGCCCGGAAAGGTGAATAAAAGCGCAAAAACGGAGCGGCATATGCCGCTCCGTCTTCTTATCTGTTCAATTTCTGGGCCGGCGGTAGAAGTTCCCCGCCAGGCGCTCCGTGCGCAGGATGTTGATGAAGGCCTTGGGGTCGGCCTGGTGGACCATCTTGGTCACCTTGCGCACCTCGCCCACATACACCACCGAGTAGATGAGTACGCAGCGCTGCCCGTTGTAAAGGCCCACCCCCTCCACCAGGGTAGCAGTGTGGTGTAGATCCTGGATCTGGGCGCACACCCCTCCGGCGCTCTCCCGTCCGGTGACGATGAGCAGGGTAACCTGGGTGCTGTCCGGGTCCATGACCCGTACCACCTGGGTGGAGGCAAACTGAAAGATAATGGAGTATAGGGCGGACTCCCAGCCAAACAGAGCCCCTGCAATGAGAAGCATCACCACGTTGCCCGCCAGAATGTAGTTCCAGGTACTCACATTCCACCGCTCCATCAGGGGGATGGCGATAAAATCGGTGCCGCCGCTGGTAATGCGGACATACAGGCAGATGCCGATGGACACGCCGTTGATGAGTCCACCGAACACCGCCACCAGCAGCGGGTCCTCCGTAATAGGGAAGGAGGGCACCAGGTCGGTAAAGACGCTGGTGAGCACGATGACAAAGCAGGACCACAGAGTAAACCGCTTGCCCACATACTTCAGGCAGAAGAGAGCGGGCAGGGCGTTGATGGCGATGTTGATGGGGCCGAAAGGCAACTCCACCCCGGCAAACTCCCAGGCGCACCGCATGATCAGCCGGGTCAGGCCGGTAAAGCCTCCGGGGAACAGGTCGCCCGCCTGGACGAAGCTGTTCAGGTTCACGGCCACGATCAAAGCGGAGATCACCGAGATGACCAGCCGTGCCCCTATGGATTCCGACCAGCTTCGCTTTTGCTGTTCCTTCACAGAGATTCCTCCGTTCAGTCTTATTTTACCTGAGACAGCACATCCAGATTCTTCATAAAGTATTCCACGCCGGACCAGATGGTGGTCAACACGATCACCGCCACACAGATGGTGCCCAGCTCCGCAAACTTGGGCAGCAGCAGCATCAGGCAGATGCACACCATGGTGGAGGCGGTCTTTACCTTCCCCGACCAGCCGGCGGCGATGACCCGGCCCTTGTCGGCGGCTACCATCCGCAGTCCGGACACGGCAAACTCCCGCACAATAACGATGAGCAGCGCCCATCCGGGCATCTGGCCGATCTCCACAAACCACAGCATAGCGGCGGTCACCAGGCACTTATCTGCCAGCGGGTCCATAAACTTGCCGAAATCGGTGGTCTGGTTGTAGTGCCGGGCAATGTAGCCGTCCAGGGTATCGGTGAGGCTGGCGATAATAAAGATGGCCAACGCCCAGTAGTTGGCTCCAGGCACCCCCAGATAGAGCACCAGCAAAAACAGGGGAATCATCACCACCCGGGCCAGGGTCAGCTTATTTGCGGTATTCATGGGACTCAGCTCCTCTTCCTCTTCCTTTACTCTTCGATCTCGCCGGTCAGGTCACCGTCGGACACGCCGGTGATGCGCACCGGGACAAACTCCCCCGCAGGTACCAGTCCCGCGGCGGTAAAGTACACGTGGCCGTCGATCTCCACCGAGTCGGCATAGGTCCGGCCCACAAAGTACCCCGCCTGGCTGTCAAAGCCCTCGCAGAGCACCTCCATCACGGTACCCAGCCGCTCCTCGTTGTACTCGTCCATAATGCGGGACTGGAGGTCCACCACCAGCTCCACACGGCGCTGGGCCACCTCCGGGTCCACCTGGTTGTCCATCTTCTCCGCCAGGGTCCCCTCCTCCGGGGAGAACTGGAACACACCGGCCCGCTGGAGCTTCTGCTCCTTGAGGAACTCGCACAGCTCTTCAAACTCCGCCTCTCCCTCACCGGGCAGGCCGCAGATGAGGGAGGTGCGGATCACCACATCGGGAATGGCCTTCCGCAGCCGGGCAAAGAGCTCTTCCAGCTCCTTTCTGGTGTTGCGGCGGCGCATGGCCTTGAGAATGCCGTCGTTGCAGTGCTGGATGGGGATATCCAGATAGTGGACGATCTTCTTTTCCTTCGCAATGACCTCCACCAGCTCGTCGGTGATGGCCTCGGGGTAGAGGTAGTGCAGGCGAATCCAGTGGAAGGGCAGCTTGCACAGCTCTTTCAGCAGCCCGGCCAGATTGCTGCCGTCCCCCAGGTCGGTGCCGTAGCGGGTGATATCCTGGGCGATGACGATGAGCTCCTTCACCCCGGAGTCGGCCAGAGACTTAGCCTCCTCCAGCAGGTGGTCCATGGTGCGGCTGCGGTAGCGGCCACGAAGCTTGGGGATGATGCAGAAGGCACAGCCGTTGCTGCACCCCTCGGCGATTTTCAGGTAGGCGGTGTAGGGCGGGGTGGTGACCATCCGCTCCCCGTCGTCGTAGGCCCGGTCGATCCGTTCAAAGTGCTCCGGCCGCTCCCCCGCCATCAGCTCCTCCACCGCCGTCACCACGTCGGTGTAGCTGCCGGTGCCCAGCATGCCGTCCACCTCAGGCAGCTCCTTTCGGATGTCGTCGGGGTAGCGCTGGGTGAGGCACCCGGCCACCAGCAGTTTTTTCAGCTTACCGGCCTGCTTGAGCTGGGCCAGCTCCAGAATGTTCTCAATGGCCTCGCTCTTGGCCGACTCAATAAAGCCGCAGGTGTTCAGCACCGCCACGTCGGCCCCCTCGGGCTCCCCGGTGACGATGTGGCCCGCCTTGCGGCACAGGGCCATCATCTGCTCGGTGTTCACCAGATTCTTGGCGCAGCCCAGGGAGACAAAGGCAATCTTATAAGGCATCCATATCGCTCCTATATCGTTAGTGTTTCAGTCCAGGTCGTCCCGGCGGTACCGGTCCAGCACCGGCCGGATCTCCTGCCACTGGTAGCCCCGGCGCAGCAGGGCGTCGGAGACCCGCTTCAGCTCCCGGCGGTCCGGTTCCTTTCCGGCAAGCTTCTTGGCCACAAAGGCCTCAATGGCGTCGGTCGGGTCCTTGGCCTCCTCCAAGGCCTGCTCCCACAGCTCCCGGGGCACTCCCCGGCGGTAGAGCTCGTCCTGGAGTTTCCGCACACCATACCCCTTTCCAGAGTAGTGGCGCACTACCGTGCAGGCGTAGCGTTGGTCGTCCAGCAGTCCCAGCTCCTCCAGCCGGTCACAGATCTGGGCGCTCTCCTCTTCGGCGGCCTCCCAGCTCTCCAGCTTCCGCTCCAGCTCCCGGCGGGAGATGGGTTTGGATGCGGCCAGGTTCAGGGCCTTCTCCTTCAGCCCGCTCTTCCGGGCGGCCTGTTGGATGGCCTGGAGCTCCTCGCCGGCCAGTTCCTTGCCTGCGTAGAGGGAGAAATCCAATACCTCATTCTCCCCTACCCGCAGCAGGGCGCCGTCCTCCAGCTGGACCAGCCAGCGGCCCTGCACCCGCTGGGAAGGCTTGAGCTGTACAATCTTCACTTATTCCTCTCCGTCCTTGAAGTCGTCGGCAGAGATGTCCACCGCCCGGCCCGCAGCCCGGGCAGCCGCCTGTCCCTGCTTGGACAGGAGCTTGAAGGAGTTGGCCCGGATCTTGGCCTCCAGCTCATCGGCCAGGTCGGGGTTGTCCCGCAGATACTGCTTGGCGGCATCACGGCCCTGGCCCAGGCGCAGCTCGCCCATGGCAAACCAGGAGCCGCTCTTCTGCACCAGGTCCAGCTTCACGCCCAGGTC
>CALWYB010000077.1 GCA_944385665.1 uncultured Oscillospiraceae bacterium
GAGCACCCCGCCGCCGCCCAGATCTTCGGCAGCGACCCGGTGTGTATGCAGGAGGGGGCGGCCATCGCCCACGAGGTGTCGGGGGCCGACTTCATCGACATCAACATGGGCTGCCCGGTGCCCAAGGTGGCAAACTCCGGGGACGGCTCCGGTCTCATGCGGGACCCGGACAAGGCGGTGAAGGTGCTGGAGGCGGTCATTCGCGGCGCAGGCTGCCCGGTGACGGTCAAATTCCGTCTGGGCTGGGACAAGGGCTCCATCAACTGTGTGGAGTTTGCCAAGGCCATGGAGCAGGCGGGAGCCGCCGCCGTGGCCGTCCACGGCCGCACCCGCAACCAGATGTACGCCGGCACCGCCAACTGGGACTGGATCCGGGAGGTGAAAAAGGCGGTGAAGATCCCGGTTATGGCCAACGGGGACGTGTTCAAGGCCCAGGACGCCCCTCGCATCCTGAAGTACACCGGGGCGGATATGGCTATGATCGGCCGGGGTGTGTTCGGCAACCCCTGGCTGTTTGCCCAGTGCAAGGCCGCCCTGGAGGGCCGGGAGATCCCGCCCATGCCCCCGCTGGAGGAGCGGTGCCGCACCGCGGTACGGCAGTTTGAGCTCTCGGCGGCCAACAAGGGGGAGAAGATCGCCTGTCTGGAGGCCCGGCGGCACTACGCCTGGTATCTCAAGGGGGTGCCCCACGCCGGATATTATAAGGAGCAGATCGTGAAGATCACCACCCTGGAGGATGTCTATAAGGTGACCAAGGGGATTTTAAGAGATTTAACGTAACTTTTGACATAGGGATGTGACTTTCTGAACGATCAGAAAGTCACCAAAGAATCGCCGGGGGACGGCTTCGTGAGCACCTACGCGCAGCGGGTGCTCACAGGCGCCTTTCCCCCGGCCCCCCAGTCTACGGGGGACGCTTTCTTGTTGCTTGGGCACTTGCATCCGGCGGGCAAAATCTGAATGGTTGGTCCTCCTTGCCGCCGGGCCACTGGGCCCTGACCGTGTAAAATTTGGTGGATAGTGCGCTGTACGCACACCGCCTGGCTTGGCACAGCCAGGGGGGCGGTTCTGTGGGCGGGGGCGGATGATATCTGTCCCTGCGCATGATAACAAAGTCTGGCCGTAGGCGAGGGGATATGTTATACCATGGGAAGTGCACAGGACGGGCGAGAGGCGAAACGCAGTTTCGCACAAAGTTCTTTGCCAAGCTTTCTTTCAAGAAAGCGGGGGGAGGTGGAGCAGATGACCGAGCCGGAGCTGGTTGCCCGGGCGAAAGCAGGCGATCAGACGGCCTTTGAACAGCTGGTGGTGGACAACCAGAACCGGGTGTACTCCCTGGCTCTGCGGATGCTGGGCGACCCGGAGGACGCCCAGGACGCAGCCCAGGAGGCTTTCCTCAACGCCTGGCGGGCGCTGCCCTCCTTCAAGGGGGAGAGCAGCTTCTCCACCTGGGTGTACCGCCTGGCCAGCAACGCCTGCATCGACCATCTCCGCCGCCGGAAACGCCGCCGGGAGGTGGAGGCGGTCTCCCTCACCGGAGAAGAGGGAGAGGGAGACTGGGAACCCGCCGACCACCAGGCCGACCCCGCCCTCCAGACTGAGCGGCACATGGCCCGGGAGGCGGTGGAACAGGCCCTGCGGGGCCTCCCCGACCACCAGCGGGAGATCCTGGTGATGCGGGAGCTGTCCGGCCTGTCCTATCAGGAGATCGGCCAGGCGCTGGAGCTGGACCTGGGCACGGTGAAGTCCCGGATTGCCCGGGCACGCCTGGCCCTGAAAAAAATTTTGACCGCGGAAGGGAACTTTTTTGCCTCCGGTGCGTCTACCCAAGGAGAAGAAAGGAAACGGAGGTGATGGCTGTGATCTCGTGTGAGCATGCCTGGGAACTGCTCAGCCGGCAGTTGGATGAGCCCCTCTCCCCTGAGGAGGAGCGGGAGCTGGAGGAGCATCTGGCGGCCTGCCCGTCCTGCCGCAAGGAGCAGGAGGAGCTGGCGCAGATGAAGGAAGCGCTTCAGAATCTGGAGGAGGTTCCGGCTCCGGCGGGCTTTACCCAGCGTGTCATGGATCAGGTGCTGGCGGAGTCGCAGGAGAAGCCCAAGGTGATCCCGCTGCGGCGGCGTCCGCAGGTGCGGGCCTTGGTGGGATTGGCAGCCTGCGCCCTCCTTTGTATTGGAATCTACCGTGTCCTCCCCCAGGGAAGCCATGTAAATGACAGCATGGTCACCGCCAGCCAGGGCGCCGTCTCTGCCCAGCAGCCTGATGGGACAGGGAGTTCCGCCGGCCAGGAGGAGACCACGTCCAGCCCGGAGACGGACCAGAGCCAGGCCGGGGAGAACGCCGTCCAGTCCCCTGCCGCTCAGCCCCGCGCCGCCGACCTGGCCCCCGACGTTCCGGACCAGAGCAGCGGCCAGACCCAGCAGGCCACCCCATACACCGGGGATGGCAGCGGCAGCGCCCAGGCCCAGGAGGGCCAGAGCAAGGCCCAGACGCCTCAGGTGACCACGGCATCCACCCAGACGGTGCTGGTGCTCCATGCCCTGCCGACCGGGGCGTCCGCCCTGCTGCCCGCCCTGAATGAGTGGGATGTGGACAGCGAGGGAAACGTGAGCTGCACGGTGACCAGCCAGGTGCTGGAGCAGCTGTGCCGGCTTTTGGACCAGGAGGGCGCGGACTATACCGTCACCCCCACCCCCTGGAGCGAGAGCTGTATCGTGCGCCTGGGGTAACATAACGGAACATCCTGCCAGAGGGGCCCGGAGAAATCCGGGCCCCTTTTCATATTCTTTGTGAATTTATACAATTTGACGTTATTTGGGCACTTTTCACGAAAAAAGGTGGGAAAACCCCGGCTTGAACCGGGTCGGAACGGGCAATCGCGCCAAAAAAACAGTTGCCATAACCAGCATATTACGTTATAATAACCAACAGGATTGTACCACATGCCGGAAATTATCCTCCGTGCATATGTGTCACAGATGTTCAAGACAAGGAGTTGGATCAACCATGAGCTATTCTGTACAAAACATCCGTAACGTCTGCCTGCTGGGCCACAGCGGAAGCGGCAAGACCGCCCTGACGGAGAGCCTGCTGTATATGACCGGCGCCATCGACCGGATGGGCAAGTGCGCCGACGGAAATACCGTGTGCGACTACGATCAGGAGGAGATCAAGCGTCAGATCTCCATCACCACCTCCGTGGCCCCTCTGGAGTACAAGGGATGTAAGATCAATGTGCTGGATACTCCGGGCGGATTCGACTTCACCGGCGAAGTGATGCAGGCCCTCACCGTGGCCGACGCGGCCATCATCGTCTGCTCCGCCAAGGACGGCATCTCCGTGGGCCTGGAGAAGGCCTGGAAGTATTGCGAAGAGCGGGATATGCCCCGTTTCATCTATATCTCCAAGACCGACGAGGAAAACTCCGACTACAACGCCACCTTCGACGCCCTGCGTGAGCGCTTCGGCAACAAGATCGCCCCTGTGGTGGTCCCCATCTGGGATGAGAACAAGAAGGTCACCGGCATCATCGACGTGCTCAACAAGCGCGCCTACGAGATGCAGAACGGCAAGCGCGTGGAGATCGACATCCCCGAGGGCAAGGAAGAGGTCATCACCGAGTTCAACGACGCCCTGAAGGAGTCCGTGGCCGAGACCAGCGAGGAGTTCATGGATAAGTTCTTCTCCGGCGAGGACTTCACCTATGTTGAGATGATCCAGGGCCTGCGCCAGGGCGTGCGGGAGCTGTCCCTGTTCCCCGTGCTGTGCGGCTCCGCCGTCAACACCATGGGCTCCCTGATGCTGATGGACAACATCGTGGAACTGATGCCCAACCCCGCCGAGGGCAACATGCGTAAGGGCGTGTCCCCCGACGGCACCAAGGAGGAGTTTGCGGTGGCCCCCGGCGGCGTGCCCTGCGCCTTTGTGTTCAAGACCGTCTCCGACCAGTACGGCAAATACTCCTTCGTCAAGGTGCTCTCCGGCAACATTACCTCCGATCTAACCCTGGTGGACTCCCGCACCGGCAACAACGAGAAGCTGGGCCGCCTGTATCAGATGCGGGGCAAGAAGGCCGAGGAGGTCAAGGAGCTCTCCTGCGGCGACATCGGCGCCATCGGCAAGATGGAGAAGGTGAAGACCGGCGACACCCTGTGCGACGCCCGTAAGGTCATCTCCCTGGCTCCCATCCCCTTTGCTGAGCCCAACTACTCCGTGGCCATCTCCCCCAAGACCCGGGGCCAGGAGGACAAGGTGGCTCAGGGCCTGAACCGCCTCAACGAGGAGGACCCCTCCTTTAACGTCGTCAACAACGCCGAGACCCACCAGATGGTGATTTACGCCGCCGGCGATATCCAGGTGGATGTGCTGGTGTCCAAGCTGAAGACCCGCTTCAACGTGGAGACCGAGCTGAAGAAGCCCCGCGTGCCCTACCGTGAGAAGATCCGCAAGACCGTCTCCAAGCAGGGCCGTCATAAGAAGCAGACCGGCGGCAGCGGCCAGTTCGGTGACGTGTGGATCCGCTTCGAGCCCAACCCCGAGGAGGAGCAGATGGTCTTCGCCGAGGAAGTGTTCGGCGGCTCCGTGCCTAAGAACTTCTTCCCCGCGGTGGAGAAGGGCCTCCGGGAGGCCTGCAACCACGGTCCTCTGGCCGGTTACCCCGTGGTGAACCTGAAGGCCGTGCTGTATGACGGAAGCTATCACCCCGTGGACTCCTCCGAAATCGCCTTCAAGACCGCCGCCCAGCTGGCCTACAAGGCCGCCATGCCCGAGGCCAACCCCGTGCT
>CALWYB010000078.1 GCA_944385665.1 uncultured Oscillospiraceae bacterium
TGGTGCCGGATGCGTGGGGATTTCCGCCTGTTCAAACTCAACCGCATGACGGAGCTCACCGCCGGAGAACCCTTTGAGCCCCGTTTTGCACCGCTTCCCGACCTGGAGCCGGAACGGATCTTCCCGATCAAGTATCAGGTCACCGTTCTCTTCGACTCCAGCTGCCGCTGGCGGCTGGTGGAGGAGTACGGCGCGGATCGCTTCACCGTGGAACCAGACAGACGGCTGCGCTTTACCGGCGGCTTTCCCGACGCCGACAGCGTGCTCAGTTGGGTGCTCACCTTTGGGGACAAGGCAGAGCTGCTGGAGCCGCAGGAACTGCGGGAGCAACTGTGGAAACTGACCGAAACACTGTCCAACCGTTACAGGAGGAATTGATATGGCCTCTCACCAGGACTTCGTGGACTATGTGGCTGAGCAGCTGCGGGAGGCGGGTGCTATCCGCAGCCGAAAGATGTTCGGCGAGTACGGCCTCTACTGCGACGACATATTTTTCGCCGTCATCTGCGGCGACCAGCTTTTTATCAAAATCACCCTGGCGGGCGAGGCGGCATTTCCCAATTTGCCCAAGGCCCCGCCCTATGAGGGGGCCAGGGATTATATCTGGGTGGAAGATGTGGACGACCGGGACACCATGACCGCACTCACCCGTCTCACCTGCCTGACCCTGCAGTCCCAGCCAAAGAAAAGGAGGAAATAGCCGTGGCCTTTGACTATAAAAAAGAGTACAAAGAATTCTATCTGCCCCCTAAGAAACCTGGTATCGTCACGGTGCCCGCCATGAACTTCCTGGCGGTACGGGGCCAGGGCGACCCCAATCAAGAGGGTGGCGTTTACAAGCAGGCACTGGAACTGCTTTACGCGGTGGCCTACACCATCAAAATGAGCAAGATGGGACAGCACCGTCTGGATGGCTACTTTGACTATGTGGTGCCGCCCCTGGAGGGGCTTTGGTGGCAGGAGGATACTCAGGGCGTGGACTATTCCCGCAAGGTGGATTTCCGGTGGATCTCCCTCATCCGCCTGCCGGACTTTGTGACCAGAGAAGCCTTTGACTGGGCCGTCCGGGAGGCCGCGGAGAAAAAGCAGCGGGACTTCTCCGCGGTGGAATTCTTCTCCTGGGAGGAGGGGCTGTGCGTCCAGTGTATGCACATCGGTCCATATGACGACGAACCCGCCACCGTGGCCGCCATGGAGGCGTATGCCGTGGAACAGGGCTACGGGCTGGATTTCAGCCAAGGTCGGTTTCACCACGAGATCTATTTGAGCGATGTTCGGCGGACCAAGCCGGAAAAGCTGAAAACCGTCATCCGGCAGCCCATCAAATGGACAGAGTGAGGAAAGAGATGAGCACGATTATTCGCGAAATACGCCCGGAGGAACATGACCTTCTGCGGGAGTTTCTCTATCAGGCCATCTATCTCCCGGAAGGCGTGGAGCCGCCGCCCCGGTCGGTAGTGGATCTGCCGGAGCTGCAGATCTATATTGCGGACTTCGGCACACGGCCCGGCGACCACTGCATGGTAGGCGAGATTGAGAAAAAAGTGATAGGTGCGGCGTGGTGCCGCATTATGGAGGACTACGGTCATATTGACAGCAGTACGCCATCTTTGGCCATCTCGCTACTGCCGGAGTATCGTGGACAGGGCACCGGGACACAGCTGCTGAACGGTCTTTTGCTTCTGCTCCGTGAGTATGGGTATCAGCAGGCATCCCTCTCCGTCCAGAGGGAAAACCCAGCGCTGCACCTCTATCAGCGGACGGGATTCCAGATCGTGGCAGAGAAAGATACAGAATATTTGATGCTTTGGGATGCTGCCCAAGCGATGCAACAGGAGAATCCGGATATGGAAGCAGAGAAACACCGTGAAAGTAGGATCCGGCAGTGGTTTTCCATGTGGCTGGACAAGCAGGACACGGGAATTGAGGAACTCTTCGCCCCGGATGCCGTCTACATCGAGAGTTGGGGGCCGGAGTATCACGGCAGTGGGAAGATCAAACTGTGGTTTGACGAGTGGAACACCCGGGGAACGGTACAGCGCTGGGACATCCGGCAATATTTTCACAAAGAGAATCAGACCGTGGTGGAGTGGTCCTTCCAGTGCGCTATGACTGACGGCACAGTCCAGAGTTTTGACGGCCTCTCCCTTATTCACTGGAATGAGGCGGGACAGATCTGCTTTTTGCAGGAATTCGGCTGCAACGAAAATCGCTACGATCCCTACGCCCAGGGGGAAAACCCGGTATTCCGGGAAGAACAGGCGTTGTGGTTCTAAGGGAGGGAACGGCATGAAAGGTTTTACCCGTACAGAAACCCGCTTCTCCCTGTGTGGTCTCAACTGCGCCCTGTGCTCCATGCGTCTGGGCGGCTACTGTCCCGGCTGCGGCGGCGGAGCAGGCAATCAGAACTGCGCCCTGGCCAAGTGCTCCCTGGAGCATGGCGGCATCCAGTTCTGCTGCGAGTGCCCGGAGTACCCCTGTCCCCGCTACGAGGGCTTCGACGATGGGGATTCCTTTTTGCCCCACCGAAACCGGCAGCAGGACATCGCCCTGGCCCGGGAGATTGGGCTGGAAGCCTACCTGGCCCAGTTGGAGGAAAAGCGAGCGATTTTGGAAAAACTTCTGGCCCATTACAACGACGGCCGCCGCAAGGCGCTTTTCAACACGGCAGTGTATCTCCTGCCCCTGGAAGATTTACAGTCCGTAATAGCTGTTCTGGACGGCAGGCCGGAATTGGAAGACCAACCAATCAAGGAGCGGGCCCTGGCCGCTGTGGAACTCCTCCAGGAAGCGGCGGACCGCCGGGGCATCAGCCTGAAGCTGAACAAGAAACCGAAGAAAGGGTGAGCGTATGCCGACTTCCAGGGTGACCGTCCACTTCCCCTGCCCGGTGGAACGGGTGTGGCAAGTGGTGACCGACCTAACAAATACCGCCTGGCGCAGCGATTTGGCCCGGGTGGAAGTTCTGGACGAAACCCACTTTGTGGAGTACACCAAGAGCGGCTATGCCACGAACTTCACTGTTACGGCCTGCGAGCCCCTCCGGCGCTGGGCCTTTGCCATGGAGAACGGTAACATGTCCGGCTCCTGGGAGGGGATCTTTGAGACGGCAGAGGGCGGCACACGGATCCATTGCACCGAAACCGTCAACGCCAGGCACTGGTGGATGCGCCCCTTTGTCCCCGGCTATCTGAAGCGGCAGCAGAGGCTGTATCTGGACGATTTGCGGAGAGAACTGCAAAAATAAGGCTTGTTACTTTGCGTTGCTTGCGGCAACGGGCCGCTTTCTCTACAATGGGGGCCGAAAGGAGTGAGCCCATATGCTCAATGAAAACATCAAAGCACTTCGAAAATCAAAGGGACTTTCCCAGCAGGACCTTGCTGTGAAACTGAATGTGGTGCGGCAGACCATCTCCAAATGGGAGCAAGGGCTGTCCGTCCCGGACTCCGATCTTTTGATTGCTTTGTCGGCGGCCCTGGAGACGCCTGTCAGCACCCTGCTGGGGGAGACGGTGACAGAGTCGGAGGTTGACACCATAAAAGCCCTCTCGGAAAAACTGGAGATCATCAATTTACAGTTTGCCCGGAGAAAGGCCATGCGGCGCTCGGCTTTCCACTGGCTGTTCATCGCAGTTTGTGTGGGTACTCTGGCCGTGGCCGCAGTCCTGGCCGTGGTGAACAGCCCTTACCTGGGCTGGGATTACAGTGCCCCGGAAACTGCCGTCATGGGCGTGGCCATCCATGCCTTTGAATGGGGCTTTGTCCGTCTGGCACCCTTTGTCCTGATTGCGGCACTGGTCGGCGTGTTTCTGACGCGGAAAAAAGCATAAGGTTTTTTCCGGAAGGTCGGTCCCAAGAGCGGTGCTGTGACAACGCCACCGGACAAATATGAGCACGGAAAATCGGGCAGAGTCCGTTGCTTTCCGATATGCTGGAGGACAGAAGGACGGTGTGATCAATGGATTGGGTAACAAGCATTCATCAGGCGATCCAGTATATCGAGAAACATCTCCGGGAGGAGCTGACCATCCGGGAGATCGCGCAGCAGGCGGCCTTGTCCCCCTTCTACTTTCAGAAGGGATTTGCCATACTGTGCGGCATGACGGTGGGCGACTACATCCGCCAGCGCCGGCTCTCCGCCGCCGGGCTGGAGGTCCTCACGACGGACCGGAAAATCATCGACATCGCGCTGGAATTCGGCTACGACTCGCCGGACAGCTTCACCAAAGCCTTTACCCGATTTCATGGTCT
>CALWYB010000079.1 GCA_944385665.1 uncultured Oscillospiraceae bacterium
CGCTATGTGACCAAGACCCCCGCCGGCATCGGCCTGGGCATCCCCGAGACCATGGAGATGGCCCTCCAGGAGTGCGGTACCCTCCGCATCCTGTTTGCCGCCTTCTGCAGTGTGATCGGCAAGATCCTGGGCAAGAAGGGCTGGTTCTATATTGTGGCCGGCTCCAAGGCCCGGGGCATCGACGGCCCCACCGAGGGCACCATCCCGCCCTATGACCACTACGTGGTCCTCACCCCCGCCGACCCCATGGGCACCTCCAAGAAGCTAGCCGCCGCCTTGGGTCACCCGGTGGCCATCGTGGACATCAACGACCTGGGCGCCAACATCCTGGGCTTCTCTGAGAAGGAGCCCTCCATGGACTACATCGCCAAGATTCTGGGCGATAACCCCCTGGGTCAGTCCAGCGAGTCCACTCCTATGGGCATCATCCGCAAGGCCTGAGCCCCATAAAAACGGAAAAATTCCCCGCCGCATCTGCGGCGGGGAATTTTTTTGTTCTGAGAGGGTCAACGGGAGCGTAGCATAAGGGAATGGGGAGGAACCGGGACTTTACTTCTTTACAGCGTAAAATCTGCACAAAAGAATGAATAGCAGCTCAGAAAAATTTAGGTGATATGAAGAAAACGGAAGGACAAGGGAAGAAAATTATTTTCAACATTCAAAAATAGAATATAAAATATGAAAAATTAGAATATCTAAAGGGAACAACCGGGCAAAATCCTTAAAATTTATGAAAATGCAGGATAAAATGAGTAAACTTGCAAAAAAGAAAGGCCACTGCTATAATCTGGAATCACAAACGACTTGCCCGGCGCCTCGCAAGAGATGTAGGCCGGCGCGGTCACATTAAGGGAGGAAACACTTATGGCGATCAAGAATGGGTATCTGCAAAACGTATACCAGGACCTGTGCGGACGGTACAGCGAGCAGAAGGAATTTTTGCAAGCGGTGCAGGAAGTGCTGACTTCTCTGGAGCCGGTGTTTGAGCGCCGGCCCGAGCTGGAGGATATGGGCATCATCGAGCGTCTGGTGGAGCCCGAGCGCAGCCTGCTGTTCCGGGTGTCCTGGGTGGACGACCGGGGCAAGATCCAAGTCAACCGGGGCTACCGGGTGCAGTTTTCCACCTCCATCGGTCCCTCCAAGGGCGGCCTTCGCTTCCACCCCAGCGTGAACCTGTCGGTCATCAAATTCCTGGGCTTTGAGCAGATTTTCAAAAACTCCCTTACCGGCCTGCCCATGGGCGGCGGCAAGGGCGGCTCCGACTTCGACCCCAAGGGCAAGAGCAACAACGAAATTATGCGGTTCTGCCAGTCCTTCATGACCGAGCTGCAGCGCCACATCGGACCCGACACCGACGTGCCCGCCGGCGACATGGGCGTGGGCGGCCGGGAGATCGGCTATCTGTTCGGCCAGTACAAGCGCATCCGCAATGAGTTCAACGGGGTGCTCACCGGCAAGGCCCCCAGCTCCGGCGGCTCCCTGGCCCGTCCCGAGGCCACCGGCTTCGGCCTGTGCTACTTCACCCAGGAGATGCTCCGGGAGCGCAATACCTCCTTCCAGGGCAAACGGGTGGTGATCTCCGGCTCCGGCAACGTGGCTACCTACGCCAACCAGAAAGCCACCCAGCTGGGGGCCAAGGTGGTGGCCATGAGCGATTCCAACGGCTACATCGTGGATGAGAACGGCATTGACTACCGCACCATCCAGCTCATCAAGGAGGTCAAGCGGGACCGGATCAAGACCTACGTGGACTACGTGCCCACTGCCAAGTATGTGGAGGACCCCAGAGGCATCTGGACGGTCCCCTGTGACATCGCCCTCCCCTGCGCCACTCAGAACGAGCTGCCCATTGAGGGAGCCCGCGCGCTGAAGGAGAACGGCTGCATCGCCGTAGCCGAGGGCGCCAACATGCCCACCACCCTGGAGGCCACCAAGTATCTCCAGGACCACGGCATCCTCTTTGGCCCCGCCAAGGCGGCCAACGCCGGCGGCGTGGCGGTCTCCGGTCTGGAAATGAGCCAGAACTCCATGCGGATGGCCTGGTCCTTTGAAGAGGTGGATAAGCACCTGAAGGAGATCATGGTGAACATCTACCACAACATCGACAAGGCCGCCAAGGACTACGGGGCTCCGGGCAACCTGGTGATGGGCGCCAACATCGCCGGCTTTGAAAAGGTGTGCGACGCCATGATCTGGCAGGGCGTGTCCTTCTAAGTTATCCTTATAATAAAAGAAAGCCGTGGAGCTTGGCCCCACGGCTTTCTTGTTGCTTGGAATTATTTTTTCACGGCCTCAAACATCTCCAGCACCGAATCATCGGGCTTGGGGGTGAGCAGAGAGACCACGACGATGGCCACCAGGGCGCACAGGAAGGCGGGCAGCAGCTCGTAGATGGCCCACACGCCGCCCATGGGGGCGATGAGGAACTTCCACACAAAGACCATCACGCCGCCCACGATCATGCCGGCCAGGGCACCCCACTTGGTGGAGCGCTTCCAGAACAGGGCCATCAGCATGGTGGGACCGAAGGCGGCGCCGAAGCCCGCCCAGGCGAAGGACACCACCCGGAACACGGAGCTGTCGGGGTCCCGGGCCAGGAAGGCGGCAATGAGGGCAATGAGGATCATCACCGTCCGGGCTACGATCATGCCCCGCTTGCCGGAGAGGTTCTTCTTCAGAAAGTCGCTGCCCAGGTCCTGGGAGATGGAGGAGGAGGCGGCCAGCAGCTGGCTGTCGGCAGTGGACATGGTGGCGGCCAGGATGCCGGCCAGAATCACGCCGGCCAGCAGTGCGGGGATCGCGCCGTACTGGCTGATGAGGCTGGCGATATTTACGATGATGGTTTCCGCGTCATCCAGGTGGACCATAGCGCCGGCTTTGGTCATGGCATTGCCCACCAGGCCGATGAAGATGGCCACGCCCATGGAGATGACTACCCAGGAGGAGGCCACCCGGCGGGACAGCTTCAGCTTCTTCTCGTCCTCAATAGCCATAAAGCGCACCAGGATGTGGGGCATGCCGAAGTAGCCAAGCCCCCAGGCCAGCAGGGAGCAGATGGTAAGCAGGCTGTAGGGATTGGAGCCGCCGGTGGCGGGGTCGTGGATGCGGTCCAGGGACAGATAGCCCGCCATGGAGCGGGCGTTCTCCATCACTGCGTCCAGGCCGCCGGCCTGGGTGACGCCAAAGCCCAGCACCACGATGAGAGCCACCGTCATGATGATGGACTGGATGAGGTCGGTGAAGGAGGCGGCCAGGAATCCGCCCATGACGGTGTAGATCACGATGACGGCGGCGGAGATCAGCATAGCGGTGACATAGTCCATGCCGAACAGGGTGGAAAACAGCTTGCCGCAGGCGGAGAAGCCGGAGGCGGTGTAGGGGATAAAGAAGACGATGATAACCAGGGCGGAGATGGCGGACAGCAGGCACCGGTCATCTCCCCAGCGCTTGGAGAAGAACTGGGGCACTGTGATGGCGTCCAGACGGTGGGAGTAGCGGCGGATGCGCCGGGCCACGATCAGCCAGTTTAAGTAGGTACCGACGGCCAGACCGATGGCGGTCCAGCTGGCTTCTGCCAGGCCGGTGAGGTAGGCCACGCCGGGCAGGCCCATCAGCAGCCAGGAGGACATATCGCTGGCCTCGGCGCTCATGGCGGTGAC
>CALWYB010000080.1 GCA_944385665.1 uncultured Oscillospiraceae bacterium
ATTCCCACTCGATGGTTGCGGGGGGTTTACTGGTGATGTCGTAGCAGATACGGTTCACGCCCTGCACCTCATTGACAATGCGCACGGAGATCTTGTCCAGCACCTCGTAGGGGATACGGGCCCAGTCAGCAGTCATAAAGTCGCTGGTGGTCACAGCCCGGAGAGCCAGGGTATAGTCGTAGGTACGGCCATCGCCCATGACGCCCACGGAGCGGGTGTTGGTGAGCACCGCAAAGTACTGGTTGAGGTTCTTGTCCTCCCCTGCTTTGGCGATCTCGTCCCGGAAGATGAAATCGGCCTCCCGCAGAATGTCCGCCTTCTCCTTGGTAATCTCACCAATGATACGGATGGCCAGACCGGGACCGGGGAAGGGCTGGCGGGACACCAGGTACTCAGGCAGACCCAGCTCCCGGCCCAGCTGCCGGACCTCGTCCTTGAACAGCATGCGCAGGGGCTCGATAATCTCCTGGAAGTCCACATAGTCGGGCAGGCCGCCCACATTGTGGTGACTCTTGATGACGGCGGCGTCACCGGCACCGGACTCGATCACGTCGGGATAAATAGTACCCTGGGCCAGGAAGTCCACCTTGCCGATCTTCTTAGCCTCCTCCTCAAAGACGCGGATGAACTCCTCGCCGATGATCTTACGCTTGCGCTCGGGGTCGGACACACCGGCCAGCTTTCCCAGGAAGCGCTGCTCGGCATCCACCCGGACAAAGTTGATATCCCACTTGGAGAAGGCCTGCTCCACCTCGTCGCCCTCGTCCTTGCGCATGAGGCCGTGGTCCACGAACACGCAGGTGAGTTGATTGCCTACCGCCTCGGCCAGCAGAGCGGCCACCACAGAGGAGTCCACGCCGCCGCTGAGTGCCAGCAGCACCTTGCCGCTGCCCACCTTTTCCCGGACCTGAGCGATGGCGGTCTTGCAGTAGTCCTCCATGGTCCAGTCGCCGGCGGCATGGCACACCTCATAGAGGAAATTGCGGATCATGGCGATGCCGTTCTCGGTGTGGTTCACCTCGGGGTGGAACTGCACGCCGTAGAAGCCCCGCTTCTCGTCGGCAATGGCCACGTTGGGGCAAGCATCGGAGTGGGCGGTAAGAGCAAAGCCCTCAGGCACCTTGGCCATGTAGTCGCCGTGGCTCATCCAGGAGATACCCGCCTGAGGCAGGCCCTGAAACAGCTTGCAGCTGGTGTCGTAGTAGGTCTGGGTCTTGCCGTACTCCCGGGCGGAGTCGTCCTGAGCCTCGGTGACCTGACCGCCCAGGGAATGGGCCATCAGCTGGCAGCCGTAGCAGATGCCCAGGATGGGCACACCCCAAGTGAAGATCTCAGGATCTACATGGGGAGAGGTCTCCAGATAGACACTGTTGGGGCCGCCGGTAAAGATAATCCCGATGGGATTCATGGCCTTCAGCTCGGCCAGAGGGGTGGTGTAGGGCTTGACTTCACAGTACACATTGCACTCACGGACCCGGCGGGCAATGAGCTGGTTATACTGGCCGCCGAAATCCAGAACAATCACGGTCTGATGGGACATAACAACTTCCTTTCTTACGCTGGACGTTTTGCCCAGGTTTTACAAATGTTTTACCCGCAGTTCCTTGTACCCTCTTAGGGAAGGGACTATACTGGAACCATGCAAGAGGAAAGGAGGGAACAGAATGGACTTTCATTGGGACGCATCCGCCGATCTGGAGGATCTGATCTACGAAAATCAGGACGTATCCGCCAGCGAGCGGTAATCATACAAAGCGTTTGAAAGGCCGCACCCAAGGGTGTGGTTTTTTTCTGTCCAAAAATCGGCCTGCTGGATAAAAGACCCATCCCCCGGCGAGGTTGGTCGCCGGGGGAATTGAGTTTTCAGCGAAAATCGCCTTAGATCTTGGTGATGTCGATGGGTTTCAGGTCCACGCTGCGGCTCTGCTCCCGCACGGTGAGCACCGCACGGGCGGTGTCGATGGCGGTGACGCAGGAGACGCTGTGCTCCACGGCGGAGCGGCGGATCTTGAAGCCGTCGCTGTCGTGCTTGCGGCCCTTGGTGGGGGTATTGATGATCATATCCACAGTGCCGGAGGCGATCATGTCCAGGATGTTGGGGTGGGCCTGGGAGACACGGTTGACCCGGTGACACTCGATACCCGCTGCGGTGAGGGCGTCACAGGTACCGGAGGTGGCATAGATCTCAATGCCCATCTCCTCAAAGCCCCGGGCGATGCCCACCATCTCCGCCTTGTCCTCGTCCTTGACGGTGACGATGACCCGGCTGCCCCGCTTGGGCACCTTCAGGCCGGCGCCCTTGAAGGCCTTCAGCAGAGCCTGGGGATAGGTCTCCGCCAGACCCAGCACCTCGCCGGTGGACTTCATCTCCGGACCAAGGCCGGTGTCCACGTCGGTGAGCTTCTCGAAGGAGAAGACGGGGGCCTTGACGGCATAGTACTTGGCCTCGGGGTACAGACCAGTGCCGTAGCCCAGGTCCTTCAGCTTCTGGCCCAGCATGACCTTGGTGGCCAGATCGATGATGGGCACGCCGGTGACCTTGGAGATATAGGGGATGGTACGGGAGGAGCGGGGATTGACCTCGATAACATAGATATCGTCGTTGTAGAGGATATACTGGGCGTTAATGAGGCCGATGACGCCCAGGTGCTGGGCCATGTTCTTGGTGTGCTTAAGGATGAGCTGGCGGTGCTTCTCCTCCAGGTTGATGGGAGGATACACGGCGATGGAGTCGCCGGAGTGAACACCGGCACGCTCCACGTGCTCCATGATGCCGGGGATGAGGATATCCTCCCCGTCGAACACGCCGTCCACTTCCAGCTCCCGGCCCATCAGATACTTGTCGATGAGGATGGGGTGCTCCTGAACGGTCATGTTAATGATGCGCATGAAGTCCTCAATGTTGCGGTCGGTGTAGGCAATCTCCATGCCCTGGCCGCCCAGCACGTAGGAGGGACGCACCAGCACGGGGTAGCCCAGCTCGTGGGCGGCGTCCAGGGCCTCCTGGGTGGTGAAGATAGTGCGGCCCTTGGCACGGGGGATGCCGCACTTCTGAAGGATCTCGTCAAAGCGCTCCCGGTCCTCGGCGGCGTCCACGCCGTCGGAGGAGGTGCCCAGGATCTGCACGCCCATATCGGTGAGAGCCTTGGCCAGCTTGATGGCGGTCTGTCCGCCGAACTGGACCACGGCGCCCCAGGGCTTCTCCTGCTCCACGATGTTCTGCACGTCCTC
>CALWYB010000081.1 GCA_944385665.1 uncultured Oscillospiraceae bacterium
AGAGCGCTGATGCCGAGAATGGCGAGCACGCCTACGACCACAGCGATCACGCCGCCGATGATCATGAGAATGGATGTAATTTTCAAAATCTTCTGCCCCTTCATCTGTCATACCTCCTGTTTTTTAAATTGGTTTGTATGTTATGGATAGTTCTATGCTACGGGTCATAGCGGGGGATCTCCCGCCCGATGGGGTCGGCCAGCTCCTTCAGCAAAGCAGTCAATGTGTGGATACGGTCATCATCCGGAGAGGAATACCGGATTTTCTGCTCGCCCTCTCCTGTGTCCCAGATGAGGGTGATACTGGACGAGCTGCTCTCATCCACCGCTCCAAGCCAGTTTGCCAGGCTGCCCAAAATTCCGCTCCTGCGCTCCGGCTTCGGCTCCATCAGGGGGTAGAGTTCCAGCACAACCTGCTCCACATCGGTCCACTGCTCGGCAGAGATGGGGACATTCTCTTTTTCGAAGCGCTCATGCCAGCCCACGCCCTTGGGCGGCTCCTCCGGGTAATAGAAGGTTTCCACGATGGCATTCGGGGAAAGCCAGATAAAGAAGTCGTTTCGGACTGTCATGCCGCCGGAATAGCTGTACATGACGCCGTTCAATGTACCGGGCTTCTGCACCGGTGAACTGCCCCCTTGCTGCTTTTGATAGAGAACTCCTGCAAACAGCAGGCTTAGGGCCAGAGCTGCGGTGCAAAGCCCTGCGGCCCTTCGGCTTGGTTTCATCCCTGGAGATCGCCGTCATCAAAGGGATCGCCGCACTCCGGGCAGAACTTAGGCGGATGGGTGGGGTCGTCAGGTTCCCAGCCACATTTGTCGCACTTGTACTGGGGGACACCAGCAGGCTTTTTCGCCCCGCACTCGGCACAGAATTTTCCCTTGTTCACTGTACCGCAGGAACAGATCCAGCCGTCCACGGCAGGCTTGGGCTTGCCGCACTCCGGGCAGAACTTTCCGGTGGCAGTCGCACCGCAGGCACACAGCCAGTTCTCTGCTGCCGGCTTGGGCTCTGGCTTTTTGCTGCCGCAGTTGGGACAGAAGTTGCCGGTGATGCCGCTCTGTCCGCAGGAACAGGTCCAGCCGCTGGGGGCGGCAGACGCGGGGACCGTGGGAGGAACAGGCTGGGCTTGCTGCTGAGCGCCCATCTGATAGAGATTCTGGGCGTTCATGCCGCCCATCTGTCCGGCCATTCCCATACCCATGAAGGCCATGGCGGGACCGGCATTGGGGTTGCTTGCTGCCGACTGCATGGCACTGGCCTGGGCACCCACCAGATGGGCCGCCGCCCGGCTGGGATCCATAAAGGCCGCGTTGCGCTGCATCTCTTTGATCATCTGCTCGTCTTCCTCGTTGGCCTTGACACTGGAGACGCCGAAGGAGACGATCTCGATGCCCCGCAGGTCACGCCAGCGGGAGGAGAGCTGCTCATTGAGGGCCTCGGCCAGCTCCAGGGTATGGCCGGGGAGGGCGGAGTAGCGGATGCCCATGTCTGAAATCTTGGCAAAGGCGGGCTGGAGAGCGGTCAGGAGTTCCGTTTTCATCTGCCCTGCGATCTGCTCTGTCTTGAAGTCCTCGGTGACGTTGCCGCAGACGTTTTTGTAAAACAGCATGGGGTTTGTCAAACGGACACTGTACTCGCCGAAACAGCGGATGCCGATGTCCATATCGATAGCCGCCCGCTGGTCCACCACCCGGAAGGGAACGGGGCTGGGGGTGCCGTACTTGTTGCCGGTGAGTTCCTTGGTGTTAAAATAGTAAATCCGCTGATCCTTGGGCGCCTCGCCGCCGAAGGTGAAGCGCTTGCCGATGTTCTGGAACACGCCCTTGATGGATTCTCCCAGATCGCCGGTAAAGAGGCTGGGTTCTGTGGAAGTGTCGTAAGTATACTCGCCCGGCTCGGCGCACATATCCACAATTTGGCCCTGCTCCACGATGAGCATACATTGGCCGTTGGCCACCGCGATGATAGAGCCGTTGGTGATGATGTTGTCATCTCCCTTGGTGTTGCTGGAGCGGCCCGTGACCTTCTTCTTTCCCTTGACGGCCAGTACATCCGCGGGAAGAGCTTCACAGTAGAAGAATTCCTTCCACTGGTCGGCCATTACGCCGCCGGCAGCTCCAAATGCAGCTTTGATCAGTCCCATAGTATAATCTCCTCTCTTGTTTTATTTGGCTACGGTGTCAGGAAGATCCATCCGTTTACAAGGTATCCGTCGGTATCGGTGATGGGCCAGAGATACCAGGAATCATCCCAGAAGCGCTTCATGTGCAGGCACAGATTGGGCACTCCTTCGGGGATCGTCAGAGAAAACCAAAGGGGTTCGTCCATGCCGATGGTCCCGTCGTACAGCGTTTCATCTGTCACCCAATCCAGGAGGATTCCGTCCTCATCCCAGATTCCCTCACCTGTGCAGAACTGGATCTGCGTTTCATAACAGCGTCCCACCAACAGCAGCTTGTCAAGTCCCTTTTCCTCCAGCTTTGTGACGGCCATCGCCTCCAGCGGCGTACAGACCTCCTCCGGCGGGTTGGTCCAGTAGAAAATCAGGCTGTCAGACGGCTCCTCATACAAAGCAAGTTGCAGAATTTCCGGGAAGAAGCTATATTCTCGCTCATAGACGGCGGTTCGGACTGCCGGGGAGCCATTGTGCTGGTAATGCTCCTGGAGGTACAGCGTGTCTGGATCGGTCAGAGTAAAAAGCAGTTCCAGTCCCGTGGCCTCTTCCAGCAGCTGGGCACTCCATACCTCGTTGGAAATCCCGTCCATCAGAGGACGATCCAGAGGTTTTAACAAAAGGTCAAGTGCCTGCCGGTATTCAGGTTCCTCCGTGTCAAGAGAACTTGCGAAATAGTAGTCTGCCTGCAGGGTATATCTGCCGCCGTCAAGATCGCTCCAGAGGGATGAAAACAACAGGATGGAGGC
>CALWYB010000082.1 GCA_944385665.1 uncultured Oscillospiraceae bacterium
ACATAGGGTACCGCCAGGCTGGGCCGGACGATCTTGTTCAGCAGCTTGCGGCAGACCTTGGACACCACGGCCCGCTCATTGCCGCTGAAGGGAGCAGACAGATAGGCCTCCATCATCTTCTGGAAGGCCGGGGAATCCGCCGGGCGACGGAGCTGCTTCCGTTCCCGTGCTGTCTCCAGATCGTCCATGTCGCAGACCAGATCCCCCAACATGCGGAACCCGCCGTGGCGGAAGTCGGTCAGGAGGTCGTAGTAGTTGGCTCCCTCCGGCAGCCACTCCCGTAGGAATGTTTCTCTCTGTGCTTCTGTCAACAGGTGCCACTGCTGATCCACAATCGTCTTTCTCAAAGTAGAAATACGCTCCGATGAAAGCTGCTGGAAGAAAGCATACAGTTCGTCGCTGTCGTAGACTTCTTCCTGTCCTCTGGCGTAGAGGATGCGGTCAATGTCCGTTTTCCGCTGCTGTCCCTTGGCGGGGGTGCGGCAGGCCCGGATGCGGGAGAGGCAGTGCTCGTAGTCCCACAGCAAGGCAGAAACAGAAGAAAGTGTTTTCTCATCCAGCTGCCTCTTCCAGTTTCGCTCCTGGGCGAAAGTGAATAACTCGCCGTCCTTTGCCGGTTTCTCCTGAACCTTCGGCGTGTTGCGCTCCAGCTGGCGGGCCAGCCAGGGCAGACGCTCCACCGGGGAGTCCACCTGGTCCCAGTCGATCCCGGCAAAGAAGGTCTCCAGCCGCTCACGGTGGGTGGGCTCATACCAAGCGCGGCGGCGCTCCTCCGCGCGCTCCAACAGATATTTGTACTGGAGGAAAGGAGTGCGCTTCACCTTCCGCCCACCCAGAAATTCATCCAGGTTGGGCCGCACACCGGTCTTGGCCGCGTCGATCTCCAGTCCGCTGTAGATGGCCAGAGCCTCCAAGTCCCGGCGGCACCGCTTGCGCTCCTCCGGGTCGGCGTGGTCGTTATAGGCGATGACGCTGCGGTCCAGGGCGGCGTTGCAGATCTGTCCAATGCGGGCAGCAAAGGTGTTCTCCACTGTCTGAAACCGGGCCTGCCAGTCGTTGGTGTTGGACTTGGGTGCGGATAAGGATGGAATTTTCAGCAGGGGCAGGTTGGCGTTGTTGGAGAGCTGCTGGTGGATATCGTAGTCATAATTCCGCTTCACACAGCGGTTCAGAATGGGATCGGCAATGGTCTTGATGAGGTCGCCGTCGTAGTCTGCGCCGCCCAGCCGCTCCGCCGCCAAACTGTCAGCAGACACCATGACCACATCGGTGAGGTGGCCCAGGTAATGCTGGCGCAGTGCGTCTCCCTCTGGATATACCGACAGCTGCAATTCCTCGTTCCGGGCGATGTGGGGATTGCGGAGCAGAGTACAGCTGTCCTCGTGGTCATAGGCTGCGCCGGGGGCAAAGAAGCTATCCTCCGCAAAGAAATCTCCCATCACCTGATTGCAGAAGTCCCGCTCACCGGGCAATTGAAACACACGGGGCGCAATTAACTGCCGCAGCAGTTCCAGCAGATCACCGGAGAGGAATCGGTTGTCTCCCGGCACCAGCAACCGCCCAACGGCGTAGCCTCGGAGGATCTTTCGGGCCTGTCCGTCCAGCTGTTCCACGTAAATAGGCTCGCGGATAAACTTCGGGTTCTTCTCCAACACCCGGGCCATGATGTGCGCGCGGCTTCCCCTGGGCTGGCTCAGGCCCTTACGAAAGTATTCCTGCTGATATGCCTCATTGGCACGAAAGTTATAGTAGGCCGCCTCGGTGGCCTTGGTCAGCCACTGCCGGGGATCATCCTCTGGACTGTGATCCCAGCCTTCCGGCAGATCGGCGGGGCGAAACTCCTCCGGCTGAATGGAGAGAGTGGAGAGAAATTGATAGTTGAGCTCTACCAGTTTCTCCGGCTCCGTCTTGCTCAGGTTGGTAATGTACAGGGCGTGATTGTAGTCCCGGAAGGCGTCCCAGTAGTCCTCCCAGGTCATACCGTTCTCCCGCAGCCATCCGTAGGCCTTGAACTGACTGCGGGTGAGGATGATGTCCACACTGCGAACAGGGTGCGCCTTGCCCCAAATATCTACGATGCTCTGGGTACCGCTTCTCTTCAAAAAATCTTTGAAATCCACCTGATGGAGCATTCCCTTGATGTAGGGCATACGGATCTGGAAGGAGGTGTGGGTGTGGCTGCCGCAGCAGGCCTTGTCCACCACCTCCGCATACTCTTTGGAGATGAGGCCCACGCCGTCAAAGCAGGTGATGTCCAGATCTTCCAGTGTATCTGCCCGGTAGAAGGTTCCCGGCTCTCTGTCTTCCCGCAGGGTGATGACAGGGGCTCGCTCCACTCTCTTGGTTGGATTGTCTATGACGATGACCCGGTGATTTTTGTCAATGCGGATGCCGTCCACCCGGGTTCCACTGGAGAACATGAGACCATTGTAGGCGTAGAGTTTGCTGAGCTGGCAGCGATCCAGTTCCATGTTCAGCATGATCCGCTGGCGCATGGGCTCATACAGATCCGCCCGGATAAAGGAGAGACGAGACTGACGGCTCATGCTGGCGGAGCGTTCAAAAGCCACATAGCGGTGTGGGCCGCTGCCGAAGTCCAGAGTGATCCCCTCGGGGCGGAACATGTCTCTGGCCTTCTCCCGGCGGGCCTGCTGCGTCCTTCCGGTTCCACGCCGGTCAAAGATCCCGGCGAA
>CALWYB010000083.1 GCA_944385665.1 uncultured Oscillospiraceae bacterium
CGCCTGCGGGCGCTTATTGCAACACAAACAAATACCACAGAATCTTTGAAATAGCCACTAAAATATTTCCGTCTTTTTGGCCGCCTGCTCATCGATCCACGCCATGAACTTGTCACGGGGGACGATGATCCGGCTGCCCAGGGTGATGGTGGGAAAATCCTGCCGGTGGGCCACCTCGTAGGCGTGGGCCAGCCCGATGCCCAGCACATCGGCCACATCCTGCACGGTCAGCATCAGGGGCAGTTCGTTGAACGAGCTGTATTTGGATCGTTTCATCAGATTCCTTTCTACCCTTCCGGCGGAAGGGATTTTATTCTTTGTTTTGCGCCTCATTTTCTGCGCCGCTTACATGGTCATCTCAGGCCACTGCTCCTCCTCATGGTCGTCCGGCTTGTGGCCCATAGCGATCTTCTTCTCCTGGATCTTCCGCCTGAGTTTTCGATCCACCTGCTGGCCTACTGGGATGGCGGACGGCACAGAGTTGTCCTCAAAGATCCGGCTCATGTGGTAGAGCAGCTGAGTGACCGCCAGCATGACAGAGGGTGGACGGAGATTGTTTTGCTGCTCCAGGAAGAACTGAGCATACGGATTTCCCTGGGCGGCGGAGCGGCTGAACCACGCCATCGCCTGGGCCTGGTCCCTTGGGAGGCTCTGTCCCGTCAGGCACAGCTTGCCCAGCATATACTGGGCGTACTGGTTGCCCGCCTCTGCTGATTTGGTGAACCAATCCGCCGCTCTTGTGGTGTCCTTGCTGACGGTGTTTCCCTCCAGATACTCTTTGCCCAGGCGGTAAGCGGCGAAGTGGCTTCCGTTTTCCGCCGCCTGTTTCAGCCAGCGGATGCCCTCGTCCGGGTCCCGCACCTCCCAATCGTCGGAGAGAAGCAGCTTGCCAAGGGCGTACTGTGCTTCCGGCAGACCTTGTCTCGCCGCCTGGGTGAGCCAGTTCTTTGCCTTATGGTTGTCCGGTATCAGCAGAGGGCCGTCCCGATAGAGCTGCCCCATCCGGTATTGGACATAGGCGTCGCCGCGCTCCGCCACCTGCTCCAGCTTCTCCACCGCCCGGTCACGGTAGTCCAGAGAAATGTCCTCGTTCCGAATGATGCGCCACAGCTCCCGGCAGGCTTGGGACTCATCATGTGCCGGTTCGGGCTCGTCGTGCTCAGCCAAGTCATCCTCCTCGAAGGAGATCTCACCCAGCCGGATGCGCTCCGCCTCCTGGATGACAGCGTTTTTGATCTGCCGGAACTCTTTCTCCTGGGACAGCTTTTTCCGTTCTCTGGGTTTGTCGTGGTAGTAACTCTCCACCTCGCCCTGGAGCCTGCACCACTGGTCGTAGCACGCCCGAACCACTGGCAGCTCCTCCAGCTTGTCCACTACCTCATCCACGGTTTTCTTCACGGACTTGGGAAGGTAGCCATAGGACTTTTTGCCCTTGACCGTCTCCAGCTGTCCGGCCAGCTGTTCCATCTTCTGCTCAATCTCAGGAGCCGTACAGATGCTTTGCGCCATCTCCCGGGTGAGCTGCCGGATCGCGCGGCGGGCCTCCCGCACCAGTTCGTCCCGGGACTGCGACTTCTGTTCGTAGGTGTGGAGCATCTCCTGTTTGAATATCTGATTGGTGAGCGCGGATTTGATATTGCGGATACCATCCCGCGTCAAGTACGCTTCTCCCGGCTGTGTTGACCACGCCATCATGTGGACATGGGGATGCTTGCCCTCATCGTGGAAGGCAGCATACCAGCGGAAGTGGTTGGGTTGGATATTCATGGCGGCGGCGATTTCATTGCGGTTGGCGCGGAGCAGGTTCCGCCACGCTTTGGCGTTGTCATAGCCAAGACGCGCGGCATCTTCCCGCTTCAGGGAGAGAATATGCGTCCACACATTCCCGTTGTACTGATCCAACTCCTGCATGGCCTGCTCCAAATTCACTGTCTCCTCATCACCAAAGAGCCCGTGGTCACCAAGCCGCTCCGCGCGAGGCCGGGTGGCAATGTACTTCATGTAGCCGTCTGACTGCTGTACTTGAGACCAGTTTTCCTCCAGTGCTCGGGTGATAAAGACAGAGGCATTGGCCTTGGTGGGCTTGCCTTTGTAGTCGGAATACTCGCCCAGCTCCCTGGCCTCCGGGAAATCTTTTGTCAGTTTGGAGATGAGCTGCTCCTGTTTCCGGGTGGGTGGACGGTCATCCGGGAGGATCTCCACCCGTTCCCGCGTGCCGATGTACCGCAGATAGCCGCTGACGGAACTGCCGCCACCGCACTTGAGGTAGGGGCTTTTCACGATCAATCCTGCCACTCATCATCCTCCTCCCAGGCCCCACGCACCCGCTGCTCCAGCGAGACGCGGCCATTGGTTTTCCGCACATTTTGAACGCTCTCCGCCCGCCGCCGGCGCAGATCCTCGCTGCTGAACTGGTATTCGTCGGCGAGGATACCGGCCACCATGTCCTGCTCCACCGCCTGCCGGAAGGCGATGGAGGACAGCCGATCCTCCAGCTGTCCCATCCTTCCGTCCAGGTAGGACTTGATGGAGGTGGGGAGAAACAGTCCGGCGTTGTTGGCGCT
>CALWYB010000084.1 GCA_944385665.1 uncultured Oscillospiraceae bacterium
GCATGAAAAAACTCGGGAGATCTCAAAACGAGATCTCCCGAGTGTGGTGGACCCGAAGGGGATCGAACCCTCGACCTCACGGATGCGAACCGTGCGCTCATCCCAGCTGAGCTACGGGCCCAAATCAGCGGTTCCACAAGCGGAACAGAAGAAGAAACAATATGAAATTATAGATGTGGCAGAAAACCGAACCCTTTGCGCTCCCAACTGCGCTACAGGCCCAACTATTTAGTTCAGCTTTTGTATTATACCAGATTTTTAAAAATTGTAAAGCCCAAATTTAAAGATCTCTCCGGTCAGGGGGCATATTTGGAAAAATAGGTTGCCATTTTGGGGGAAGTATAGTAAAATACAATCTAGCTTGCTTTTCACTTCGGGGAAAAGCAAGGCCGCACTAGTTGGGGAGATAGCGGTGCCCTGTACCTGCAACCCGCTACAGCAGGGATGAATCCCGGCCCCCGGACGTGTGATGTGTCGTCTGACCTGGATAAGCAGTGATGATAGACCGGTCCCGCGCAACGTGGCCCCGTGAACCGTGTCAGGCGGGGAACCGAGCAGCACTAAGCGGTAAGCTGCGTGTGCCGCGGGGTTACTGTTCTTGAGCCGGCTGTCCAGGTAACGGGCATACCGCGCGCTTCAAAGGCCGGTGTGCGGCCTTGCTTTTCGCCGAAGTTTTCTTTTTTTCGAGGTGATGAAATTGTATCAGGCCCTGTACCGCAAGTGGCGCCCCCGCACCTTTGACGACGTGGTGGGGCAGGAGCATATCACCCAGACCCTGAAGCAGCAGGTGTCCAGCGGCCGGCTGAGCCACGCCTACCTGTTCACCGGCACCCGGGGCACCGGCAAGACCACCTGCGCCAAGATCCTCTCCCGGGCCGTGAACTGCCAGAACCCGGTGAACGGCAACCCCTGCAACCAGTGCCCGGCCTGTCTGGGCATTGAAAACGGCTCCATTCTGGACGTGCTGGAGCTGGACGCCGCCTCCAACAACGGCGTGGACCAGGTCCGTGCCCTGCGGGATGAGGCGGTATACACCCCTGCGGCGGTGAAGAAGCGGGTCTACATCGTGGACGAGGTACACATGCTCTCCATCCCCGCCTTCAACGCCCTGCTGAAAATTCTGGAGGAGCCCCCGGCTCACCTCATGTTCATCCTGGCCACCACCGAGCTGCACAAGGTGCCCGCCACCATCAAGAGCCGGTGCCAGCAGTTCTCCTTCAAGCGCATCCTGCCCGGGCAGATCGCCCAGCGGCTGGGCTATGTGGCCCAGCAGGAGGGCATCGACCTGACGGAGGAGGGGGCCGCCCTGCTGGCCCGTCTGGCCGACGGCGGACTGCGGGACGCCCTGTCCCTGCTGGACCAGTGTGCCGGCGGCGGGCAGCGGGTGGATGAGCGGGAGATTTTGGACACCCTGGGGCTGGCGGGCAATCTGGAGACCGCCAAGCTCATGGGCCAGGTGGCCCAGCGGGATACCGCCGCCGCTCTGGAGACCCTGTCCCGCCTCTACCGCAACGGAAAGGACGTGGGCTCGGTGCTCTCCGAGCTGTCCGGTCTGGCCCGGGACCTGCTGCTGCGCAAGACCGCGCCCCAGGGCGGGGCGGCCCTACTCACCGGCGGCTACGACGAGGCCACCATGCGCTCTTTGGGCGAACAGTTTACCGCCCAGCGGCTGTTACAGATTTTAAAGACCTTGCAGGCCACTCTGCCGGAGCTGAGCCGCAGCGTCAACCGGCGCACCGACGCGGAGCTGTGCCTGATCCGCCTGAGCGACGAGAAGCTGGATGAGTCCTTTGCCGGGCTGTCTGCCCGGGTGGCCCGGCTGGAGGAACAGCTGGCCAAGGGGGGGCCAGTCCAGGCGGCCCCGGCCCAGAGCGCTCCGGCGGCTCCTGTCCAGCAGCCTGCCCCGGCTCCCACGCCGGTGCAGACGCATACTAAGTCTAAGGTAGAGGACACGCCCCCCTGGGAGGAGGAGCGTCCGCCCCTGCCTCCTGAGCCGGAGGAGGAGCCCTCCTGGCCGGAACCGGAGAGCGTCCGGCCCGCGGCTTCCATGCCCCAGGCAGCGGCTCCGGTGCAGAACGTAGCCCCGGCCCCTCAGACTGCCGCTGCGGCTGCCACGCCCACGGCTCCGGCGGCTGGCGGCGGAAATGAGGCGGGGACCTCCGCCTTCTGGCCCTCCTTTGTGGCGGGCTTGCGGGGAAAGGTGCCCCCTTCCGTGCTGCCCTACCTCAATAACCCCGCCAAAGTCACCGGCGTGTGGAAAAACAAGGCCCTGACCCTGTGGACCGACACGGAGTTTACCAGGGCCATGCTGAATAAGCCCCCCATCCTTCAGGGGCTTGCCCAGGCCGCCGACGCCTGCTTTGGAGTGACCGGCTCCCGGGTGTCGGTGATCGCGGGCAAACCTCCGGCAGAGGATCTGGCCGCGCCGGTTCTCCAGACGGCGGCTCCGGCCCAGGGGAGCGGGGACGCGCTGGACGCCCTGCTGGCCTTTGGGGAGAAGTTTGACAACATTAAAATACAGTAACACAAAATAAGGAGTGTTTTCGACATGGCAAAGGGATTCAACAGCCGCGGTATGGGCGGCATGGGCGGCGGCATGAACATGAACATGATCAAGCAGGCCCAGAAGATGCAGCAGGACATGATGAAGATGCAGCAGGAGCTGCAGGAGAAGGAGTACACCGCGGCCGCCGGCGGCGGTGTGGTCACTGCCACCGTCAACGGCAAGCACGAGCTGAAGAATCTGGAGATCGACCCCGAGGCCGTGGACCCCGATGACGTGGAGATGCTCCAGGACCTCATTGTGGCCGCGGTGAACGAGGCCATGCGCAGCGCCGATAACGACGCCTCCAGCTCCATGCAGAAGCTGACCGGCGGCCTGGGCCTGCCCTTCTGAGAGAGATGAACAAACGGGACGGTTTTCCCTCGGGGAGGACCGCCCCGTTTTGTGTTAAATGCACAACTTGGTAAAATTCCCGGAGAAATTGAAAAAAAGGCGACTTTTTTCTTTACAGGCGGGAAAAAATGTGATATAGTACCCTAGCGTGAAAACGCGCGCCCATCTGCTTCGTTGCGGGATATGGCCTGTCCAAGAGGACAGGGGTTCACCCGCCCGTTACGCAGCGCTTTGGGTAGAGTATAATGAAAGGTGGAAATTCCCATGATTCGCAAGGACGAAAAGACTGCCGTTATTGAGGCCAACCGCACTCATCCCACTGACACCGGTTCCCCCGAGGTTCAGATTGCCATTCTGACCGCCCGCATCAACGAGCTGACCGCTCACCTGAAGGTCCACAAGCAGGACAACCACTCCCGCCGTGGCCTGCTGAAGATGGTCGGTAAGCGCCGCAAGATGCTGGACTACCTGATGGCCAAGGACATCGAGCGCTATCGTGCCATCATCGCCAAGCTGGGTATCCGTAAGTAAGTTTTCAAAATAGGGTGGTGTGGAATTCCATGCCACCCTATCTTCCCATCTGGAACCCTTCCGCTTTTTGCCTTCCCGCCGCTTTTTTAGCAGTTGAAACTGGGCTTGAGCCGGGCCCGAACCCGGTTTCAAGTGCTAAAAGGCTGGCGGGCGAAAACCAAATTCAAAGAAAAGGAGTATCGCTATGTCAACCGTTATCAAGCACAAGCAGTTCCCCAACTTCAAGAGCTGGACCATGGACCTGTGCGGCCGTCCCCTGACCATCGAGGTGGGCAAGGTGGCCGAGCTGGCCAACGCCAGCGCCATGGTCAAGTACGGCGACACCACCGTCCTGGTGGCCGTCACCGTGGCCCCCCGCCCCCGGGACGGGGTGGACTTCTTCCCCCTGTCCGTGGACTTTGAGGAGAAGCTGTACGCCGTGGGCCGCATCCCCGGCTCCTTCATGCGCCGGGAGGGCCGCCCCTCTCTGCCCGCCGTGCTGGCCAGCCGCCTGATCGACCGGCCCATGCGCCCCCTGTTCCCCAGCGACTTCCGCAACGACGTGTGCATCACCTGCACCGTCATGAGCGTGGACTACGACTGCTCCCCCGAGGTGGCCGCCATGATCGGCGCCTCCGCCTGCGTGAGCTACTCTGAGATCCCCTTCGCCGGCCCCATCGGCTGCCTGGAGGTGGGCTACTGCGACGGCCAGATCGTCCTCAACCCCAACCAGGAGCAGCGCAAGACCAGCCGCATGGACGTGACCGTGGCCGCCACCCGGGAGAAGGTGGTCATGATCGAGGCCGGGGCCGACGAGATCCCCGACGAGATCATGTACGCCGGCATCGTGAAGGCCCACGAGGAGATCAAGAAGCAGATCGACTTCATCGACCAGATCGTTTCTGAAATCGGCAAGCCCAAGATGGAGTACGAGCACGCCCAGTTCAACCAGGAGCTCTTCGACAAGATCGTGGCTGACTTCATGGACGAGGCCAAGGCCGCCATGGACACCGACGACAAGAACGTGCGCGAGGAGCGCTGGAACGCCATGATCGACCACTGGCACGAGAAGTATCTGGAGGAGTATCCGGATATGGACCAGTACCTGGAGGAGTTCACCTACAAGTTCCAGAAGAAGATCGTCAAGGCCTGGCTGCTGGAGGGCCACCGCGTGGATGGCCGTGCCAAGAATGAGATCCGTCCTCTGGCCGCCGAGGTGGGCGTGCTGCCCCGCGTCCACGGCTCCGGCCTGTTCACCCGCGGTCAGACCCAGGTCCTCAGCGTGTGTACTCTGAACACTCTGGCCGCCTGCCAGAAGCTGGACACCATCTGGGAGGAGACCGAGAAGCGGTATATGCACCACTACAACTTCCCCCCCTACTCTGTGGGTGAGGCCAAGGCCCCCCGTTCCACCAACCGCCGGGAGTACGGCCACGGCGCTCTGGCCGAGCGGGCTCTGGTGCCCGTGCTACCCTCCGTGGAGGAGTTCCCCTACGCCATCCGCGTAGTCTCTGAGGTCCTCAGCTCCAACGGCTCTACCTCTCAGGGCTCCATCTGCGGCTCCACCCTGGCTCTGATGGACGCCGGCGTGCCCATCAAGGCCCCTGTGGCCGGCATCTCCTGCGGCCTTATTCAGGACGACGACGGCTCCTTCCAGACCTTCATCGACATCCAGGGCGTGGAGGACTTCCACGGCGAGATGGACTTCAAGGTGGCCGGCACCAAGGCCGGTATCACCGCCATCCAGATGGACCTGAAGAACGACGGTCTGACCCACGAGATCATCAAGGAGGCTCTGGAGATCACCCGGGATGCCCGTTACGCCATCCTGGACGAGGTGATGCTGCCCTGCATCTCCGCTCCTCGCGCCGAGGTGAGCAAGTACGCTCCCAAGATGATCACCATGAAGATCGATCCCGATAAGATCCGCGAGGTCATCGGTAAGGGCGGCTCCGTGATCCAGAAGATCACCGCCGAGTCCGGCGCTACCGTGGACATCGAGGACGACGGCACCATCCACATCGCTTCCCCCGACGCCGCCTCCTGCGACGCCGCCAAGAAGATGATCGAGACTATCGTGTTCGTGCCCCAGGTGGGCGAGCTGTACTACGGCAAGGTAGTGCGCATCCTCCAGTTCGGCGCCTTCGTGGAGCTGGCTCCCGGCAAGGACGGCATGGTGCACATCTCCAAGCTGGCCGACCACCGTGTGGAAAAGGTGGAGGACGTGGTCAATGTGGGCGACATGATCTGGGTCAAGGTCACCGACATCGACGACAAGGGCCGGGTGAACCTGAGCTACCGCGACGCCATCAAGGAGATCAAGGCCAAGAAGGCCGCCGGCGAGAGCGTGAAGTAAGGTTTTTCGACAACATAAGCAATAAAAAAGTGGCTGCCCAACGGGCAGCCACTTTTTTATGATCGTTTATGATCTGGGATAGGGGGAAGAAATAGGGGTCAAGCCCAGCAGGTAATCCACACTGGTGTGATAAAATGTGGATAATTGAATGAGCACGGCGGTGGGAATATCGTTTTCTCCGGTCTCATATTTGGAGTAGCCCGTCTGGGACATGCCCAGCATCTGGGCTACCTGCCGCTGGCTCAGGTCTCGGTCCTCCCGCAGGGCACGGATGTTTGGATACATATGGCCTCACCTCGGGTTCAGTATAACGAAATAAGAAGGAAACAGCAACGGCCCAGCCAGAAGCGGTTGCATGGGAAACGCTTCACCGGTGTAAACCACAAAAAATTTTTCTGAAAAGATGGAAATACCTGTTTACCTTCACGCTTTAATGTGTTAATATAAAGGGAAAGCCGGGAAATTCCGCTGTCCCGGAGGAAAGGAGATACCCTATGGCGAAAGCAGAGCGTAAAGAGCGCAGCCAGGCCCTGTACGAGACCATTTTAAAGCTGAAGGACCTGGACGAGTGCCGGAAATTCTTTGAGGATCTCTGTACCCCCACGGAGCTGCAATCCATGGAGCAGCGGTTCGACGTAGCCGTCTACCTCCAGCAGGGCCTGGTCTATCTGGATATCCTGGAGAAGACCGGGGCCAGCAGCGCCACCATCAGCCGGGTGCGCCGGTCCATGCTGGAAGGCGGCGCGGGCGGCGTGGTACGGGACATCATCATCCGGGAAGGCCTGGACAAAAAAGACTGAATTGGGAAGAAAGCAGGGAAGACTATGAAACAACTGATGCTGGGCAACGCTGCCGTTGCCCGTGGACTGTACGAAGCGGGGTGCTCTGTGGCCTCCAGCTACCCCGGCACCCCCAGTACCGAGGTTACCGAAGAGGCCGCCAAGTACGACGAGATCTACTGTGAGTGGGCCCCCAATGAGAAGGTGGCCATGGAGACCGCCTTCGGCGCGTGCCTGGCCGGCAAGCGCTCCTTCTGCGGCATGAAGCACGTGGGCCTGAGCGTGGCCGCCGACCCGCTGTTCACCGTCTCCTACACCGGGGTGAACGCGGGCATGATCATCGTGGTGGCCGACGACGCGGGGATGCACTCCTCTCAGAACGAGCAGGACTCCCGCCACTACGCCATTGCCGCCAAGGTGCCCATGCTGGAGCCCTCCGACTCCGCCGAGGCCCTGGCCTTTACCAAGCGGGCCTATGAGATTTCCGAGGAGTACGACACTCCGGTCATTCTGAAGATGTGCACCCGTGTGTCCCACTCCCAGTCCCTGGTGGAGCTGGGAGAGCGCACCGAGGTGGAAAAGCCCTATGAGAAGAATATTGCCAAGTATGTCATGATGCCGGGCAACGCCATCCGCCGCCACCCTGTGGTGGAGGAGCGCACCCGCAAGCTCACCGAGTTTGCCGAAACCTGCGATCTCAACCGGGTGGAGATGGGCGGCACCGGCATGGGCATCATCACCTCCTCCACCTCCTATCAGTATGTGAAGGAGGCCTTCGGGGACAGCGTGTCCGTGCTGAAGCTGGGCATGGTCAACCCCCTGCCGGTGAAGCTCATCCTGGACTTTGCCAGCAAGGTGGATAAGTTGGTAGTCGTTGAGGAGCTGGACTCCGTCATCGAGGACCACTGCCGCAAGCTGGGCCTGAAGGTGTGGGGCAAGAACGTGCTGCCTCTGGAGGGCGAGTTCTCCCAGAACCTGGTGGCCGCCAAGCTGGGCGGCACGGTACATACCGGCAA
>CALWYB010000085.1 GCA_944385665.1 uncultured Oscillospiraceae bacterium
AACGTGCTGCCTCTGGAGGGCGAGTTCTCCCAGAACCTGGTGGCCGCCAAGCTGGGCGGCACGGTACATACCGGCAAAACCCTGGACGAGGCCATCCCCGGTCGTCCTCCCGTTATGTGCGCCGGCTGTCCTCACCGCGGCCTGTTCTACACCCTGAACAAGAATAAGTGCACCGTCCTGGGTGACATCGGCTGCTACACCCTGGGCGCGGTGGCCCCCCTGTCCGCCATGGACATGACCCTGTGCATGGGCGCCTCTGTCTCCGGCATCCACGGCTTCAACAAGGCCCGGGGCGAGGAGACCGAGGGCAAGACGGTGGCCGTCATCGGCGACTCCACCTTCATGCACTCTGGCATGACCGGTCTGGCCAACATCGCTTACAATCAGTCCAACTCCACCGTCATCATCCTGGACAACTCTATCACCGGCATGACCGGCCACCAGCAGAACCCCACCACCGGCTACAACATCAAGGGTGACCCCGCCGGCAAGATCGACCTGGAGTCCCTGTGCAAGGCCATGGGCTTCAACCGGGTCCGGGTGGTGGACCCCTACGACCTGAAGGCCTGCGACCAGGCGGTGAAGGAGGAGCTGGCCGTCCACGAGCCCTCCGTCATTATCTCCCGCCGTCCCTGTGCCCTGCTGAAGTACGTCAAGCACAATCCGCCTCTGGTGGTGAACAAGGACAAGTGCATCGGCTGCAAGAGCTGCATGAAGATCGCCTGCCCCGCCATCTCCATCAAGGAGGGCAAGGCCTGGGTGGACAACACCCTGTGCGTGGGCTGCGGTGTGTGCGAGCAGCTGTGCCCCGTGGGGGCCTTTGAGAGCACCGGCAAGGAGGGTTAAGGCAATGGAAACCAAGAATATTATGATCGTCGGCGTAGGGGGCCAGGGCTCCCTGCTGGCCAGCAAGCTGCTGGGCCACCTGCTCATGGAGCAGGGATATGATGTGAAGGTGTCCGAGGTCCACGGCATGTCCCAGCGGGGCGGCAGCGTGGTCACCTACGTGCGCTACGGGGATCGGGTCAATTCCCCGGTCATCGACAAGGGAGAGGCGGACTTTATTGTCTCCTTCGAGCTGCTGGAGGCCGCCCGCTGGCTGGAGTATCTGAAGCCGGATGGACAGATCGTCACCTCCACCCAGCAGATCGACCCCATGCCCGTCATTATGGGGGCGGCTCAGTACCCCGAGAACCTGGTGGAGAAGATGAAGGCCACCGGCGCCAAGGTGGACGCCTTGGATTGTCTGGCTTTGGCCGAGCAGGCCGGCAGCAGCAAGGCGGTGAATATTGTGCTCATGGGGCGGCTGTCCCACTACTTTGACCTGCCTGATGAGGCCTGGCAGGCCTCTCTGGAGGCCATGGTGCCCCCCAAGTTTTTGGAGCTGAACAAGAAGGCCTTTGAGCTGGGCAAGAACGCGTAACGCGTTCTTGAAAGAAACCTTGGCCCCGCTTTCTTGAAAGAAAGCTTGGCAAAGAACTTTGTGCAAAGCTGCGCTTTGCCTCTGCGCGTCCCTGACAGGGGAGGCATATCCGGAGAGGAAATGAGGGTTTGATGTTCCTCCCCAGAAAAAGCAAGATTGATTCCAGTGAAAAGTAAAGAGAGGGATGATTCCATTGGAACGGTATTATCAGCCGGAGATCGAATGCGCCAGCCGGGAGCAGATCCGAGCCTGGCAGGATGAGCGCCTGGTCAAGCAGGTGCGCAACGTGTGGGACAATGTCCCCTACTACCGCAAGAAAATGGAGGCCAAGGGCCTCACCCCCGATGACATCAAGGGTGTGGATGATCTCCACAAGCTGCCCTTCGTCACCAAGGCCGACCTGCGGGAGGCCTACCCCTACGGCCTGGTGGCCCGGCCCCTGAAGGACTGCGTGCGCATCCAGTCCACCTCGGGCACCACCGGCAAGCGGGTGGTGGCCTTCTACACCCAGCACGACATCGACCTGTGGGAGGACTGCTGCGCCCGGGCCATCGTGGCCGCCGGCGGCACCAACGAGGACGTGTGCCAGGTGTCCTACGGCTACGGCCTGTTCACCGGCGGCCCCGGCCTCAACGGCGGCAGCCACAAGGTGGGCTGCCTCACCATCCCCACCTCCTCGGGCAACACCGAGCGGCAGATCATGTTCATCAGGGACCTGTCCGCCACCATCCTGTGCTGCACCCCCTCCTACGCCGCCTACATCGGCGAGACCATGAAGGAGATGGGCCTCACCCCCGACCAGATCCCCCTGAAGGCGGGCATCTTCGGCGCCGAGGCCTGGAGCGAGGAGATGCGCCAGGACATCCAGAACGTGCTGGGCATCAAGGCCTACGACATCTACGGCCTCACCGAGCTGTCCGGCCCCGGCGTGGCCTTTGAGTGCTCTGCCCAGACCGGCATGCACATCAATGAGGACCACTTCATTGCCGAGATCATCGACCCCGAGACCGGCGAGGTGCTGCCCGAGGGCAGCAAGGGCGAGTTGGTTTTCACCTCCATCACCAAGGAGGCCTTCCCCCTGCTGCGCTACCGCACCCGGGACATCTGCATGCTCAGCCATGAGAAGTGCTCCTGCGGCCGCACCCATGTGAAGATGTGCAAGCCCATGGGCCGCAGCGACGATATGCTCATCATCCGCGGCGTCAACGTCTTCCCCTCTCAGATCGAGACGGTGCTCCTCAACCACGGCTATCCGGCCAACTATCAGATCATCGTGGACCGGGTGAAATCCACCGATACCCTGGATGTCCAGGTGGAGATGACCCCCGAGATGTTCACCGACAATCTGGGCGAGATCGACCGCCGGCAGAAGGAACTGGTGGCCGGCCTGCGCTCCATGCTGGGTCTGGCCGCCAAGGTCACCCTGGTGGCCCCCAAGTCCATTGTCCGCAGCGAGGGCAAGGCGGTCCGGGTCATCGACAAGCGGAAAATTTAAGGAGGGTTTGCCATGAGCATCAAGCAGATCTCCATTTTTGTGGAAAATAAGCCGGGAGCCCTGTATGGCCTCACCGGTGTGCTGGCCCAGAACAAGGTGGACCTGCGGGCCCTGTCTCTGGCGGAGACCAGCGAGTTCGGCATCGTGCGCCTCATCGTCAACGACGTGTACAAGGCCACCACCGTCCTCAAGGACGCGGGCTATGTCCACTCCATCACTCCCGTGGTGGGTGTGGCCATCCCCGATGTGCCGGGAGGCCTGAACCGGGTACTCCAGGTGCTGGCCAACGCCAAGATCAACGTGGAGTATATGTACGCCTTCCTGGGAGGACGGCTGTCCGACTCCGCCTACATGATCTTCCGGGTCCAGGACGTGGAGGCCGCCCAGAAGGCGCTGGCCCAGCAGAAGATCCAGGTGCTGGATCAGGACCAGATGACCGGGGTATAAAGAGATCCATAAAAAATGACCGCCTGCGGGCGGTCATTTTTTATGGCAAAAAGAAAGGACCATCCGAAGATGGTCCTTTGAGAGACAAATTAGTTGTCGGCCAGGGCGGCGGTGATGATAGCCATGGAATAAACTTCCTGGGCGTTGCAGCCGCGGCTCAGGTCGTTGATGGGGGCGTTCAGGCCCAGCAGGATGGGGCCGTAAGCCTCGAAGGAGCCCAGACGCTGAGCGATCTTGTAGCCAATGTTGCCGGCGTTGATGTCGGGGAAGATGAAGGTGTTGGCGTAGCCGGCCACCTTGGAGTCGGGGCACTTGGTCTGAGCCACCCGGGGAGACACGGCGGCGTCAAACTGCAGCTCGCCGTCCACAGGCACGTCGGGCATGGCAGCCTTGGCCTTCTCGCAGGCGTTGCGCATCTTGTCCACGTCCTCGCCCTTGCCGGAGCCGAAGGTGGAGTAGCTCAGGAAGGCGACCTTGGGGTCGATGCCGAAGATCCGGGCACACTTGGCAGTCTCCACGGCGATCTCCACCAGCTCGTCCTCGTTGGGCTTGATGTTGATGGCGCAGTCGCCCATGGCCAGCACGTCGTTGTCGCCGGTGGCGGAAGGACGCACCAGGATGAAGCAGGAGGAGACGATCTTGTTGCCGGGCTTGGTCTTGACCAGCTGCAGGGCGGGACGGACGGTGTCGGCGGTGGAGTAAGTAGCGCCGCCCAGCAGGGCGTCGGCCTCACCCATGGCCACCAGCATGGTGCCGAAGTAGTTGCCCTTCTTCAGAGCGGCGCGGCACTCTTCCTCGGTCATCTTGCCCTTACGCAGCTGGACCATCTTCTCCACCATGGCGTCCATATTCTCGTAGGTCTCGGGGTCTACGATGATGGCGCCGCGGATGTTGAAGCCGCAGTCCTCGGCGGCGGCCTGGATGTCAGCCTCCTTGCCGATGAGCACAGGGGTCAGGAACGTACCGGACAGCAGGCGGGCAGAGGCCTCCAGAATACGGGGATCGGTGCCCTCGGTGAACACGATCTTACGGGGATGAGCCTTCAGGATGTCGATGAGTTTCTTGAACATGTGAACCATTCCTTCCAAACAGAAACTTGGGCGCCGGAGGGCGGGAAAACCCGCCCCCAGCTTTGCGCTCTTTTCTGGGACTATGGTAGCATTTTCCCGCGAAAAATGCAAGAGTAACTGCAATTTCATTTTCTATGTTTTCTTGGAAGAACCACAAAAAAACGGAGAAAAAACAGAATTTTCTCTTTACGACAGGTATTCCATCGTTTATACTATACCAAGTGTATTGATTTTTGAGGCGGCGGTCCGGCGCAAGGCACCACGGACCGGGCCGCCCTGTCAGAGGTGAACGATTTGAACGCAGAATTTGCCCGCACCCTGTCTCTCCTGCGCCAGGAGAAAGGGGTCAGCCAGCGCGCCGCCGCCCAACAGCTGGGCATCTCCCAGGCCCTCATGTCCCACTATGAAAATGGCATCCGGGAGCCCGGACTGTCCTTTGTGGTGAAGGCCTGTGATTACTACGGCGTATCCGCCGACTACCTGCTGGGCCGCACCCTCACCCGGGACGGCACCACCATCGGGGCGGAGGAGCTCTATGACGTCAGCGAGGAGAAGAACAACTCCATGCGGGGCTCCGTGTTGGCCCTGCTCAGTAAGAAGCTGCTGGTAAACTCGGTGGGGATGCTCTTCGACCTGCTGGGCAAGACCGGCAGCCGGGAGGCCATCCGGGCCGCCTCCAACTATCTGTCCTCGGCGGTCTACTCCGTCTACCGCCAGCTCTACCACGCCAACTCCGCCAACAATCCGGATTTCTTCTCTGTCTCCCAGCGGCACGCCCAGACCGGCCTGGCCCAGGCGGACATGGAGCTGTCCCGGGTGGAGCTGGAGGACGCCCTGGCCCAGCACGCCAAGGAGAAGGGCAAGATGCCCGAGATGGACCACGCCGCCCTGGCCCGGGATTATCCGGTGCTCTACCAGTCCATGCTCCAGCTCATCCACAACTCCGGCGAGCGGATGAACAAGCTCTTTGCCGGAAGGGATCAGAAATAAACCTGTCTCATGCTACAAATTTGAATCTTAATCTTAATCTTTGGAGGGTATCTATGACCGATCAATCCAAGATCCGAAATTTTTCTATCATTGCCCACATTGACCACGGCAAATCCTTCCCCACAAAGCAGTCCGGCTTTGCGGGGGCCCCTTTTGATTTTCAATCCTCGGCGGAAGTGAATTCCGCCTGCGGCAAGGTTCTGGCCTTTGGCCAGAACGCTTGGACGCGGCTTACCGCCGCGCCCCACTTTGTGGGGCCCCACGTAGATTTGCCTTACGGAGGTGTGTGTGTTGACTGACCAATCTAAAATTCGTAACTTCTCCATCATTGCCCACATTGACCACGGCAAATCTACGCTGTCGGACCGGCTCATTGAGCAGTGCCACGCGGTGACCGCCCGGGAGATGGAGTCCCAGCTGCTGGACAACATGGACCTGGAGCGGGAGCGGGGCATCACCATCAAGGCCCGTGCCGTCCGTCTGGAGTACCAGGCCCAGGATGGGGAGACCTACTATCTCAACCTCATCGACACCCCGGGCCACGTGGACTTCAACTACGAGGTATCCCGGTCTCTGGCCGCCTGTGAGGGCGCGGTGCTGGTGGTGGACGCCACCCAGGGCGTGGAGGCCCAGACCCTGGCCAACACCTACCTGGCCCTGGAGCACGACCTGGAGATTCTCCCCGTGTTCAACAAGATCGACCTGCCCGCCGCCGACCCCAAGAAGGCCAAGGAGGAGGTGGAGGCCATCATCGGCCTGCCCGCCATGGACGCCCCGGAAATCTCCGCCAAAATGGGCATCAACATTCCCGCCGTGCTGGAGGACATTGTCCAGAACGTGCCCGCCCCCACCGGCGACCCCAACGCCCCCTTGAAGGCCCTGGTCTTTGACAGCCAGTACGACCCCTATGTAGGCGTCATTGTCTACTTCCGGGTGATGGAGGGGACCCTGAAAAAGGGCATGAACGTGAAGATGATGGCCTCCGGCGCCCAGTATCAGGTGCTGGACTGCGGCTATCTCCGGCCCCTGGGCATGGACTCCTGCCCCGAGCTGACGGCGGGTGAGGTGGGCTGGTTCACCGCCTCCATCAAGAACGTGAAGGACACCCGGGTGGGCGACACCATCACCGGCGCGGAGAACCCCGCCGACGAGGCACTCCCCGGCTACCGCCCTGCCCAGCCCATGGTCTACTGCGGCATCTATACCCAGGACGGCTCCAAGTATCCCGACCTGCGGGACGCCCTGGAGAAGCTTCAGCTCAACGACGCCTCCCTGTCCTTCGAGCCCGAGTCCTCCATCGCCCTGGGCTTCGGCTTCCGCTGCGGTTTCCTTGGTATGCTCCATATGGAGATCATCCAGGAGCGGCTGGAGCGGGAGTTCGACCTGGACCTGGTGACCACATTACCCTCTGTAATTTACGAGGTAGATAAAACAGATGGGACTACCGTGAAGGTGGATAACCCCCACAACTACCCCGATCCCGGCCTCATCACCGAGGCCCGGGAGCCCTATGCCAAGGTGTCCATCATCGCGCCTCCCGACTACGTGGGCAACATCATGCCCATGTGTCAGGACCGCCGGGGCATTTTTAAAGACATGCAGTATCTGGACACCAACCTGGTGGAGCTGCACTACTCCATGCCCCTGGGCGAGATCATCTACGACTTCTTCGACGCCCTGAAGGCCCGCACCAAGGGCTACGCCAGCCTGGACTACGAGCTGGAGGGCTACCAGCCCAGCCAGCTGGTGAAGGTGGACCTGCTCCTCAACGGCGACCAGGTGGACGCCCTGAGCTTCATTGCCCACAAGGACAAGGCCTACGGCCGCGCCCGAAAGATCTGCGAGAAGCTCAAGGAGAACATCCCCCGTCAGCTCTTCGAGGTGCCTATCCAGGCGGCCATCGGCGGCAAGATCATCGCCCGGGAGACCGTCAAGGCCAT
>CALWYB010000086.1 GCA_944385665.1 uncultured Oscillospiraceae bacterium
ACTCCAGCTCCAATATTACCCGGTTCATTGAGAACGCCAAACGGTACAGCCAGATCCCGGAACTGACCGCTGAGATCCTGCGCATCTTCATCAAGCGGGTGGAGGTCGGTGAGCGTGCGGAGAAATACTCCCGCACAGCGCCGCAGGAGGTACGCATCTACTACCGTGATATCGGCCTGGTGGATGAACTTCCTCAGAGCATGGTTGATTCCGTGGCAGAAGAAATCCCAAATGAGGTTGCATGAGCAAAATAGGGAGGCTGTGCCGAAACACAGCCTCCCTCCACAGGAACAAATATTAAGTTATACAGGTAGGTTCATAAATTGTCCCTATGGAACGCCGGAGAAGCGTCCCGGCTGTTTTACTGTTATGCTCCCGGTTTTGGCAGGATGGTCATCCGCTCCAGGCGTTGGTAGATGTCCTCCCGATGCTCCGGGTGGAGATAGGTAATGGTAAGCACATACAGGGTATCTTCCACCGCCGCCTCACAGGAAACCCGGTAGAGCTGATCGTCGTCTGCCTTATGCTTGGGCAGTTCCTTCCAGCCCCAGTGGGCCTCTCCTCTCTCCAGCTCCTTGGTACACACGTCTTGCAGCTCCTCCAGCTTCAGTCCAAACTGAGCCTGACCGATGCTGCTGCGGAAGGCGGTCATATGCCAGATGGGGCTCTCACTCTCCTCGTCCCGCCATACGCCCCCTACGCTGCCCATCCCGTCGTCCGCCCACTCGTAGTGGTACATCCCGGGCAGGGGCACCACGATCCGGTCGTAGGGCTGGAGGACCTCCCCCTTCCGGTAGCCGATGGGATAAAACTCCTCCAGCTCCGGGACCTCTTCGGGCAGATTGGGCGTTCGGTCATCCATGATACACAGCTCCCGGTAGTCGGCCACCGGCTGAGGCAGGGATGGGTCCATGGCAGCGGAACGCTCCAACGTGTCCAGGATGGCTTCATTGATCTGCCTGTCCTGGGGACTGCGGTCAGAGGGAGCAAAATAGCAGTCCTCCCACAGCTGCTTCAGGGCCCGATTGCGCAGCTGCCTGGCATCCGTCCCCGGCGCGTCCCACAAAAACAGCCGGTCCGCCAGCACCTCCAGATTTCCCCGGTCCAGCTGCTCCCGCAGCCAGGCCACCGGAAAGCGGCCCATAGGGGTGACGATGGTGTCGGGCACCTTCTCCGGGCGGTACTGGTCCTGGTCCCAGAAGAGATAGCCCATCTCCCCCGGCACCGCCTTGTCTACCGCTCCGTGCACCTGCTCCTCCAGCCACGGGAGGAACCACTCCCCGCGCAGGGCCGCGAAATTTCGGTCCTCCCGGTAGTCGGTCCGGTCCTGGATAGTCCACTCCTTGATGCCCAGCCGTTCCAGGCTCTCCAGCAGTTCCAGCGCCGCCTTATGAAAACCGGGACCGGCGGGGGTGGTGTTGCAGCCTCCCCGCAGGTTCCACTGACCAAACAGCCCCTTTTCTTTCGTCCAGGCAAAGTCCAGATATCCGCCGGGACACAGGACGATGCGCATTCCCTCCCCCCAGACCCCCAGGCGCAGATTCTGCTGTCTGGCCAGGCGCTGGACCGCCTTGACCAGGCTGTCCTTGTTCCGGATCTTGCCGGTATAGGTGAGATCAATATTACCCATGCTCTCCCCTCCTCAGCTGCACTGCAAAATCAGCCATGCCCGGTCAAACCGGCGCTGAGCCAGATCCTCCCTGCGGATGTAGAAGTAGACCCGGCCGCAGTCGCCGAACATCAGTTCAAAGTCTCCCTGCTCCACAGTGTCCAGTTGGAACAGCAGCTGCCACTCCCGAACACTGGGGGTGCGCAGGGCGCTGCGCTCCTCCATGGGGATGTTCTCCCATTGGCCCCCCAGGTAGTAGCCCCGGTCCACCAGGGCGCATTCCAGGGTCATATTGTTCTGGATGAGATCGGGCCAGCCCAGCAGCTGGGAGCGGTCAGCGGGATAGTCCATCCCCAGCTCCCGCCGGGCCTGGTCAAAGTAGCGATAGTCGTTGGCGGTCCAGGGGTATTCCAGGGCGGGACAAGCATCCTGAAAATCCGGGGCATCGGTCGCCTGAGACAGCTCCGCCGCCAGCTCCGGCAGCCGGAACGCCTCGTCCAGCTCCGCGGGGAATTCCGCCGGGGACAGAGGACCCTCAAACCAAAACACCCGGGCGCAGCCTCGGTCCTTGGGATCATACCCCCACCGCTGGGAGCCCAGCTCATAGAAGAAGGAGAGTACCCCCTCATGGGGCAGCAGCCCCTCCTTGTCCAGAGGGGCCAGACGGGCACAGTCAAACTGAGCCAGGAAGGCCAGGGGCCGCTGCTTCACCTGGTCGTCCTCCGGCGTAGCCGTCTCAAATACCGGCCAGACAAAATGTTCGGGTACATCGGGGCGTCCGCCGAATTTGCTGGCCCCCACGGCCAGCTTCCCTTGGGCGGGGACAAACCGGGTATCGATGCGGCTGCGGTAGAGCTGGGGCAATATTGTTTTCCAATCCATGGCGGTAATCCTTTCCGGAGGGCGCTGCCTCCTGTTAAAACGCTTGTTCTTATCCTACCACAGCTCCCCCGCTTTGGTCAAATCCAACAGTCCGTGGCACAATTCCCCCTTCTTTGGCAGATTGTGCTCCCTTTCCCCTGTATCCCCCGCTTCTCTCCACATTTTTCCCGTTTCCCGCCCCATCTCAAAGGTGCGCTCCCCATTTGTGCAAAAAGTTCATGGTCAAGATGCGAAAAAATCCTGCCTTCATTTTGACATATCATCCAGCCTCTTCCGGCCTTTGCCCACCGGAAAAATCTCGCCAATTTCACATTATTTTTTTGTGTTTGAATTTTTTCCTTCATTTTTCCATTCCATTTTTTCGTGATTATGGCCAATAGATTTCCATTCTTTTCTCCTTTATCATGTATAATATGTGGGAAAACTGCGCTTGCGGGCGCTTGACCGGAAAGAAGAGGTGTATGCAATGTCCAAAGGAATCTCATTGGCCCGTGTGGAGGAGATCATCGACTCCTACGGCTGTGAACGCCACCATTTGATCGCCATTATGCAGGATGTACAGGCGGAGTTTAAGTACCTCAGCCCCCAGGTGCTGGAACTGATCGCCCAGAAGCTGGATATCGGGGTGGCGAAGGTGTACAGCGTGGCCACCTTCTACGAAAACTTCTCCTTGGAGGCCAAGGGCAAGTACATTATTAAAGTGTGCGACGGCACCGCCTGCCACGTGCGCAAGTCCCAGCCCATCTACAACGCCATCCGGGAGTACCTGGAGCTGGAGGAAAAGCAGAAGACCTCCGCCGACGGCCTGTTCACCCTGGAGACGGTGGCCTGCCTTGGCGCCTGCGGACTTGCCCCTGTGGTCACCGTCAACGACCAGGTCCACTCGAAAATGAGCCCGGAGCTGGCCATCGAACTGCTGGACGATCTGCGAAAGGAGGAGGCCGCCCATGACCGCGACTAAGCTCACCCGGGAACAACTGAAGGTCCGTCAGATGAAGGCCAAGCGGGCGCTGGAGGCCCAGCACCGCCAGGTGCTCATCTGCGCCGGCACCGGCTGCATCGCCGGCGGCTCCCTGAACATCTATGACCGCCTGAAGGAGGCCTGCGAGAAGCTGGGCGTACAAGTACAGGTGAGTCTGCTCCATGAGGATGGGGAGGTGGAGTCCCCCAGCAAAGGCAAGGAGCTGCATTTGAAGAAAAGCGGCTGCCACGGCTTTTGCGAGATGGGCCCCCTGCTCCAGATCGAGCCCGACGGCATCCTCTACACCCATGTCCAGGTGGAGGACTGCGAGGAGATCATTGAAAAAACGCTGGTTAAGGGAGAGGTCATTCAGCGCCTGCTCTATCAGCTGGACGGGGTAACCTACGCCAAGCACGAGGACATCCCCTTCTACCATAAGCAGCACCGCATTGTGCTGGAAAACTGCGGCACCACCGACGCCGAGGATATTGACGAATATCTGGCCAAGGACGGCTATTCCGCCTTTGAAAAGGCCCTGTTCGAGATGACCGACGAGGCCATCTGCAAGGAGATCTCCGACTCCGGCCTGCGGGGCCGGGGCGGCGGCGGCTTCCCCGCCGGCCGGAAGTGGGAGAGCGTACGCACCCAGCCCAAGGGCAAAAAGTACGTGGTGTGCAACGGAGACGAGGGCGACCCCGGCGCCTTTATGGACCGCTCCATTATGGAGGGCAACCCCCACTCCATCATCGAGGGCATGCTCATCGCCGGCGTGGCGGCGGGCAGCGACGAGGGCTACATCTACGTCCGTGCCGAGTACCCTCTGGCGGTGTCCCGCCTGAAAACCGCCATCGCTAAGGCGGAGGAGCTGGGACTGCTGGGCGACCACATCCTGGGCACCGACTTTTCCTTCCATCTCCATGTAAACCGGGGCGCCGGCGCCTTCGTCTGCGGCGAGGGCAGTGCCCTCACCGCCTCCATCGAGGGCAAGCGGGGTATGCCCCGGGTGAAACCCCCCCGTACCGTGGAAAAGGGTCTGTGGGCCCGGCCTACGGTCCTCAACAACGTGGAGACCTTCTCCAACGTCCCCCTGATCATCCGCAACGGCGCCCAGTGGTATCGCTCCATCGGTACCGAGAAGAGTCCCGGCACCAAGGCCTTTGCTCTCACCGGCAACGTGGTGAACACCGGCCTCATCGAGGTGCCCATGGGCACCACCCTGCGGGAGGTCATCTTTGACATCGGCGGCGGCATCAAGGACGGCAAGAAGTTCAAAGCCGTCCAGATCGGCGGCCCCTCCGGCGGCTGCCTCACCGAGGAGCACCTGGATATGCCCATGGACTTCGATTCCCTGAAAAAGGTGGGGGCCATGATCGGCTCCGGCGGTCTGGTGGTCATGGACGAGGACACCTGCATGGTGGAGGTGGCCCGGTTCTTCATGAACTTCACCCAGAACGAGTCCTGCGGCAAGTGCGTCCCCTGCCGGGAGGGCACCCGCCGCATGCTGGAGATTCTCACCCGCATCGTGAACAATGAGGGCTCTCTGGAGGATCTGGACCTGCTGGAGACCCTGGCCTGCACCATCTCGGAAACCGCCCTGTGCGGTCTGGGCCAGAGCGCCTGCAAACCGGTACAGAGCACCCTGAAATATTTCCGCAACGAGTATCTGGCCCACGTGGTAGACAAACACTGTCCCCACTGCAACGGCCGCAAGAAGGAGCTGCAGATCGACCCCGAGCTGTGTAAGGGCTGCGGCAAGTGCATGAAGCAGTGTCCCATGGACGCCATCTCCGGCCAGATCCGGATGCCTCATGTCATCGACACAGAAAAATGCATCAAATGCGGCGCGTGCTGGGGCTGCTGTCCCTTCGGCGCCATTCGGGAGGAGTGAGCACTATGGCAAAGGGAATCATGTACATCGACGGCCAGCGGGTCCCCTTCGACGGGGAACCCAACGTGCTCTCCGTCATCCGCAAGGCGGGCATCGAGCTGCCCACCTTCTGTTACTACTCCGACCTGTCGGTCTACGGCGCGTGCCGGATGTGCGTGGTGGAGGACGAGCGGGGGAAGATCGAGACCTCCTGCTCCATGAAGCCCCGGGACGGGCTGTCCATCCGCACCAACACCGCCCGTCTGCTCCAGCACCGGCGGATGATCCTGGAACTTCTGCTGGCCTCCCACAACTGCAGCTGCACCACCTGTGAGAAGAGCGGCGACTGTCGCCTGCAGGAACTGTCCATGCGCTTCGGCGTGCGCCGGGTGCGCTTCAGGGACAGCCGGGAGGAGTCTACCCTGGACGACAGCAGCCCTGCCGTGGTCCGGGACCCCAGCAAGTGCATCCTGTGCGGCGACTGCGTGCGGATGTGCGAGGAGACCATCGGCATGGGCATCATCGACTTTGCCCGCCGGGGCTACAACATGCGGGTCTCTCCCGCCTTTGGCCGCAAGCTCTCTGAGACCCACTGCATCAGCTGCGGCCAGTGCGCCGCCGTGTGCCCCACCGGCGCCATCACCGTCTACAACCAGATCGGCAAGGCCTGGCGGGCCATCCACGACCCCCAGAAGCGGGTGGTGGTTCAGATCGCTCCTGCCGTCCGGGTGGCTGTGGGCGAGGCCTTCGGCCTGCCTGCGGGCCAGAACGTGCTGGACCAGCTGGTCACCGCGTTAAAGTTTATGGGTGTGGACGAGGTATACGACACCACCTTCGGCGCTGACTTCACCACCATTGAGGAGTCCCAGGAGTTCCTGGCCCGGCTGGAGAAGGGCGGCCCCTTCCCCATGTTCACCTCCTGCTGCCCGGCCTGGATCAAGTATCTGGAGAATGAGAACCCCAAATATCTGAAAAACATCTCCACCTGCAAATCCCCCATGGAGATGTTCGCCTCCATCATCCGCAAGCACTATCAGGAGAAGGACGCAGAAGATGGCCGTACCACCTTCCACATCGCCATCATGCCCTGCACCGCCAAGAAGATGGAGGCCGCCCGGCCCCAGTTCTACCACAACGGCAAACCCGACGTGGACGTTGTCCTCACTACCCTGGAGATCATCAACATGATCAAGGAGTCGGGCATTCAGCTGCCCCAGATGGAGCTGGAGTCTCCCGACCTGCCCTTCGGCTTAGGTTCCGGCGCGGCAGTGATCTACGGCTCTTCCGGCGGCGTGGCCGAAGCGGTGGTGCGCTACTGCCTGCCCGACAAGAGCAAGAACACCCTGCGGGAGCTTCAGTACTCCGCCCTGCGGGGCAACGAGTCCATCCGGGAGGCCACCGTGCAGGTGGGCGAGCGGGAGATCAAGCTGGCGGTCGTTCACGGCCTTATCAACGCCCAAAAGCTTTTGAAAGAGATCGACGAGGGTACCGCCTACTACGACCTGGTGGAGGTCATGACCTGCCCCAACGGCTGCGTAGGCGGCGCAGGTCAGCCCTACGGTCTGAAGCAGAAGAAGCAGGACCGGGCCGCCGGACTGTACGCTGCCGACCGGGCCGCCCCCTTCAAGCGGGCGGAGAAGAACCCGGTGGTACGGGACTTCCTGAAAAACTATACGGACGAGGAGCGTCACGAGCTGCTCCACGTCAGTTATACCGATTAAAAAGCAAGGGGGCCATCCCGGTTGGGATGGCTCCCTTGCTATCCTTCTTTTTGCACCGACACCCGGGGCAGGGTGACAGTAAAGCAGATGCCGTTTTTCTCGTCGCTGGTTACCTCGATCTGTCCCCGGTGGGCCTGGACGATAGTCTGGGCGATGGCCAGTCCCAGGCCATAGCCCCCCTCCTTCCGGCTGCGGGAGCCGTCCACCCGGTAAAACCGCTGGAACAGGTGCTCCAGGTGCTCCTGGGGGATAGGAGTACCGGTATTGGTCACCGTCAGCATCCCCCGCTCCTGGCGGCGCTGGAGCTCCAACCGCACCCGCCCCGGTTCCCCGGCATACTTTACCGCGTTATCCAGCAGGATCATCACCAGCCGCTCCAGACAGTCCAGGTCGCCCTGGAGGGTCAGTCCGGGCTGGATCTCGCTGTCCAGCTCCACGCCGCTTTCGAAGGCCACCGACTCAAAGCGCAGCACGCATCCGGTGACCAGGTCGCTGAGGTTACACAGCTGCGACTTGGTGGGCCGCCGGGCGTCATCGTGCTTGGCCAGAAACAGCATGTCCTCCACCAGTCCTTTCATCCGCTGGGCCTCCTCCCGAATATAGCGGATCCACTTGTCCTGGGAGGACACCGTATCCTGGGCATGGCCTTCGATGATGCTGGTATTGGCCAGGATCACCGTGAGGGGAGTCTTCAGCTCGTGGGAGGCGTCGGCCACAAATTGCTGCTGCTGCTGCCAGGCCTCCTCCACCGGTCGAAGTGCCAGCCGGGAGAGAAACAGGCTGATAAGGAAAAAGACCACCAGCGCCCCTGCCCCGATGAGCAGGGAATTGAATACCAGCCGCCACAGGGAGTTCCACTCCCAGCTCAGATCAGAAAAGGCGATTTGAGTCGTCCCGTCCTGGTCGTCCTCTCTTAAAAAGCGCAGGCCCAGATCATTGAGCCGCCCTCTTCGTTCTCCCGAGGCCAGCACCTGCTCCACCGCCTGCTCCATGACCTCCTGGGAGACCTTGACGTTCTCTCCGGCCTCCAGGGTAACCTCGCCTTCTTGGTCTACCTCCACGCAGAAGGCCGGGATCACAGACTGCCACTCCCGCTCCGACCCGGGCAAGGGCGCTTTGAATTCAAACTGAGGCGGCACCCCGTCCCGGCGCAGCATCAGCGTCATCACCGTCACGCTCTCCCGCTCCAGCTGGCTGGCCGTGAAGTAGACCAGCGCCCCAAACACCGCTAGCAGCACCAGGGTTACCAGCAGCATATTGATGAGAATAAACTTCACCCGCAGCCTGTGCAGCATTCCGCCGCCTCCTTATCCCTCTGGATACTCCAGGTAGTAGCCCACCTTCCGCACCGTGGAGATAGCCACGTCGCTGCCAAGATAGGCCAGCTTCTTGCGCAGAAAGGAGATATAGACCTCCACGTTGTTGTCCTCCGCCTCCGAGTCCAGCCCCCAGATCTTCGCGATCAGGGTCTCCTTGCTCACCACCGAGCGGCTGTTCACCATGAGCAGGCGCATCACTTCAAACTCCTTGAAGCCCAAGCGCACCGAGCGCTCCCCCACCCGGAGCAGCCGGCTGGAGCACTCCAGGCTCAGCCCGGACACGCTGAGCACGTCGCCCATCACCTCTCCCTGACGGCGGGTCAGCGCCCGCACCCGGGCCATCAGCTCCCCGCTGTCAAAGGGCTTGGTCATGTAGTCATCCGCCCCGCAGTCCAGGCCGCCGATTTTGTCGCTGACGTCATCCCGGGCGGTGAGCATAAGAATGGGGGTGGAGATGTGGGCAGCGCGCAACCGCCGGGCCACTTCAAACCCGTCCACCTTGGGTAGCATCACATCCAGAATAATCAGGTCGTACTGTCCGGTCAGGCCGTAGTCCACGCCGTCGGCGCCGTCTCCCACCGTATCCGCCTGATAGCGCTGGTCCTCCACCAATTGCCGCAGGGTTTCAGCCAGCCGTGTCTCGTCCTCTACGATTAAGATCCGCATATCGGGTCCCTCCTGTCCATTTTCCCCATCTTACCCCAGAAAACTGAAATCTGTCTGAAAGGAGTGTACCACATCCCCCCCGGAAAGGCAAAAGAATCCGGCATCCCCATCCAGGGATGCCGGATCGTTTATTACATACCCACCAGAGTTTTCAGATTATCCAGAATCTTGAACTTGTCGTTGTAGCCAAAGACAAAGATGATGAGCATGATGATGGGCAGGATATAGGTCACATAGAAGCGGACCCCCTTGGGGAACTTCAGGCCGGAGCCGGCATTGGCTTCCGCCAGGAAGTTGTCCCAGCCCCAGCCTTTCCGGCTGACGCAGAAGAGCAGGTACACCAGAGAGCCCAGAGGCAGCAGGTTGTTGCTGACGATGAAGTCCTCCAGGTCCATGATTCCGCTGCCTGTGCCGAAGGGCTGGAAGCCGGAGAGCACGTTGAAGCCCAGCAGGCAGGGCAGAGACAGGATGATGATGGCCACGGTGTTCACCGCCACCGCCTTCTGCCGGCTCCAGCCCCACTTGTCGATGCAGAAGGACAGGATGTTCTCAAACACCGCGATGACAGTGGACAGAGCGGCAAAGGACATGAACACGAAGAACAGGGCACCCCACACCTGGCCCATGGGCATCTCGTTAAAAACGTTGGGCAAGGTGATAAAGATGAGGTTGGGACCGGAGTCGGGAGCCACATCAAAGGCGAAGCAGGCGGGGAAGATGATCAGGCCCGCCGTAAAGGCCACGAAGGTATCCAGCACGCCCACGCGCACCGCCTCACCGGCCAGGGAGTGCTCCTTGCCGATGTAGCTGCCGAAGATGGCCAGGGCACCGATGCCCAGGGACAGGGTAAAGAAAGCCTGGCCCATGGCGGCGTACACCGCCTCACCCAGGATAAAGTTTCCGTTGGCGTCATAGGTGAGGTTGTGGAAGTTGGGCATGAGGTAGAACTTCAGGCCCTCCTCCGCCCCATGGAGCAAAATAGAATTGACCGCCAGCACCACCATCAAAGCCAGCAGGCAGAGCATCATCACCTTGGTGACCTTCTCCACGCCGTTTTGCAGGCCGCGGGAGCAGATGAGCATGCACAGCACCACCACGATGACCATAAAGACAGCCATCAGGTCGGGCTGGCCCATCAGGGCGCCGAATTCATTGCTCACGCCAGCGGTATCCAGGCCCACAAAGTCGCCCTTCACCATTTTCACAAAGTACAGCAGCAGCCAGCCGGCAATGGTGGTGTAGTACATCATCAGCAGGTAGTTGCCCGCGATGCCGAACCAGCTGTAAATATGCCACTTGGTTCCCTTGGGCTCCAGGGCGTGGAAGGACAGGGCGATGCTCTTCTGGCTGGCCCGGCCCACGGAAAACTCCATGACCATGACCGGCAGACCCATAATGACCAGGAACAGCAGATACACCAGCACGAAGGCCGCGCCGCCGTACTTTCCGGTAATGTACGGGAACCGCCACACATTTCCCAGGCCGATGGCACATCCCGCTGAAATCAGCAGGAAGCCCAGCCGGGAAGAGAAACTCTCTCGCTTTTGCACACACAAAACCTCCTTAAAAAATCGAAGCAGTCCTCTCAACCTGCTTCGGAAACAGAAGTTATTTTAGCAGTATCTTTTCTTTGGGTCAATCGTTTCCTACTATTTTTCCCGGTTTTTCTGCACAAGGCCATAAAAACCATGCCTAATTTTCCAAATTTCGTGTGGATTTTTCTGTAAAATAAATTTTTTAAATTTTTTTGCAAAAACCTCTTGCCAAGCGGCTTTTCTTGTGCTATACTAGCGTAGCTGTCAGGGACAGCAAACAAGAAACAACAAAATACCGTATGCGGCTGTAGCTCAGTTGGATAGAGTGTTTGGCTACGAACCAAAAGGTCGCGGGTTCGAATCCCTCCAGCCGTACCAAAAAGATGGACATCTTTCGATGTCCATCTTTTTGCATCTTAAAAGAGTAGCTGGCTTCTGTCAGATTGTCTGTTTTTAAAAAAGCGGGGCATCCCAAGGGGATGCCCCGCTTTGTTGATTTTCTTACTCCTGCTTCAGGATGGGCTCCAGATCGATCTCCTCCGCATCGCCCCACAGCCGCTCCAAGTCGTAGAACTTGCGGGCCTCGTCGGTAAAGACGTGGACGATCACCGAGGAAAAGTCCATCAGCAGCCAGGTGCCGCCCCGATGGCCCTCGATGTGGTGGGCGCGCTCGCCCTGGGCCTCCATGGCCTCCTCACAGGCGTCGGACATGGCCTTGACCTGGGTGTTGGAGGTGGCGGTGCAGATAACGAAATAGTCTGCCAGGGTGGTCAGGCCCTCCGTTTTCAGGACCTTGATCTCTTCCCCCTTCTTGCTGTCCAGGGTTTTTGCCAACAGAATGGCACTCTCATAAGAAGTCACAGGCGTTCTCCTTTCACAATATCTTGTTACGCTGCCAGCTCGCCGCCGGCAGTCTCACTGGGTGTGGTTTCAGTTGCCCCGCTCTGACCAGAGGAACCGGACTCGCCGCCCCCTTCCGAACCGCCGGTCTGTCCGCCGTCGGGCGTGCTGGGTTCGGTGGTGGTTCCGCCGCCGGTCTGAGAGCCGCTGCCGCCCTCGCTGGGCTGGCTGGGCTCATCTGGCGTTGTGGTAGGCTCATCCGGCGTTGTAGTGGGCTCCTGCTCTGTCGGCTCCTGCGGCTCCGAAGGCGTCTGGGTATGGCTCTGGCCGGAGCTGCCGGAAGAACCGCTGGACGAACTGTTGGACTCCTTATCCGAGTTGGAGCCGGAAGACGAACCAGAGGACGAACTGCCCCTGGAGGAAGCCAGACTGGAATCCAGCAGCGTGCCGCTGGTCACACTGTAGCTTCCGTTGCTGCTGCGCACCAGCACCTGCAGGTCGCTGGCCTGGATGTCGCTGAGGTAGGGGTTGAAGCTCTCATTGAGCACCTCCAGCAGCTCATCCACCGCCGGCAGCACCATGGAAACCCCCGGGTAATTCGCATTTTCCCAGGGCATACTGACAAAGTTTACGTCCTGCTCGGCGTCCATACCGGATGCCAGCTGAGCAAAGGCCAGAATGTTGCCCAGGGACAGATCGGTGGTGACGTTCTCCATAAAGACCTCGGCCAGAGCGGGAGCCTTCAGCAGGGTGGCGGGCTTGAGGCACTCGGCGGCCACCGCCTTCAGGAAGGCCTGCTGGGTCTGGATGCGGCCCAGATCCCCGTTGGGATACTGCACAGAGTAATCATTGTTGTGGCGCCAGCGGATCAGGCCCATGGCCTCTTCGCCGTTGAGCTTCTGATAGCCCTCTTTCAGGTGGATGTGCAGGTCCTGACCAGGGGTGGGATCGTCATAGTCCATATCAAAGGGGACATCAAAGTACACGCCGCCCAGGGCCTCCACCATCTCGCCTACCGCATCCCACTGCACCATTACGTAGAAGTCGGGGACGATGCCGGTGAGCTTGCCCACCTCTTTCTTCAGGGCGGTGATTCCCTTTTCTACCTGGGTGTCCGGGTCGGACCCCTTGTTGTAGTTATATACCGCATTGAGCCGGTGACCGCTGCCTTTCCGGTCCACGTTGATCATGGTGTCCCGGGGCAGGCTCATGCCGTCAATGGTCTTGTTCTTGGTATCAAAGGTGATGAGGATCATGGTGTCGGTGTTGCCGCCGCCGCCGGTATCCTGGCCTACCAACAGGAAGGTGTAGACCCCATCCTTTCGGCCGCTCTTGGCCACATCGGGCAGCTCGGCTCCGTCATAGCTGGAGTCCTCGTCCCCTTCGGTGGTCAGATCCGGAATATCCGGCAGCTTCATCCAAGACTTCAGGCCCACGGCCGCTCCCACCCCGATCACGGCCAGCACGACCAGGATCTGAAGCAGGCGGTAGCGGATCTTCTGTCCCCGGCTCATCCCGGCCACCCAGGCTTTATGCCGGCTCCACCAACCGCCGCGTCTGGAGGAGCGTCTTCTTCTTGCTGTGCTTTCTCTCTTTCCGCTCATACGTTTTTAATCTCCTAGTGTTACTCCCTGCCGGCGCAGCCAGTCCCGCGCCTGCAGTGTATTGGTGTGGATGGGAACGCCCCGCTGCTCCATGTCCCGGATGGTGTCCTCCACCCCCAGCAGCATGGCCTGGTCCAAATCGGTATAAGCCAGCTTCCGCAGACGTTCGACTCCTTCGAAATCCCGGTTGGGCTCTATGTAGTCGGCCATATACACAATTTTTTCCAGCAAGGACATATTGGCCCGGCCGGTGGTATGCCAGAAGATGGCCTGGTACACCTCCTCAGGTTCTCCAAACACATATTTGGCGATACACGCCCCTGTTTTGGAGTGAAGAAGCTTCACCGCCTGCCGCTCCAGGTCATCCAGCTCCACCCCGTACTTCCGGCAAAGCTCCAGCTGGGGCTCCAGCTCCAGGTACTTGGTGCAGTCGTGAAGGATGCCTGCGTGGCGGGCCAGCTCCGGGTCAGCCCCCCAGAACTTAGCCAGCTTCACTGCCTCCTCCTCCACCCCCATCACATGGGGCACCCGCTTGGCGCGGATCATGGAGTAGGAGCAGGCCCGCAGCTGATCCAGGTTCAGCTCCTTGAGCACGGCGCTGGTACCATAGAGGCGGTGCATCAGGATGTAGCCGTACACGGCGGGCAGCAGATACTCGCCGCCCTTCTCCCGCTCCAGCAGCTCCCGCAGCTGGGTCGAGGAGATATCCACCAGTCCCGGCAGGGTGATGGTGACCACCTTGGCGCCAAATGTTTTGGTCAGATACTCCCGCTGGGGTGCAAAGATCTCCTCTCCATCCTGCCTGGTGCGTCCAAAGGCGCAGATCCCCGCCAGATGGGTGATGGTGCCTGGGTCATGCCACAGATGGAGCGTGAGGAACATATCAGTACCCATGAGCAGCCACAGCTCCGCCTTGGGGTACATCTGATGGATGGCCTCCAGAGTTTCAGAGGTATAGCTTTTCCCCTCCCGATTCATCTCCAGACTGGATACCTCCACCACACCGGGCAGTTCCATGGCATCGGCCATTTTCTCCACCATGGCCAGCCGGTGTTCACGGCTGGGACTGTCGGCGGGCAGCACCTTATGGGGCGGAATGGCCGCCGGCATCAGAAGCAGCTTGTCCAGCTTCAGTGCGTCAATGGCTGCGCGGGCTGCCGCCAGATGACCCAGATGCGGAGGATTAAAGGTTCCTCCGTAAATACCGATCTTCACTGTGAGACGCCACCTTTCTCCGTATGTTCCGGGGATAGAACCTCTATTTTATTATACGCTCCGCTTCTTTCTATCCTCCACCAGGACGATCTTGTCCTTCTTGTCCTTGCGATGACTTGGACGATACAGCACAAATTTTGTTCCAATCACCTGGACCACTTCGCTGCGGGTCAGGGGCGCCAGAGCCTCCGCCGCCTCCCGGGCGGACATGAGGGAGTTCTCCAGCACCCGGCCCTTGATGAGCTCCCGGGCCTCCAGGGCATCGTCGGCCTGCTTGACCAGGTTGTCGCCGATTCCGTCCTTTCCGATGATGAGAATGGTATCAATGCTGTTGGCCAGGCCGCGCAGCTGGGCGCGCTGTTTGCTTGACAATTCCATAGACGTTTAATTCCTCTCTAAAGTTACATGGTTTTCAAATATTCTTTCAGTTTCTCCTGAAAGGCCTCCAGGGCCTTGCCCCGGTGGGAAATGGCGTTTTTCTCCTCAGCAGTCAGCTGAGCAAAGGTCTTTTTCAGCGTGGGGATAACAAACACCGGGTCATAGCCGAAGCCGCCCTCCCCCATGGGGGCAAAGGCGATGGTGCCGGGGCACTCGCCCCGGGCGGTGAGCACGTCTCCGTTGGGGAAGCAGCAGGTGATGACGGAGACAAACTTGGCCGTGCGGGGCGTCTGGCCCCGCATGTTCTCCAGCAGCAGGCGGTAGCGGCCGTTGTCGTCCAGCTCGGGACCGCCGTAGCGGGCGGAGTACACCCCAGGCGCTCCGTTCAGGGCGTCCACGCACAGTCCGGAGTCATCGGCGATGGCCGGCATGCCGCTGGCCTCCATGACCGCTTTCGCCTTGAGCAGGGAGTTCTCCTCAAAGGTGGTGCCGGTCTCCTCCACCTCTACGTCCACTCCAGCCTCGGCCTCGGAGCAAACTTCAATGCCCAGCTGAGAGAGGATCTCATTCATTTCCTTTAATTTTTTCCCGTTCTTACTGGCCAATACCAGTTTCATAGATCTTTTCTCCTTTCAGCCCTCGCCCAGCGCCTTCTTCTGGGCGGCCTGGAGCTCCCGGATGCCCTTGGCACACAGCTCCACCAGCTTCTGCTGCTCGTCCAGGGTGAAGGGGCGGCCCTCGCCGGTGCCCTGGATTTCAATGAGGCGGTCCTGGTCGTCCATGACGCAGTTCAGATCCACCATAGCGCTGGAGTCCTCCTCATAGCACAGGTCCAGCATGGGCACGTCGCCCACCACGCCGGCGGACACGGCGGCCACATAGCCGCTGATGGGGTATTCGCTGAGCTGGCCCTTCTCCATCATGGTCCGGAAGGCCAGCATCATGGCCACGAAGCCCCCGGTGATGGAGGCGGTACGGGTGCCCCCGTCCCCCTGAAGGACGTCGCAGTCGATGGTGATGTTCCAGGGGCCCAGCTTCTTGCGGTCCACCACGGAGCGCAGAGAGCGGCCGATGAGCCGCTGGATCTCGGCAGAGCGACCGCTGAGCTTCAGCTTGGAGATGTCCCGGCGGGAGCGCTCCCGGTTGGCTCGGGGCAGCATGGAGTACTCAGCGGTGACCCAGCCCTCCCCCTCGGGGACATGACGGGGCGGCTTGTCCTCCACGCTGGCGGTACACAGCACATGGGTGTTGCCGCAGCGGATGAGGCAGGAGCCCTCGGCAAACTTGTTGATATTGGGGATAATCTCTACCGGACGAAGCTGGTCGTTGGCGCGTCCGTCGATTCTTGCCATAACAATCCTTCCTCTCAGTGTTCTTGATTGTATCATAAATGATGACAGAAGTGTTAAGGGGATGTGAATAGGAGTTTTAATTTTTCCTTAAGTGGGGCAAACGGTCACGGGATCAGCCAGAACAGCACGCCGATCACGGCCAAGGTCAGCAGAACACCCAAGGCCACCAGGTTCTCCCGCCGCTGTTTCGGCGTCACGCCCTCTCCCCACAGACGCAGAGAGCGCCGCAGATTTCGCAGACCGTACCGGCGGATGCAGCGGATGATTTGAATAGCCAAAGCAAGGGCAAAGACTCGCCAGCTCCAGTATTCCATAGCCTGTCTCCCGCCTTACGTTCGAATTCCTAACTCCTAACTCAAATCAGCGCCTGGGCAAACTCGGCGGCGTCAAAGGGCTTCAGATCGTCGATGCCCTCACCCACGCCGGCGTACTTCACGGGTACCCCCAGTTCCTTAGCGATGGCGATGGCAATGCCACCCTTGGCAGTGCCATCCAGCTTGGTGAGGACGATGCCGGTGATGCCGGCGGCCTCCTTGAACTGCTTGGCCTGGATAAGCCCGTTCTGTCCGGTAGTGGCGTCCAGCACCAGCAGGGTCTCCCGGGCGCAGTCGGGCAGCTCCCGGTCTATGACCCGGGAAATTTTGTTCAGCTCGTTCATCAGGTTCTGCTTGTTGTGCAGCCGCCCGGCGGTGTCCACCAGCACCACATCGGTGTTGCGGGCCTTGGCGGCGGAGGCGGCGTCAAAGACTACGGCGGCGGGGTCGGCCCCTTCGTGCTGCTTGATGATTTCCACCCCGGCCCGCTCCGACCAGATGGTAAGCTGCTCGGCGGCGGCGGCACGGAAGGTGTCGGCGGCGCACAGCAGCACCTTTTTCCGCTCACTCTTGAGCTGGTGGGCGATCTTGCCGATGGTGGTGGTCTTTCCCACGCCGTTCACGCCGATGAACAGCACCACGGCGGGCTTGGTAGAGAGGTTGAGGGAGGCATCCCCCACGGTCATGGCGTCGGTGATGCACCGGCACATGCACTCCCGGGCCTCCTCCACCGTCTTGATGTGCTCCTCCCGCACCCGGCGCCGCAGCTCCTCCACCAGCTCCAGGGTGGTGTCCATGCCGGTGTCCGCCAGGATAAGGGACTCCTCCAGCTCATCGTAAAAGTCGTCGGTGAGCTCAGAGCCAAAGTTGGCAAAAATGTTGATTTTCTTCAGTTTATCAAAAAATCCCATATCACAGTTTCCTTTTCTTTTTTTCATCCCAGGGGATTTTTGCCCCGCAGTCTTTGCAGTAGTCACCTGGGTATTTTCCAAACCATGCACCGCACTCCGGGCAGCGCATCCATACCAGATACAGGAGGGCTGCTGCCAACAGCAGTACCACCCCCGCAGCCATCACCACCACGTTGGGGTGCCACAGCATCAGAACCAGGCCGACTACCGTGAAAAGCAGGATCAGTCCCTGTTTTTGCCGCAATGTCATACCGCTTTCCCTTTCTGGCTTACGCCTCGCCGCTCCAGTAGAGCTCGCCGCCGGTGGCGATGCACTTTTGCACCGTCAGCTCCCGACCGTCCAGCACCACCCGGACCTGTTCCCCCGTCCAGGAGGAACGGAAATCCTGGAACACCAGCAGCTGGCCGTTTTCCGCCGCCTCGCTTCCCTCCGAGGTGCGAATGCGCACCACCAGTACCGCGTCCTCCTCCGTGACGGTCACATCGTCAGCGCTGATGGCCCGGTCCTGCATGGGCAGGTAGAGGAGATACTCCCCCGCCTCCTGCCGCTCCAGCCAGTAGGCCCGGTCCGTCTGATCAGCCTTCTCCAGCCACTGCTTTACCTCGTCGTTGTCCTCGCTCTTGTTCAGCAGCATCCACTGGCTGTCGCCGCCGCTCTCGGTGCTCAGAGGGTGGCGCACCACCTCCGGCTGATTCTGACCAATGGCCAGATCCAGCCCCGCAAAGGCAATTTTTACTCCGATAAACAGCACCACCACCAGCGCTGCCAGCCCGATGATGCTCCACATTCCTTTTTTCTCTTTCACGTGTTCCTCCTAGCGGATGTTCCGTTCTTTCTCCACATCGTTGAGATTAATAGTCAGCATTCGGCTGACACCCTGCTCCTCCGTCCTCACAAGCTTCGTATCTCTCGCTCTCCCCTTCCGGGCAAAGCTCGCTCTCTCCGCTGCTCGTCCTCTCCCCACCCGACCCGCTGCGCTGGGCTCGGGCGGGGACCCCATGCAGTCGCAGAGTCCATCTTTAGCGAATGTTCAGTTCTTTCTCCACGTCGTTCAGATTGATGGTCAGCATTCGGCTGACGCCCTGCTCCTGCATGGTGACGCCGTAAAGGACGTCGGCCTCCTCCATGGTGCCCCGGCGGTGGGTGATGACGATAAACTGGGTGCGCTGGCACATGGAGCGCATGTAGTGGGCAAACCGCACCACGTTGCTGTCGTCCAGCGCCGCCTCGATCTCGTCCATCACCACAAAGGGAGTGGGTCGTACCTTCAAAATAGCAAAGTACAGGGCGATGGCCACAAAGGCCTTCTCTCCGCCGGAGAGCAGGGAGATGATCTTCAGCGCCTTGCCCGGGGGCTGCACCTTGATTTCGATGCCGCAGTTGAGAATGTCGTTGGGGTCCTCCAGCTCCAGGGTGGCCTTGCCGCCTCCGAAGAGCTCCACAAAGGTCTCCCCGAAGGAGCGGTTGATGCTGTCAAACTCCCGGGCAAAGATGGTCTTCATCTCCCCAGTGATCTGGGCGATCACGTCCTCCAGATCCTTCTTGGCCTTCTCCACGTCGTCCCGCTGGTCGGTGAGGTAGGTGTACCGCTCGTTAACCCGGTCAAACTCCTCAATGGCGCCTACGTTCACATTGCCCAGGGCGGAGATACTCTTTTTCAGCTCCCCGATGCGGCGGCTGGCCTTGGGCACCGATTCGATCTCGATGCGCTGCTGCTTGGCCGCCTCGTGGGACAGCTCATAGGTTTCCCACAGCTTGTCCAAAATCTGCTTCTCGTCCATGGACGAGGCCATCTTTTTCTGCTCCAGGCGGGAGACCTCCCCGCCGATGGTGAGCAGCTCTTTATTCTTCTCCTGGCCCTCCCGGGTGGCCTTGACCCGTTCGCCCTCCAGCTCCAGCTTCTCCTGGTTGAGCTGGGCAATGGCCTGGTTCTGACTCTCGTTCTCCAGGCGCAGCTGCCCCAGCCGCGCCTCTTTCTCCCCGATCTCCCGGGTGAAGGCCTGGTTTTTCTCCTCGTAGTCGCCGATGAGTGCCCGGCTCTGGTCCTGGTCTCCGGCCAGATCCCGGCGCAGGGCCTCCAGCTCTGCCAGGGTGTGCTTACCGGTCTCCCGCTCCGCTTCCAGAGCGGCCAGGCTGGCGTTGAGGGCGGCCAGCTCCTGGGTGATCTGGAGAGAGCGATCCTGCAGGTCGCTCTGACCCTGGGCCTTGCCCTCGGCCTCGCTTTTCAGGGCGGCGGCGGCTCCCTCCAGCTCCCGGATACGCTCCCGGGCACTCTGGGTGTCGGTGTCGATCTCCGCCGAGCGCTGCTTCAGCTGCTCCAGTTCTTCCTTCTGGCCGGTCTGCTGCCGCTCCAGGTCGCTGACGATGCTGCGGCACAGGGTCTGCTCGCCCTGGGCCTTCAGGATGGCATCCTCCCACTCCCGCAGCTGGGCCTGGGCGGTCTCCATCTCATAGGCGGCGGCGGCCGCCTCCCGGTTGGCCTCCTCCAGCTCCCGGGCAGCCTGGTTCAACTGCTGGGTCAGCTCCTTACTCTGGGCAGTGAGCCGCTCCAGCTCGTTGGCCCGGCTGAGGATACCGGCGCTGCGGCTGGCGCTGCCGCCGGTCATGGAGCCGCCCGGGTTCAGGACCTGTCCGTCCAGGGTGACGATGCGGAACTTGTATCCGTACTTGCGGGCCACGGCGATGGCCGCGTCCAGATGCTCCACCACCACTACCCGGCCCAGCAGGTTGGAAAACACGTTGCGGTACTGGGAGGCAAACTCCACCAACCGGTCGGCCACCCCCACAAAGCCCGGCTCCCGCCCTAAGCTCCCTGCCTCCCGCAGGTCGTAAGGGCGGATGGAGCTGAGCGGCAGGATGGTGGCCCGGCCGCCGTCTCGGCGTTTCAGATATTGGATGACCGCCTTGCCGTCCTCCTCCCGGTCCACCACCAGGTTCTGCATGGCTCCACCCAGAGCGGTCTCGATGGCCACGGTATACTGGTCCGGCACGTGGATAAGTCCGGCCACCGACCCATGGATGCCCCGCAGGCCGCCCCGCTGGGCCTCGCCCAGCACCAGCTTCACCGCCTTAGAGTAGCCCTCGTGGACCTTCTCCATCTCGGAGAGCATTTTGATCCGGGAGGACAGAGCGTGCTCCTCCATCTGGAGTTTCATATGGCGGTCCTTGGCCCGCTCCGCCTTCTTGTTCCGGCTGTCCAGGCGCAGGGCATAGCCGGAGATCACATTCTTCGCTCCGTCCCGCTCCTCCTGGGCCTCTTTGGCCTTGCGGTCGGCCTCGGCGGCATCCTTCCGGGCCGCTTCCAGCCGCTCCTCCAGGCTGCGCAGCTCCTGGCGCACCGCCTCGTCCCGGTCCAGCACCTCCTGGGCGGCGGCGGCCAGGGCGGACAGCAGGGCCTTGGCCTGGTTGGCGTCGGCCGTCTTCATGGCCTCCCGGCCCCGCAGCTCCTCCAGCTCTTTGGCCAGCGTCCCCGCCGAGCGCAGGGCCTGCTGGGCCTGTTGATTTTTCTCCTCCACGCTCTTCCGGGTATTCTCCAGCTGAGTCTGGACCTCCTCCAGCCGGGCGCGCCGGTCGGCGATCTGGCTGTCCAGGCTGTCTTGGCGGCCCTCCCGCTGTTCCAGCTCCTCCCGGATGCGCTGGGTGCTCTCCAGGTTGTGCTGGATGTTGCTTTTCAGCACGGCGATGGCCGACTCCAGCTCCCGGATGGTGGCGTCCCGGCCCTGGATGGCAAAGCGCAGTTCATCTGCCTGGACCTCCTTGTCCCGCATCTGCATGGACAGCTGCTCCGCCCGGCCGAAGCTGGCCTCCACGGCCCGCTCCGCCGCCTCCTTCTGGCGCACCGCCTCCTTGTAGTCGGTCTCCAGCTTGATGGTGCTCACCCGGATACGCTCCAGGGTATCCAGCCACACGGAGATCTCCAGACCCCGCAGCTCGTCCCGGAAGATGAGATACTTTTTGGCCTTCTCGCTCTGGGCCCGCAGGGGCTCCACTTGCAGCTCCAGCTCGGCAATCTTGTCGTTGATGCGCACCAGATTCTCGTCGGTGCGCTCCAGTTTCCGCTCGGCCTCCTCTTTCCGGTGGCGAAAGCGTGAAATGCCCGCCGCCTCCTCAAAGACCTCCCGGCGGTCGGCCGACTTCACCGAGAGGATCTCGTCGATGCGGCCCTGGCCGATGATGGAGTAGCCCTCCCGGCCAAGGCCGGTGTCCATGAACAGCTCATTGACGTCCTTGAGACGCACGGAGCGGCGGTTGATATAGTACTCGCTCTCCCCCGAGCGATAGTAGCGGCGGGTGACCATCACCTCGCTCTCGTCCATATCGAAGAGGTGATTGGTGTTGTCCAGGACCAGGGAGACTTCGGCGTAGCCCGTCTGCTTACGCTTGGCAGTACCGCCGAAGATCACATCCTCCATCTTGCCGCCCCGGAGCACCCGGGTGGACTGCTCCCCCATGACCCAGCGGATGGCATCGGAGATATTGGATTTTCCCGATCCGTTTGGCCCCACAATGGCGGTGATGTCCGACCCAAAGGTCAACACCGTCTTATCCGGGAAGGATTTGAAGCCCTGGATCTCCAATGCTTTTAAGTACAACGCTTCCACCTCGTTCTGCCCAAGCGGAACTTTTTACTTCCGCCCTGCTCTGGATTGAAAGGGCATAAAAATAGATTATAATTATACCAAAAAAGTCCTGCTATTGCAATGTCTGCCCGGGATTTTCCCCCTGGGGGAGCGGCGCCTCCAGATCTTCCCCCTCATTGGCCTGCTGGGCATCCAACAGGCGCTGGGGACACTCCGACATGTAGGCCACCTGGAGCACCGCCTGGGGCCAGTTGAGCCGCACCCTGGGGTGCATCCCCCGCTTCTCCCCCGCCTGTTCCAAGCACTTCAGCACGTCCTCCAGGACCGCTCGGGTAAGGTAGCCGCCCCGCCAGTGGAACACCAGCTCCTTTTTCTTGCGGGCAGCCTGTTCCCCCCGGCGCTCCACCTCCTCCAGCTTAGTGAAGGAGAGTCTTTTCGTCCGGTAGTAGAACCCGTCCCCGTCTGTACAGGCCGGCGCGGGTGTGATAAGGGGCTCGTGATCCCGGAAAATTCGCCGGTCCTCCAGGTTGAAATAGTCGTAGCGGATGAGCTCGGGCGTACCCACCGAGTTGTCAAAGGTGGCGTCCAGGTGGTAGTACTTCCCCCCGACTTTCACCACATTCCAGGCGTGGCGGTATTTAATCCCCTTCTCCGGGGCATTCTCCGAGATGACCACGATGCACCAAAGTCCCAACTGGTCGCACAGAGCCTTCACCGACTTGGCGATGCCCTCGCACACTCCCACTCCCTGGCCCAGCGGCCCTAAAATTTCGTGGGAGTAGGGCTTCTTCAGTTTGTCGTAGTGCACCTGGGTGCAGATAAAATCGTGGATATACCGCTCCTTCTCCCACTCAGGCAGCTCCTTGGCCGGGCGGGCGAGCCGCTCCACCCGAGCTTTCAGCGCCTTCTGGTGCTCCCGGATGCGCCCCCTGTCAAAGAGGTACTCCGGGCAGAACTCCACCCGCAGAGCATCCGGATGGATCCGGCAGGAAAAGTTGGTGATGTAGAAGATCTCCGGACAATCCAGGCGCAGATAAAACAGCACCTCACTGAGTTGCTCCATTTCCAGCCGGGGCACCGGGAAGGCAGGACTCAGGGCCTCCACTCCCCGCTTCACCGCGTGGTAGGCCTCCTGCATGGGCTTGGACAGCCGCTGATAATAGTAGGGCTCCATAGGGTCTCCTTTTAAAAAAGTTCAAAGCGCAAAAATCCGCGGCGCAGATGCGCCGCGGATTTGATTGCAAACCGAATTTCGATTAGCCACCGAACACCTTGATCATGAAGCCGGCCGCCACAGCGGAACCGATCACGCCGGCCACGTTGGGGCCCATAGCGTGCATGAGCAGGAAGTTGGCGGGGTTCTCCTTCTGACCGACCACCTGAGAAACACGGGCAGCCATAGGCACGGCGGACACACCGGCGGAGCCGATGAGGGGGTTGACCTTGCCCTTGGTCAGGATGTACATCACATCGCCCAGCAGCACACCGCCAGCGGTGGACAGCAGGAAGGCCAGCAGGCCCAGGATGATGATGGACACGGTCTGGAAGGTGAGGAACTTGTCATACACAGCCTTGCAGCCCACGGACAGGCCCAGGGGGATGGTGACAATGTTCATCAGGGCGTTCTGAGCGGTGTCGCTGAGACGCTCGGTGACGCCGCATTCACGGAACAGGTTGCCCAGCATCAGCATACCGATCAGAGGAGCGGTATCGGGCACCAGCAGGATCACGAAGATGGTCACCGCGATGGGGAAGATGATCTTCTCGGTCTTGGAGACGGTGCGCAGCTGAGTCATCTTGACCTTACGCATCTCCTTGGTGGTGAGCAGCTTCATGATGGGAGGCTGGATCATGGGGATCAGAGCCATGTAGGAATAGGCCGCGATGGCGATGGCGGGCAGCAGGTCCGCAGCCAGCTTCGAGGAAGTCAGGATGGCAGTAGGACCGTCAGCGCCGCCGATGACGCCGATGGCAGCAGCCTGAGCCGGCGTGAAGGAAATCAGGCCGCCGGTGACGGGACCCAGAACCAGAGCCAGCAGGAACGCGGTGAAGATACCCAGCTGAGCGGCAGCGCCAAGCAGCAGGGAGGTGGGGTTGGCCAGCAGGGGGCCAAAGTCTGTCATCGCTCCGATGCCCATGAAGATGATGGACGGATAGATGGCGTAGTTGACGCCCTGATAGAGCACCCACATAAAGCCAACGCTGCTGCCGGAGGGCTCATTGAGCAGACCGGTCAGAGGCAGGTTAGCCAGCAGCATACCAAATGCGATGGGGACCAGCAGCAGGGGCTCGAAGCCCTTGCCGATACCCATGTACAGCAGCAGGCAGGCGATGGCCAGCATAATGACCTGACGCCAGTCAGTAGGCAGAGCGGCAAAGCCGGAGCCTCCGAAAATTGCACTTAAAACTTCTCCAAAGAAACCCATACTTTACCCCTCCTTTCAACCGAGCGTGACCAGCAGGTCATCGGTGTTGACTGTTGTGCCCACCACAGCAGCGATAGACTTGACAGTGCCGTCCACAGGAGCGGAGACCTCGATCTCCATCTTCATGGCCTCCAGCACCACCAGCACGTCGCCGGCCTTCACAGCCTGGCCCACCTGGCACTCTACCTTGAAGATGTTGCCGGGCATGGGGCTGTTGACGGCAGTCTCGCCAGCGGCCACAGGGGCGGCGGCGGGAGCAGCGGCAGGGGCAGGAGCAGCCGCGGGAGCGGGAGCAGGGGCAGCGGCGGGAGCAGCAGCAGGAGCCGCAGCCACAGGGGCAGCGGCGGCGGGAGCAGCCGCGATGTTAGTGATTCGGAAGGAGTTGGGGTTCATCCCAGACTCCTCAGCGACGGCGGCCATCATGACAGCCACCAGCTCGCCCTCATCCACCGCGGGGGCGGCGGGAGCGGCCGGCTTGGGCGCAGGCGCGGGCGCAGCGCTCTTGGCGGGGGCCGCAGCATGAGCCGCCTTGCCCTCCACAGAGTTGACGATTCTGGAGATGATGATGATAACCAGAGCCAGAATGGCCAGCATCATGAACACCACGACCATACCGCACACAGCCACCATCAGGGCTTCCGGTACACTCAGCGGGGTAAACGGATCAAGAATTGCTCTTTCTGCACTAGGCATGGACCATTCCTCCTATTTAACCCAGAGTGACCAACAGATCGTCGGTGTTGACCGTGGTACCAACCACAGCGGAGATGGCCTTGACGGTGCCGTCCACAGGAGCGGAGACCTCGATCTCCATCTTCATGGCCTCCAGCACCACCAGCACGTCGCCGGCCTTCACGGCCTGACCCACCTGGCACTCCACCTTGAAGATGTTGCCGGGCATGGGGCTGTTGACGGCAGTCTCACCGGCGGCCACAGCGGCGGGAGCGGCAGCGGGGGCAGCGGCGGGAGCAGGAGCAGCCGCAGGAGCGGGAGCGGGGGCAGCGGCAGGGGCAGCAGCAACGGGAGCGGCCACAGGAGCAGCCATGACAGGCGCGGCAGCCGCGGGAGCGGCGGCGCCGGTCTTCTCCACCGTTACACTGTAAACCTTGCCGTTCACGGTAACATTGTAGTTCATAGTTTGTTTTCCCCTTTTCTAAATGGAATGGCGCTGACATTTGGGGCTGTTTTGTCAGCCCCGCACGTCAAACTGTCTCCCCTTCACCCGCCCCCCCGGGCGGGTGAAGGATCGAAATTACAACCATTGTAACATTTTTGCAGGATTTCTGTCAAGAAATTCCCAGCACTTTAACAGAATACTTACAGCACGTCGGCAAAGGCCTGGATGGCGGTGCTGGCCTGGCCGAAGTCACGCATCTGCTGGTCCACGCCCAGCTTGATGTGGGGGATACCGGCATCGTCCAGAGCCTTCTTCAGGTAGGGGTACTCCATCTCCTCGGGGTCGCAGAACTGCTGCATAAACAGCACCAGGCCCTGGGCGCCCGAGTCCTTCACCATCTGCACCACATAGTCGGCGCGGCGGTTCTTATTAGAGTGCTCATCGTACAGCAGCACATCGTAGTCCTGGTCGGCAAATTGCTGAGCCAGAGCCATCATGGGATCGCCCTCCTCGCTGGCGTCCACCCGGAAGGAACGGGTCTCCTGGGCCACGTCGTCGGCGGCGATGGCGATGTGGTTGTCGTCAAAGATCTGCAGCAGGTTGGGGTTGTCGCAGATGATGCCGGAGGTAACCACCTTGCAGCCCTTCCAGTTGGAGGCGGGCAGCTTGGCCAGCTCGGCGTTCAGCTCTTCCAGCTTGGGGCCGTACACGGCGGGCTCCATGAACCAGGCAGCGCGGAGCACAGCGGAACGGTTCACAGCGGAAATGGCCTCGGGGTGCTGGCCGGCCAGCTTGACGAACTCGCGGCGGGCCTTGCGGCTGCGGTTCATGACCTTGATGGCGTCCCGCAGTGCCTCGTCGGTGATGGTGGTGCCGGCGATCTTCTCCAGCTCGCCCTTCACGTGCATGTACTGGTCCACGGTGAACTGCAGGCCGAAGGCGGGCTTACGGTTCTGGGGGTGAGCCAGGAAGATGCAGGGCAGCTTGCCCTCCATGGCCACGCGGTAGTTCTGGCTCATGGGGCGCAGGGTGTCGCAGATGGTGGGGGTGATGATGCCGTCCAGCTGATCCAGAGTGCCGTCCAGCAGCATCTCCAGGGCCAGCTGGCCGATGGTGCAGTAGAAAGTGGCGCAGTACTCCTTGGCCAGGGCGATGGTCTTCTTGTTGCTGCCCCAGATGCCCATGGGCACCATGCCGGCGGCTACCACCAGCTCCACAGGGGCGTAGTAGGGCAGAACGCCGATGACCTTCTTCCCCTCCTGCTTATACTGGGAGAGGACCCGATGGGGGTGCTCGGAATACTCTTTAAACTCGTTCAGCAAAACCTCGGTGCTCATTTCGCCTCGGCCTCCTTCTTCGCTTGATTGGCCTCCATGGCCTCGACCAGGCCCTGGACGCGGGTCTCATACTGGGCCTCGTTAAAGTTCCGGGGATCGGCCTGGTCGCCGTCGAAGCCGGCGCAGGGGACGCCCAGATCCTTGGTGAAGCGGCGCTGCATCTCGGCCATGTAGCCGGACCAGGGCTTGCAGGAGCGGTTGTAGTGGACCAGCACGCCGTCCACCTTGTTGTCCCGGCAGATGCCCTCACGCCAATCCACGCCCTGCTCGATACACACGGAGTTGGGGGCCTTGTAGTAGGCACGGGCCATCTCGTCCATGTTGTTGTACACGAAGCCGAAGGCGGGGGCATACACCACGGCGGTCACGTTGACGCCGTTGGCCTTCAGAGGCTTGAACAGGTTGGGCAGCTTGGGCCAGCAGGGGATGCCCTCGAACATGACGCGGTACTTCTCAGGGAAGGGGGTGGTGGTGGTGCCGTTCTTCACGGCCTCAGCCAGGTCCTTCTCCAGCAGCTCGAAGGCCTCAGCGGCGGCCACCTTGCCGCGGGCGGTGACCACGTCGGCCATGTGGTTGAACAGATCGAAGCCGCTGTAGGGGGCGGGCTTGTACTGCAGGTAATCACACACACGCAGCCAGGCCTTGGCGGTGCGGTTGGCGTTCTCGCAGGCGTGCTCGAACTTCTTCTCGTCGAACTTCTTGCCGGTCAGCTCCTCCAGCTGGTGGATGGCGGCGTCGAACTGAGCACGGACATAGGCCACGTTGGTGTCGTGGACGTCCACGGTGTTGTTGTAGGGGATATCGATCATGATCAGGGGGATGTTGCACATACGGGCGATGTTCTCATACCACTTGGTCATGCAGTTGCAGATGTTGTTGCAGCACAGCACGAAGTCAGGCTGAGGCATCCGCATCTGGCGGTAAGGCTTGATGGCCTCCCGACGGAAGTTCTTGTAGGCGATCTCCTTCTCGGTGGTCTCGGGCAGAGCCTCGATCTCATAGATATCATCCAGCACGGTGTAGGGCTGCATGGTCTTGGGATCCTTCTTGGGCTTGCCGGTCTCGGGGTCGATGACCACGTTGCCGTTCTCGTCCTTCAGAGGCTTGCCGCTCTTGGGGTCGATGATGAACTCCAGGGTCTCGGGGTCAAACTTCCGGGACGCACGCTTGCCGGCGGCATAGGCCAGGCTGATGCGGGCGTAGCCGCAGATGTCGTTGTCGTAGCCCAAATCCTCGGCGGCCTTACACATGATCTCGCCGTCCCGGTTGGCGGCGATACCGGCAGCCTGGTTCTCGGGGTACATCACGTTCAGGTCAAAGGCCTCGGCCAGCTCGCAGGGGAACTTGGAGCTGGACCAACCTACCAATTTGCCCTCGGCATGGGCCTTACGGGCGTCAGCATACACATCCTCGACGACCTTGCGCAGGGCTTTGACGCCGGGGCTCACTACTTTAGCCATTGTTGTGTCCTCCTCACTTTCAAATGGTCCATATTGTTTGTTCTTTTGCAGAAGGGTCAGCCCTTCTGCTCCTTCCGATACCGCTGATATGCAAACAGCGCCGCCCCCAGAGCACCGTTATACTGGGTCAGGGGGGAAGTGTGGATGGTGTGGCCCAACTCCTCCTCCAGCGCCTTGACCACGCCGGAGTTCTGAGCCACGCCGCCGGTCATCACCACCAGCTCCCGCACGCCCACACGGTGGGCCAGGCCGGCCACTCGGGCAGCCACGGAGTGGTGGATGCCGTTGATGATGTCGCACTTGTCAGTGCCCATAGACAGCTGACTGATGACCTCGCTTTCGGCAAACACGGTACAGGTGGAGCTGATGGCCACATCCTTGGTGGACTTGGCGGCCAGATCCCCCAGCTCCTCCACCTTCACCTCCAGTACCCGGGCCATTACGTCCAGGAACCGGCCGGTGCCGGCGGCGCACTTGTC
>CALWYB010000087.1 GCA_944385665.1 uncultured Oscillospiraceae bacterium
TGGAGGAATGTGATGGCATCTCCGCCGATGCCCTCTGAGTAGCGGAACCAGGTACGTCTGTCCTTGATCCGGATGCTGTCCATCTCCTGCGTGGTGTAGTACCTGCCGATCCGCTTCACCTGGTAGCCCAGGGAGATCAACAGATCCGGAAGGTCCGTGTCTCGGACAGTGGCCATTTCAGCCTCTGTAAAGCGCGTCCTTTCTGCTGTTTGCATCATGTCATCTCCTTCTCGAAAAAACAAAAAAGGGGCCGGAGGACACATCCGCTTGAGATGTGTTCTCCGGCCCCTTGCTTTGACTCCTTGTGTTATTGTTCGATGTCCGCTGTGTCTCTCTCCGCCTCCGCACTGGCCTCGCTGGCGTCTGGGGTGGTACCGGCGGCTCCACTGTCCTCCGGGGCTTCCTCGGTGCTCTCAGGGGCCTCCTGTGGGGCCAGGCTGGCTTCGGCTTCCGCCAGCGCCTGCTCGATCAGGCCCAGGACGAAGTCCCGCTGGGTGAGCTTTACGCCGGTCCGAGCCGTTTCTCTGGCCAGGTGGGTCTTGATGCGCTGGAAGAGTTCCTCGGGGATCTGGAATGCCATCGTTCTGCTGCCTGTCATGTTGATTCCTCCATTCTCATCTTTCATCTTGTAGTATTCAGTGAGCAGTGCTGCGATGTACTGGCTGGTGGTCATCTCCAGGCGGTCTTTTTCTTCTGTTACCCGGTTGTGCAGGGCGATGTCGATTTGGGCGCATAGATTTTTCTTGTCTGCCATGGTCTGCGCTCCTTTCCTCGTTTTGCAACGCAAGTATATCCAAAACCATGTCAGAAAGCTATTACCAAGACCACCAAGGAACCAAGGACAAAGCAAGCAATACCACCAACTGAAACAGCTACGTAATAAAAAGCGAGAAGCCCCCGTTGGCAGTTCGATTTGAACTACCAGCGGGGGCTTCTCTCGCTGTTTTCTCTTTGCTCAGAGGTTCGAATCACCCCACATCACGAAAATGGCCTTTTGCATCTCCATCTCGGCTGGTGCTCGATTTTTCCCTCTGAAACGGCTGAAACCCTTGCCGCAGCAAGGGTTTCAGGGGTTGCATCTTTTTCAGCAACCTTAGTTGGTGCGCGAGGCGGGAGTCGAACCCGCACGCCCTTGCGAGCACTGGCACCTGAAGCCAGCGAGTCTACCAATTCCACCACTCGCGCATTGGGATGGAATACACTGTTCGCTCAGTGCATGAAATATGTTACCACATCCTCCCTCCCCTGTCAACACCTTTTTTCTCTTCTCGACGGATTTTCCCCTTCTCCTCCATTGCATGATAAAGAAGCCCAAGATTTCCCCGCCATTCTATTTTCCAGTCTGTAATTCCATTTTTGTCCTTTAAGTCATTCCATTTTGTACTGAAATTGCCATCGTCACCGCTTTTTTGGCCTTTTCCGCAGCGTGAAGTCAAAAAAAGTTTTCCAAAAAACTCCTGTTTGTTTAAATTCCACATTGACAATCGGGCCGATCCCGGGTACAATACGCTCAAATATTTTAATTAAATTTTTTTAACTAAAATATTTTAAGTGAAATAATCAAAGTAATTTGAGAGGAGAATTTCCCATGTTTGAGAAAGTTCGTGACATTATTGTTGATACTCTGAGCTGCGAGATGGACGAGGTCACCATGGAGGCCAGCCTGTCCGATGATCTGGGCGCCGATTCCCTGGATGCCGTGGAGCTGAACATCGCTCTGGAGGAGCAGCTGGGCCTGTCCATCGCCGACGAGGATCGCCCCAATATGAAGACCGTGGGTGACATCGTGCGTTACCTGGAGGCCCTGGAGGGCGCCAAGGATAACCGCATCTAATTGATTTAAGAGGTGAACTTCCATGGATCTGGAATCCATTTACGCTCTGATGGAGCGCTTTGAGCGCTCCTCCCTCTCCGGCCTGGAGCTGGAGCAAAACGGCACCCGGCTGAAGTTGGAGAAGGCCGTAGCGGTGGCTGCCGCCCCGACGACTGCCCCCGCTGTCGTGGCCGCACCCGCTCCTGCCGCTGCACCGGCCGCCGCACAGTCCGTCCAGACAGAGGAGGGCGAGTACATCAAGGCTCCCCTGGTGGGCACCTTCTATACCGCTGCCGGCCCCGATGCCGCTCCCTTTGTGCAGGTGGGCGACAAGGTGCACAAAGGCCAGACGGTGTGCATCCTGGAGGCCATGAAGGCCATGAGCGAGATTCCCGCGCCCATGGACTGTGTCATCGAAGAGGTCCTGCTGGACAACGGAAGTCTGGCCGCCTTTGATGCCCCCCTATTCCGGGTGCGGAGGCTGTAAGATGTTCCAGCGGGTTTTGATCGCCAACCGCGGCGAAATCGCGGTACGTATCATGCGCGCCTGCCGGGAGCTGGGCGTGGAGTCGGTGTCGGTCTATTCTCAGGCCGATGCCGACGCCCTCCACGTCCAGCTGGCCAGCCAGGCCGTGTGCATTGGTCCGGCCAAGGCGTCGGACAGCTATCTGAATGTGGACGCTCTGCTGACCGTGGCCAAGGAGACCGGCTGTGACGCCGTACATCCCGGCTACGGTTTTCTCTCAGAGAACGCCGACTTTTCCGACCGGTGCGCCCAGCTGGGTCTGACCTTCATCGGGCCTTCCGGGGATGTGATCCGGATGATGGGCAACAAGTCCGCCGCCCGGGAGCTGATGCAGAAGCACGGCGTGCCCGTGGTCCCCGGCTCCGACGGGGCGGTGGATACCGCCCAGCAGGCCCAGGAGATCGCCGAACAGATCGGCTACCCCGTGCTGGTCAAGGCCAGCGCCGGCGGCGGCGGCCGGGGCATGCGCCGGGTGGACCGCCCCGAGGACCTGGAGGCCAAGTTCCAGGAGGCCCGGGCGGAGGCTCTGGCCTGTTTTGGGGACGGCCAGCTCTATTTGGAAAAGCTCATCCTCAACCCCAAGCACATTGAGTTTCAGATCCTGGCCGACCGCCATGGCAACGTGATCCATCTTGGCGAGCGGGACTGCTCCATCCAGCGCAAGAATCAGAAGCTGGTGGAGGAATCCCCCTCTAAGATTCTTACCCCTGAGCTCCGGGAGGCCATGGGCCAGGCCGCGGTCACCGCTGCCCGGGCTGCCGGCTATGAGAATGCCGGCACCATCGAGTTTGTGGTGGACCAGGAGGGGCACTTCTACTTCATCGAAATGAACACCCGCATTCAGGTGGAGCACCCGGTCACCGAGATGGTCACCGGCATCGACCTGGTTCGGGAGCAGCTGCGCATCGCCGCGGGCCTGCCCCTGTCGGTAACCCAGGAGGACGTAGTGCTGCGGGGCCACGCTATGGAGTGCCGCATCAACGCGGAGGACCCTGCCCACGACTTCCGGCCCGCGCCGGGGGTCACCCGGTTCCTCCACTTCCCCGGAGGACCCGGGGTACGGGTAGACTCCATGCTCTATAACGGCTATGAGGTATCCCCCTACTATGACTCTCTGGTAGCCAAGGTCATCGTCCACGCCCCCACCCGTCTGGAGGCCATCCGGCGGATGCGCCGCTGCCTGGAAGAGATGATCATTGAGGGGTACCCCACCACCGCTGATTTCTGTCACCTGATCCTGCATCACCCCGACTTTGTGAAGGGCCAATATGATACAGGATTCTTAGCCGCCCACCAGGATGAGCTGCTGGGCTGGGATAAGGAGGACTAAATGCAACCACTGTTTCGTTCCCGCCGGGACCGGCTGGACCGGCTGCGCCGTCAGCGGGAGCAGGCCGTGGAGGCCGCTGCCAAGCGCTCGGACGTGCCCGCCGGCGGCTCCCAGACCTGTCCGGGCTGCGGCCGGGAGTGCCAAAACCAGGAGCTGGTGAAGACGGAGTATGTCTGCCCCCACTGCGGATATCACCTGCCCATCGGGGCCTATCTCCGCCTGTCTCTGCTGCTGGACCCCTTTACCTTCCAGGAGCTGTGGCCCTCTCTCACCGCCCCCAACGCGCTGGAATTTCCCGGCTATGAGCAGAAGCTGGCCGCCCAGCGGGAAAAGACCGCTCTGAGCGACGCGGCGGTGGTAGCCACCGGCAAGCTGGACGGCCGCCAGGCGGTGTTCGCCGTGCTGGACAGCCGCTTCTTCATGGGCAGCATGGGTGTGGCTGTGGGAGAGAAGATCACCCGGGGCGTAGAGTACGCCCAGAAGCACAAGCTGCCCCTCATCATCTTTTCCGCCAGCGGCGGTGCCCGGATGCAGGAGGGCATTCTCTCCCTCATGCAGATGGCCAAGACCAGCGCCGCCATCGAGCGCTTCTCCCAGGCAGGCGGCCTGTACATCTCCGTGTTCACCCACCCCACCACCGGCGGCGTCACCGCCAGCTTCGCCTCTCTGGGTGACATTACCCTGGCTGAGCCTGGGGCGCTCATCGGCTTTGCCGGTCCCCGGGTCATCCAGCAGACCATCGGCCAGGAGCTGCCCGAAGGCTTTCAGCGCGCCGAGTATCTGGAGGAGCACGGCTTCGTGGACCAGATCGTTCCCCGCCGTGAAATGCGCCAGACCCTCTCCCAGCTGCTGGCCCTGCACCGAAAGGGGGTGCTCCACCGATGAGCAATTTAGCTGCCGCCCAGCGGGTGAAGATCGCCCGTATGCCCGGCCGCCCCGGCACCATCGACTTCGTCCACAATCTGTTTACCGACGTGTTTGTCTGTCAGGGGGACCGTCTGTGCCGGGAGGACCCCAGCATCTTCGGGGCCATCGCCCGTTTTCACGGCAAGCCGGTCACGGTGATCGGCCACCGGAAGGGGCGCAACTTTGAGGAAAACATGAAATGCAACTTCGGCATGCCCTCCCCGGAGGGCTACCGTAAGGCGCAGCGGCTGATGCGCCAGGCCGAGAAGTTCGGCCGCCCCATCATCACCTTCGTGGACACCCCCGGGGCCTATCCCGGTCTGGAGGCAGAGGAGCGGGGCCAGGGCGAGGCCATCGCCTCCTCCCTGGCGCTGATGAGCTCCCTCACCGTGCCGGTGGTCACCGTGGTCATCGGCGAGGGAGGCAGCGGCGGCGCGCTGGCTCTGGCCGTGGGCAACCGGATCATCATGCTGGAGAACGCCATCTACTCGGTGCTCTCCCCCGAGGGCTTTGCCTCCATTCTGTGGAAGGACGCCTCTCGGGCGGATGAGGCCGCCAGCGTGATGAAGCTCACCGCCGACGACCTGTACCGTCTGGGAGTGGTGGACCAGGTGATTCCCGAGCCCGAGGGGGGCGCCCATGTGGACCCCCGTCCGGTGTACGCCGCAGTGGACAAGGCCATCACCCGCCACCTCAGCCAACTGAGCCGGGAGAAGGACCTGGCCGCCCACCGCTATCAAAAGTTCCGCGCCATGGGCGCGGTCCGGGAGGAGAAAGAGACATGAACGGACTGCACATCCTTGGCACCGGCCGGGCGGTCCCGCCCCACATTGTGACCAACGACGATCTGGCCCAACGGGTGGACACCAACAACGAGTGGATCGTCACCCGCACCGGCATCCACGAGCGGCGCTACGCCCAGCCGGGGGAGACCCTCACGGCGCTGACCGTCGACGCCGCCCGCCAGGCTCTGGAACGAGCCGGGCTCAAGCCCGAGGACATCGGCCTTTGCATCACCGCCACCGTGACCCCGGACCGGCTCACCCCCGCTCAGGCCTGTCTTATCCACCAGGAGCTGGGCCTCCCCGAGGACTGCCCCGCCTTTGATCTGGGCGCGGGCTGCACCGGCTTTCTCTACGCCATGGAGACGGCGGCGGCCATGCTGTCCCGGATGAACCGGCCCTACGCCCTGCTGGTGGGAGGAGAGCTTCTCTCCCGCATCGTGGACATGGACGACCGCTCCACCTGCATTCTCTTCGGAGATGGCGCAGGCGCGGCGGTGGTAGAGTCCACCGAGGGCCCCTGGTACAGCCTGCTGGGCACCCGGGGCGACAAAGACATTCTGTGGGCCTTCGGCCCCGGTCAGAGCCAGCAGTACCTGCACATGGACGGCCAGGGCGTGTTCCAGTTTGCCCTGAAAACTGTGCCCCAGGTGGCCCGGCAGCTGCTGGAGAAGGCGGGCATGGAGAAGGAGCAGGTGGACTGGTACGTGCCCCATCAGGCCAACCACCGCATTGTGGAATCGGTGGCCAAGCGGCTGAAAATGCCCCTTGACCGCTTTTATGAAAATATGGACCGCTACGGCAACACGTCCGCCGGCAGCATCCCCATCGCTCTGGATGAGATGGTGGAGAAGGGCCTTTTGAAAAAGGCCCAGTGGGTGATGTGTCTGGGCTTTGGCGCCGGCCTTACCTGGGGCGGCACTCTGTTCCAGTGGTAAGCGGACGGATTGGAGGATATTATGAAATTAAACGAACTTTTGGGCATTGAGTTTCCCTTTATTCAGGGCGGCATGGCCAATATCGCCACCGCCGAGTTTGCCGCTGCGGTCTCCAACGCCGGAGCCCTGGGTCTCATCGGCGCGGGCGGCATGTCCCCGGAGATGTTCCAAGACAGCATCCGCCGCTGCCGTCAGCTCACCGACAAGCCCTTCGGCGTGAACATCATGCTGATGCATCCCCAGGTGGAGCAGCTGGCTTCCATTGCCGCGGAGGAAAAAGTCGCCGTGGTCACCACCGGCGCCGGTGATCCCTCCCGCTTCATCCCCGCCTGGAAAGAGGCGGGTATCAAGGTGTTCCCCGTGGTCCCCGCTGTGGCTCTGGCCAAGCTGGTGGCCAAGCGGGGGGCCGACGGCGTGATCGCCGAGGGTACTGAGAGCGGCGGCCACGTGGGCGAGACCACCACCATGGCTCTGGTCCCCCAGGTGGTGGACGCGGTGGACATCCCCGTCATTGCCGCCGGCGGCATTGCCAGCGGCCGCCAGCTGCTGGCCGCCTACGCCCTGGGCGCCATCGGCGCTCAGGTGGGCACCTGCCTGCTGGTGAGTGAGGAGTGCCCCATCCATGAGAACTACAAGAAGGCCGTCCTGAAGGCCACCGACCGCTCCACTGTGGTCACCGGCCGCTCCGTGGACGCCCCGGTGCGCTGCCTGCGCAACCAGATGACCAACGCCTACATCGCCAAGGAGCGGGAGGGCGCCGACCGGATGGAGCTGGAGCACTTCACTCTGGGCGGCCTGCGCAAGGCCGTGTTTGACGGCGACGTGAAGACCGGCAGCGTGATGGCCGGCCAGGTGGCCGGTATGCTCCACGAGATCAAGCCTCTGCGCCAGATCTTTGAGGAGCTCCAGGCGGGCTGTGAGCAGCGCCTGCGGGAGCTGGAGAAGTAACATGCGGATCGGCAAGCATGAGCTGGCCCTGCCCATCCTCCAGGGAGGCATGGGTGTGGGCGTGTCCATGGGAGGTCTGGCCGGGGCGGTTGCCGCCTGCGGCGGCATGGGCACCGTCAGCACCGCCGACGCGGGTTATCTGGAACCTGATTTCGATAAAAACCCCTTTGAGGCCAATCTCCGTGCTCTGAAGCGGGAGATTGGCAAGGCCAAGGAGATCGCCAAGGGCGCGGGCATGGTGGCGGTCAACGCCATGGTGGCCACCGTCCAGTACGCCGACGCGGTACGCACTGCCGTGGCCGCCGGCGTAGATGCGGTGGTCTCCGGAGCGGGACTGCCTCTGGACCTGCCCGAGCTGATCGGAGCAAGCGATACCGCCAAGGCTCCCATCGTCTCCTCCCCCCGGGCTGCCCGGCTCATCCTGAAAACCTGGGACCGCAAGTACCACACCACCGCCGATTTTCTCGTGCTGGAGGGCAAGGACGCAGGCGGCCATCTGGGCTTTGATGAGGTGCAGCTCCGGACCGGGACCTGTCCCACCCTGGAGGAGCTGTTGCCCGGCGTTCTGGCCGAGGTCCGGCCCTACGAGGAGAAGTACGGCCACCCCATCCCCGTGTTTGCGGCAGGTGGTGTGTACACCGGGGCCGACCTGGCCCGGCTCACCAAGCTGGGAGCCGCCGGAGGCCAGCTGGCCACCCGGTTTATCGCCACCTATGAGTGCGACGCCTCCCAGGGCTACAAGGACGTGCTGCTGGAAGCCAGGCAGGACGACCTGGCCATCATCCACAGCCCGGTGGGAATGCCGGGCCGGGCGGTGCGCACCCCTCTGGTAGCGCGGCTGGAACAGGGCCTGCGCCAAGTTCCCAAGCACTGCTCCCAGTGCATCAAGGGGTGCTCCCCCGCCAAGATCCCCTTCTGCATCACCCACGCTCTCATTGAGGCGGTGAAGGGCAACCGGGAGGAGGGCCTGTTTTTCAGCGGCTCCAACGTGGAGCGGCTGGACCGGATGGTCCATGTCCGGGATATCATGGACGAACTGATGAATGAATGGAGGGTTTCGCTGTGAAACTTGCCTTTTTGTACGCCGGCCAGGGCGCCCAGCACGTGGGCATGGGCCGGGACCTGTATGAGATCTATCCCGCCTTCCGCCAGGTGCTGGACAGCGCCCCGGTGGACTTCGACCTGAAAAAGCTGTGCTTTGACGGCCCGGAGGATCAGCTCAATGACACCCGGTATACCCAGCCCTGCATGGTGGCCTTTGCCGCTGGGGTCACCGCCCTGCTCCGCGAGGGAGGCATCACCCCCGATTACGCCGCCGGGCTGAGCCTGGGCGAGTATTCCGCCCTCCAGTGTGCCGGTGTGTTTGACGCCAAGACTGCCATCTCCCTGGTGGCCTTCCGTGGCCAGGCCATGGCCGACGCCGTGCAGGGCCGTCCCTGCGGCATGGCTGCGGTACTGGGCATGGACCGGGGCGCCCTGAATGCTGTGTGTGAGCAGGCCTCTGACGCGGGTGTGGTGGAGTGCACCAACTTCAACTGCCCCGGCCAGATCGTCATCTCCGGCGACGCCGCCGCCGTGGACAAGGCCGGCGAGCTGGCCAAGGCGGCCGGCGCCAAGCGGGTGCTGCCTCTGAAGGTGAGCGGCCCCTTCCACACCTCCCTGATGGCTCCCGCCGGCGACGCCCTGCGGGAGAAGTTCCAGAGCGTGGCCTTCGGTGCCATGCAGGTCCCTGTCCTCTTTAACTGCCTAGGTGACCTCAAGGGCGAGGCGGACACCATCCCCGCTCTGCTGGAGCGCCAGGTCCAGTCCAGCGTCTATCTGGAGGACACCATCCGCCGCCTGGGTGAGCTGGGTGTGGACACCGTGGTGGAGATCGGCCCCGGCCGCACCCTGTCCAGCTTTGTGAAGAAGACAGTCAAAGGCATCAAGTGCTATCCGGTGGAGACGGCCCAGGAGCTCCAGGCCGCCATCGCCGCTCTGAGAGGAGAGTAACACCATGAGTTTAACGGGAAAAATTGCACTGGTCACCGGCGGCAGCCGGGGCATCGGCCGGGCTATCTGCCTGAAGCTGGCCCGTCAGGGGGCCAATGTGGCGGTGAACTACGCGGGCAACTCCGCCGCCGCCCAGGAGACCGTATCCGCCTGTGAGGCCCTGGGCGTGCAGGCCATCGCCATCCAGGCCAATGTGGCCGACCCCCAGGCCTGCCAGGACATGGTGAAGACGGTGCTGGACACCTTCGGCCGCATCGACATTCTGGTCAACAACGCCGGCATCACCCGGGATGGTCTGGCCCTCCAGATGAAGGAGGCGGACTTCGACGCGGTGCTGGACACCAACCTGAAGGGCGCCTTCTGCTGCTGCAAGGCGGTCTACCGCCCCATGATGCGCCAGCGCTCCGGCCGCATCATCAACATGAGCAGCATTGTGGGTCTGCGGGGCAACGCCGGCCAGGTCAACTACTCCGCCAGCAAGGCCGGTCTCATCGGCCTGACCAAGTCCCTGGCCAAGGAGCTGGCCGCCCGGAAGGTCACCGTCAACGCGGTGGCCCCCGGCTTTATCGACACCGACATGACCGCCGTGCTGTCGGAGCAGGCCAAAGAGGCCATGCTCGCCACCATCCCCATGGCCAAGCTGGGCCAGCCGGAGGATGTGGCCGCCGCGGTGGCCTTCTTCGCCTCGGATGAGGCCGCCTACATCACCGGCCAGGTGCTGTGTGTAGACGGCGGTATGGCGGTTTGACCGCAGAAAGGATGCGTATTATGGAAAAAAGACGTGTTGTCATCACCGGCATCGGCGCGGTCACTCCCCTGGGGAACACCGCCCCCGAAAGCTGGCAGGCCGTCAAGGACGGCGTGTGCGGCATTGCCCCCATCACCCTGTATGACCACAGCAATCAGAAGGTCTCTCTGGCCGCCGAGGTGAAGAACTTTGACCCCTCCGTGGCTCTGGACCGCAAGGAGGCCCGGCGGATGGACCGCTTCACCCAGTTCGCCGTCACCGCGGCGGTGGAAGCGGTGGCCGACAGCGGACTGGATCTGGAGCAGGAGGACACCGGCCGGTGCGGCGTGTCCGTTTCCAGCGGCATCGGCGGCATCGCTACCATCCAGTCCTCCTGCGAGGCCGGCAACAACCGGGGCTTTGACAAGGTCTCCCCCTTCTTCATCCCCATGGCCATCACCAACATGGCCGCGGGACAGATCGCCATCCGGATGCACCTGCACGGTCTGTGCATCTGCCCGGTGGCCGCCTGCGCCGGCGGCAGCAATGCGGTGGGCGACGCCTTCCGCCACATTCGGGACGGCTACGCCGAGGTGATGCTCTCCGGCGGCGCCGAGGCCTCCATCACTCCCCTGGCCATGGGCGGCTTCACCTCCATGAGCGCTTTGACCACTGCCAGCGACCCCAAGCGGGCCTCCATCCCCTTTGACGCGGAGCGCAGTGGCTTTGTCATGGGCGAGGGTGCAGCCATTCTGGTGCTGGAGGAGCTGGACCACGCTCTGGCCCGGAATGCCAAGATCTACGGCGAGGTGATCGGTTACGGCGCCACCTGCGACGCTTACCACATCACCGCTCCCGATCCCAAGGGAACCTGGAGCGCCGCCTGCATCCAGCAGTCTCTGGACGATGCGGGCATCACCCCCGACCAGGTGGACTACGTCAACGCCCACGGCACCTCCACTCCCCTCAACGACAGCGGCGAGACAGCTGCCCTCCACCAGGTGTTCGGCGACCACGCCAAAAACCTGATGGTCAGCTCCACCAAGTCCATGACCGGCCATCTGCTGGGCGCCAGCGGCGCGGTGGAGGCCATGTTCTCCGTGCTGGCCCTGAAGGACGGCTTTGTCCCCGCCACCATCAACTACCAGGTCCCCGACCCCACCTGCGACCTGGACATCGTCCCCAATGAGGGGCGCAAGGCGGACATCAAGGTGGCCATTTCCGATTCTCTGGGCTTTGGCGGGCACAACACCTGCCTGGTCTTCCAGAAGTGGGAGGGTTAAGCCATGGAACTGAACATTGAACAGATCATGGAGATCCTGCCCCACCGTCCCCCCTTCCTGCTGGTGGACAAGATCACCGATTGTGAGCCGGGCGTGAAGGCCACAGGCATCAAGTGCGTGACCATGAACGAGCCCTTCTTTGTGGGCCACTTCCCCGGCAAGCCCATTATGCCCGGGGTGCTGATCCTGGAGGCTCTGGCCCAGACCGGGGCGGTGGCCGCCCTGTCCCTGCCCGAGAACAAGGGCAAGCTGGCCATTTTCGGCGGGGTGAAGAATGCCCGCTTCAAGCAGCCGGTGCTTCCCGGCGACGTGCTGGAGCTCAGCTGCGAGCTGGTGGAGCAGCACGGCCCCATCGGCTTTGGCAAGGCGGTGGCAAAGGTGGATGGCAAGATCGCGGCCCGGTGCGAGCTGACCTTCGTCATCCAGTAACCATTGCTTCCCGCCTGTAAGTTTGATATAGTAGAAATATAACAACATGCAGGAGGAAGTCTCATGCTGGATGAATCGTTCAATCGCGTGTATACAAAATTCAAGCTCCATTTCTACCGGGCCGTCTTCTCCCGCTTTCAGAACCGGGAGGCCAGTCTGACCACGGTGGAGACCTTTTGCATGGAGATCATCAACGCCCTGGGACATCCCACCATCGCCGAGTTCTCCAGCTTTGTCAACATCTCGCCTCCCAACGCCGCCTATAAAATCAACAGCCTCATCCAGAAGGGCTACATCACCAAGGAACAGTCTCCGGACGATAAGCGGGAGTACCACCTGTCGGTGACTCAGAAATACATTGACTACTACAATGTGAGCTACCGCTATCTCTCCACCGTTATGGACCGGATCAAGGCGCGTTTTCCTGCCCAGGATGTAGAAAAACTGGAGGAGATGCTCAACGTCATCTCCGACGAGCTCATGCCTGAGCTCAACCAGATCCCCTCCAAACAGGCCTGATTCCCCTCGGTGTGACCGCAGGAATGTTCTGCGGTCACACCGTTTTTTGTTGCTTCCGGCTGGATTTTTCCACATTTTCCTCCGCTTTGTGCAAAACCGCCCTTGTGTCGGCGGGGCGGATGTAGTATCCTGTAAGCAAACCTTTTCCCTTTGACCCGTTTTGAAAGGAGGGATGGGCTTGTCCCAATTTCTTATCCGTCTGCAGGAAGGCGTGATTGCACTGCGCCAACTGCCTGCGGACTATCCGGAGGCGTTTGCCTGGTATACCCTGATTTTACGTTTCGTGTTTCCCCTTCTGGCTCTGGCTATGCTGGTGCGGATCATCCGCTCCCTGATCAAGGCCTCTCCCAAGCCGGAGGTGTGGGCCTACCTCTCCCTGCCCAACGGGGCCAGCGAGCCTCTGACCCACTGGGAGAACATCCTGGGCCGGGCGGGCAGCTGCGATGTGGTACTTAACTATCCCGTGGTCTCCCGGCAGCACGCCGCTCTCATCCGCGGCGAGGATGACAGCTGGACCGTGTACGACCTGGGCTCCAAGAGCGGCGTCACCGTCAACGGAAAACCTGCCGATTCCAACGGAACAGAGGTCTCCTTCGGCGATGTGCTGGGCATGGGCGGTGTGGAGACCGTCCTGCTTCCCGTCCCCGACAAGGAGACCCAGCACCGGCGGAAAACCGATGCCAGGCCAGTGTCCCCCTGGGGTTCTCTCGTTCTCCTTACCCTCTTTCAGGTACTGACCGCTCTGCAGTTTCTGTTTTCCGGGGATGAGGAACATATGCTGCTGGTGCCCGGCTCCTTTTTGTGCCTGGCGGCGGTGATGTGGCTCTACTGCCTCATTCTCCGGGCGCTGGGCCGCATCGGCTTTGAAATTGAGACGGTGGCCTTTTTCCTGTCCACCCTGTCCCTCTCCGTCACCTCCTCCTCCGCCCCCAGCGCAGTGCCCAAGCAGTTTCTCTCCATGGTGCTGGGTCTCATCTTCTTCCTGGTGCTGGGCCTGTTTCTCCGGGATCTGGAGCGGGTGAAAAAGATCCGGTGGCTCATGGCCGCCGGCGCCATCTTCCTGCTGAGCCTATCTCTGGTGCTGGGCAACGTGAAGTATGGCGCCGCCAACTGGATCAGCATCGGCGGCTTCTCCTTCCAGCCCTCGGAACTGGCCAAAATCTGTTACATCTTCGCCGGAGCGGCCACCCTGGACCGGCTGTTCCGGAAGCGAAATTTGGGGCTGTTCATCGTCCTGACCGGGGCGTGCATGGGCTGTCTGGCTCTGATGAGCGACTTCGGCACCGCCGCCATCTTCTTTATCACCTTCCTGGTCATCGCCTACCTGCGCTCCGGCGACTTTGCCACCCTGTCCCTCATCTGCGGCGGCGCAGTGTTCGGCGTATTCACCCTGGTGAGCATCAAGCCCTACATTCTGCGGCGCTTTGCTGCCTGGGGACACGTGTGGGAGCAGGCCTCTGACGGGGGCTTCCAGCAGACCCGCACCATGTCCGCCGCCGCCTCTGGCGGTCTCATCGGCGTGGGACCGGGCAACGGCTGGCTCCATCGGATCTCCGCAGCCGACACCGACCTGGTGTTCGGTATGCTGTGCGAGGAGTGGGGCCTGATTATCGCAGTGCTGGCCATTTTGTGTATTGTGGCTCTGGCCGTGTTTGCCATGCGGTGCTGCCGGGCCGGCCGCTCCAGCTTCTACACCATCGCCGCCTGCGCCGCCACCAGCCTGCTGGTCTTTCAGACCACACTGAACGTGATGGGCTCGGTGGATATCCTGCCCCTCACCGGCGTTACCTTCCCCTTTGTCTCCAACGGCGGCTCCTCCATGCTCTCCTCCTGGGGAATGATGGCCTTTTTGAAGGCCGCCGACACCCGCAGCAACGCCAGCTTTGCCATCCGCGCCCCTAAGCTCCACGGCCCTCAGTGGCTGGGCAACCTGGGTCCCCAGAGCAGAGCCTCTGGAAAGGAGGTCTCCCGTGAAAAAAATTGAAAAACGCACCTTTGTGTGTCTGACCCTCACCCTGGTACTGCTGCTGGGCCTGGGACTGTTTGTGCTGCGCTTTTTCCTCCACGGCGGAGACTGGGCCTCCTTTGCCGCCAACCGGCACCTCTACAACTCCAACGGCTCGTTGGCGGTGGGCCGGGTGTTGGACCGGGACGGCGACGTGCTGTCCTGGGTAGACGATTCGGGCAACCGCCAGTACTACGAAAACGCCACGGTGCGGAAAGCCATCCTCCACGCGGTGGGCGACCTGTCCGGCTCCATCGGCACCAGCGCCCTGGTGGCCTTTGCCGATCAGCTCTCCGGCTATAACTTCCTCACCGGAGCCGACAACCCCTTCGGCCAGGGCAACGACCTCTATCTCACCCTGGACGCCCGCCTCAACTACATCGCCTATGAAGCGATGAACGGCAAGAAGGGGGCGGTGGGCGTATATAACTACGAGACCGGCGAAATTCTGTGCATGGTCTCCACCCCCACCTTCGACCCCGCCAATCCCCCCACCATTGAAGCGGGAGACAGCCAGTACGAGGGCGTCTACCTCAACCGCTTCCTTTCAGGCACCTTCACCCCCGGCTCGGTGTTCAAAACCATTACCATCACCGCCGCCATTGAAAACATCCCCGACCTCTTCTCCCGCTCCTTCACCTGTACCGGCTCCACCACGGTGGGGGGCGAGGAGATCACCTGCCCCTTTGCCCATGGGGAAATGGATATCAACTCCGCCCTGGCCAACTCCTGCAACGGCGTCTTTGCCCAGCTGGCCACGGAATTGGGGGCAGACACCCTGAGCAAGTATGTGGAGCAGGCAGGACTTCTGAACAGCTACTCTGTGGATGGGATCTCCACCGCCAAGGGCAGTTTTGACCTCACCGGCGCCACCACCAGTCAGATCGGCTGGTCCGGCGTGGGCCAGTACAACGACCTGGTCAACCCCTGCGCCATGATGGTGTGGATGGGCGCCATTGCCAACCAGGGCAAGACCGCCGTGCCCTACCTGATTTTGAAGACGGAAGGGGACCTGCCCATTCCCTCTCTGCCCCACTTTACCAAGGAGACCGACCAGCTCATCAGCGCCGACACCGCCCAGGTGGTCAGCGATATGATGGCCAACAACGTGCGGCAGACCTACGGCAGTAGCCGCTTCCCCAACATGGACATCTGCGCCAAGTCGGGTACCGCCGAGGTAGGCGGAGGCAAAAAGCCCAACGCCTGGTTTGCCGGCTTCCTGCGCAATTCCGACGCCCCCTACGCCTTTGTAGTGGTGTTGGAGGAGGGCGGCAGCGGCGCCACGGCCGCAGGCAACGTGGCCGCCCAGGTGCTGGATGCTCTGGTCAACGGATACTGATTGTGCAAGCAAAAAACCCCTGAAGGATCTTCCTTCGGGGGTTTGTATTTTATCTAAAAATATTGCTATATTTTCATATCCGATCCAATGCCCTGTGAGGTATGGTTATAGTAAGAAGGATACCCGGGCAGTGGGGAGAACTATGGAACTTCCATCACCCGGTCTGCGCCGCAGAAACCGTAGGAAAGGAGACTGTATATGTCTATTCATTCCGACGCACAGCAAATCATCCAATCCGCTCTGGCCGCCTGCCTGCCCGACGCAGCGGTTCGCCGCGCTCTGGAGGGCAAAACCTTTGCCAGTGGCCGGATCTATCTGGTGGCGGCGGGCAAAGCCGCCTGGCAGATGGCCCAGTGCGCCGCTCAGATGCTGGGAGACCGGCTCACCGCCGGCGTGGTGGTCACCAAATATGACCACAGCAAGGGGGATATTCCCTACTGCACCGTCTACGAGGGCGGCCACCCGGTTCCCGACGAGAACTCCTACCGGGGCACCCGGGCCGCCATGGAGCTGGTACAGAACCTCACTGCGGAGGACACGGTGGTCTTTCTGGTCTCCGGCGGCGGCTCCGCTCTGTTTGAGTGCCCTCTGGTTCCCGGAGAGGACTTGGCCCGGCTGACCAAGGATCTGCTGGCCTGCGGGGCGGACATCGTGGAGATGAACACCCTGCGCAAGCGCCTGTCCGCCGTCAAAGGCGGCAAATTTGCCCAGCTGTGTGCCCCTGCTCAGGTGTACGCCATCGTCCTGTCCGACATTCTGGGTGACCCCCTGGATATGATCGCATCCGGTCCCGCCTACCCCGACAGCTCCACCAAGGAGGACGCCTGGGCGGCGGTGGAGAAGTATCACCTCTCTCTCACCGACGAGATGAAGAAGCTGCTGGATGTGGAGACCCCCAAGCAGCTGGACAATGTGGAGACCGTCATCACCGGCAGCGTGCGGGAGCTGTGCGCCGCCGCCGCCCAGGCCTGTGAGGCTCTGGGCTATCAGCCCACCGTCCTCACCGACCGGCTGTGCTGCCAGGCCAAGGAGGCGGGCTCCTTCCTGGCCTCCATCGCCAAGAGCCATGAGGACAGCACCCGCTCCCTGGCCTTCCTGGCCGGCGGAGAGACGGTGGTGCAGCTCACCGGCTCCGGCCTGGGAGGGCGCAACCAGGAGCTGGCTCTGGCTGCCGCACCGGGAATTGCAGGCATGAAAGACACGGTGATCTTTTCCCTGGGCTCCGACGGCACCGACGGTCCCACTGACGCCGCCGGCGGCCTGGTGGATGGAGAGACCATGGACAAGCTGGCTAAGGCCGGGCTGTCCGTCCACCAGGTGCTCTCCGACAATGACGCCTACCACGCCCTGAAGGCGGTGGACGGCCTGCTCATCACCGGACCTACGGGCACCAATGTCAACGACGTGGCGGTGGTGCTGATCAAGCGCTGATTTTTTCCAAGAAAACAGAAACAGGCGCGGCTACAGCCGCGCCTGTTTCTGTTTTCTAATTTCCATGAATTTCGGCACAAAAAAGTTCGCCGCAAGCATAATCTGCTTGCGGCGAACTGGCGCAGAAGGGGGGATTCGAACCCCCGCACGGTTTTACCCGCCTACTCCCTTAGCAGGGGAGCCCCTTATAGCCACTTGGGTACTTCTGCAAGTGCTATAAACTACGGTACGATATTCCAAAAAAGTGGCGGAGAGAGTGGGATTCGAACCCACGGCTCTTGACGAGTCACCGGTTTTCAAGACCGGCTCCTTAAACCACTCGGACATCTCTCCTCATCTTATTCAATCAGAGGCGAATAAGATAATACCATACCCATCTGCATTTGTCAATCCCTTAAGCCGACTTTCCGAAAAAAGTCTGCCTCGATCAAAGATGTTTCAGCGAGGCGGCCTCCGCCACCCGCTCCTGACTTTCGATCACGCGCTCCGGATTCAGCTCACACACTTCAGTAAACAGCAGGTCCAGCACAAACAGCTGGGCCATACGGGCTGTGACAGAGCCCACTTGCAGCGGCCCCTCATTGGACCCGCACTGAAGCACCAGGTCGGCCAGCTGGCCGCCGGGAGACTTGGGAAACCGGGAAACCAAGATTACCTTCACTCCCATGGGGCGAGACACAGCCAACACATCCTGTAGCTCTCTGGTGGAACCGGAGTAGGAGAAAAACAGCACCACGTCCTCTTTGGACATCAGCGCCACACTGTTGAGCTGGAAGTGGGAATCCGCAATAAAGGTAAACTTGGGTGAAATGGTGGAAAACAGCGTCCAGGCCTCCTCAGCCAGCACCATGGAACTGCCCTGCCCCATACAGACGACCCGCTTGGCATCATGGAGCAGCTCAGCGGCCTGATGCAGCTGTTCGGCGTTAATCAGCTTCATGGTCTGCTCCAACGCAGATACATTTTCCTGCAGACGGCGGCGGCACATGGCGTGAAACGCAGAGGGATCTTCTACCTGGGCAGGCACAGCCTCACTTTCCTCCGCATTTCCCGCCCGGGTGGCCATGGAAGCCTTTGCCAGCTCCAGTTTAAAGGCGTTATAGCCCCCCAGGCCCAGCCGCCGGCAAAAGCGGGAGATGGTCGCATCTGCTACCTCACACTCCTCCGCCAGCTCCGAGATGGACATATACTGGGCATCGATACGGTGGGACAATACATAGTCGGCCACTTTCTTTTCTGAATTTGTCAGCTGAAAATACTGGCTGCTGATGGTCTCAAAAATATCTTGAGTGGTCATACTCACCTGTACTCCTCTCTTTCGATCTGCCGTTGGAAACCGTCGCAGGACAAAGCACCCCCGGGCGGTACCGGCTCTCATTGGTATTTGTGCCGTTTTTGAAACAAAAACGGGCATTGTTCAATTTTTCCAGCAGAATGGAATTCATTCCTATATTTCACATGATTTTCGTTTCTTTTTTTGAAAAAAGCGGTTTTTAAAAACTTTTTCTCGTAAAATAGGGGGTATGAAAATAATTTTCACATTGATAATTTGTGTAAAATTTTTTTCGATTTTAGATGACAACCGAGACTTCCCATGCTAAAATGTGCTTACAGAAAGAGAAAAAATATGAGCTTTTTGAAAAAAAGTCTGTTTTTTTCATCAATGGCCCATATTTAAGTTTCTTTTTTTATTATACCTGTCCCATAACCAATTCGCAACGAATTTTCAAAATTTTTTTCAGAATCAGGAGGCGTTTGTCATGAATCGGTATGGAATCCAGTTTCAGGTAAAAAACAGCCCCAGCTTAGACCCCGAGTTCATGCCCATTCTCAAGTTCAACCGCGCGTTCCTTCAGGGTGCCAAGAAGCCCGTCTCCTTCGCAGTGGAGCGCTCCAACGGCCAGGTTGCGGTGTGCAACACCTTCATCCACGGTACCCCGGAGATGCGGGAGGCCGACCACTACTATGCTGACCGGCTGGTGAAGTCCATGCTGTGGCTCCAGGGCGGCTTCAAGATCTATGTCAGCGGAGACGAGGACCTGTACCACTATCTCCACGAGACCTTCGCCCCCACCGGCAAGCGCGCCTTCGACGCCGACTTTATGTCCAACGTGTACGAGCACCCCTTCGAGGTGGTCTTCTGCGACAAGGTGCCCCAGGAGAAGGGCGCCTCTCAGGCCATTGGCCGCCATATGAACGGCTGCCGCATCGGCTTTGACGCGGGCGGAAGCGACCGCAAGGTGTCCGCTGTGGTGGACGGCGAGAGCGTCTACTCCGAAGAGGTGGTCTGGTTCCCCAAGACCAATGCCGACCCTGATTATCACTACGACGGTATCGTGGCCGCCTTCAAGTCCGCCGCCGAGAAGATGCCCCGGGTGGACGCGGTGGGCGTGTCCTCCGCCGGTATCTACATCGACAACCGCACCATGGTGGCCTCTCTGTTCCTGAAGGTCCCCAAGGAGCAGTTTGACGCCAAGGTAAAGGACATCTACATCCGGGCCGCCCGGGATGTGTTTGGTCCCGACGTGCCCCTGGTGGTGTGCAATGACGGCGACGTGTCCGCTCTGGCCGGTGCTATGGGCCTGGGCGAGAACAACGTGCTGGGCATCGCCATGGGCACCAGCGAGGCTGTGGGCTACGTGGACGAGCACGGCAACATCACCGGCTGGCTCAACGAGCTGGCTTTCATGCCGGTAGACGTGAACCCCGACGCCATGGAGGACGAGTGGTCCGGCGACATCGGCTGCGGCGTGAAGTACTTCTCCCAGGACGGCGTTATCAAGCTGGCTCCCCGGGCCGGCATCCAGCTGGACGAGAGCCTGTCCCCCGCCGAGAAGCTGAAGGTGGTCCAGAAGCTGATGGATGAGGATCAGGACAGCGCCAAGGAGGTCTACCGCTCCATCGGCACCTACCTGGGCCACGCCCTTGCTTATTACTACGATCTCTATCACTGCAAGCACGTGCTGCTGCTGGGCCGAGTCATGTCCGGCAAGGGCGGCGACCTCATTCTGGAGGAGGCCAAGCGGGTGCTGGCGGACGAATATCCTGAGTGCGACGGCAAGCTGTTCCCCTCCCTGCCTGACGAGAAGACCCGCCGGGTGGGCCAGAGCGCCGCGGCCGCTTCTCTGCCGGAGGTGTAATCATGATCATCGGAAATACGAATGTATTTGTAGACGGCAAGTTCCAGAAGGGCTCCGTGGCGGTGGAAAACGGCGTGATCACCGCCATCGGCCCTGCCGGTTGGGCCTGTGATGTGGACGCCCAGGGCAAGTACCTGGTGCCCGGCTTTATCGACGTACACACCCACGGCGCCATGAACGAGGACTTCTCCGACGGCAAGCCTGAGGGCCTGCCCGTCATGTCCAGACACTACGCCGCCCACGGCGTCACCTCCTTCCTGGCCACCACCATGACCCTGAAGGAGGAGGTCCTCACCCCTGCCATGGAGACCATCCGTGGTTTTGTCCGCCCCGCCGACGGCGCCAAGTGCGCGGGCATCCATCTGGAGGGCCCCTTCCTGTCCTATGCCAAGCGGGGCGCTCAGGCCGCCGAGAACCTGCACAAGCCTGATGCCGCCCTGTTCCACCGCCTGAATGCCGCCAGCGGCGGCCAGGTCCGGCTGGTCACTGTGGCCCCCGAGGAGGAGGGCGCCATTCCCTTCATTGAGGAGGTGTCCAAGGTGTGTACCGTCTCCATCGGCCACACCACCGCCGACTACGAGACCGCCATGGCCGCCTATCAGGCCGGCGCCTCCCACGCCACCCACCTGTATAACGGCATGCCCTCCCTGCTCCACCGGGCCCCCGGCGTCATTGCCGCCGCCCTGGACAGCGGCGCTACCGTAGAGCTCATCTGCGACGGCCTGCACATCCACCCTGCCGTCATCCGCGCCACTCACCGCATGTTTGGCCAGAAGCTGGTCATTATCAGCGACTCTCTGCGCTGCGCCGGCATGCCCGACGGCCAGTATGAGCTGGGCGGTCAGCCCATTGAGATGAAGAACGGCCGGGCCACCCTGCTGGGCACCGACACCCTGGCCGGCTCCTCTTCCAACCTGCTGCAGGAGCTGCAGAATGTGGTCTCCTTCGGCGTGCCTCTGGAGGCCGCTATCACCGCCCTCACCTCCGCCCCCGCCAAGGCGGTGCGGCTGGACCACGAGATCGGCTCCATTGCCGTGGGTAAGAAGGCCGACCTGCTGCTGCTCACTGACAAACTGGAATTAGACTCCGTCTATATTGACGGCAATAAAATTATTTAATCGGAGGAATTTGCAATGAGAATCATCAAGGCTAAGGATTACGACGCCATGAGCCGCGCCGCCGCCCACATCATCGCCGCTCAGATCCAGCTCAAGCCCAACTGCGTGCTGGGCCTGGCCACCGGCTCCTCCCCCATTGGTACCTACAAGCAGCTCATCGAGTGGAACAAGGCCGGCGACCTGGACTTCTCCGCTGTCCGCTCCGTCAACCTGGACGAGTATGCCGGTCTGACTCCCGACCACGACCAGAGCTACGCCTACTTTATGCGCCACAACCTGTTTGATCACGTGAACATCGATCTGGCCAACACCAACGTGCCCAGCGGTGTCAACGGCGACGGCGAGTGCCAGCGCTATGACAAGCTGATCGCTGACTTCGGCGGCATCGACCTGCAGCTGCTGGGTCTGGGCGTCAATGGCCACATCGGCTTCAACGAGCCCGACGACCACTTCTCCCTGGGTACTCACAAGGTGACCCTCACCGAGAGCACCCGGGAGGCCAACAAGCGCTTCTTCGCCTCAATTGACGAGGTGCCCACCCACGCTTACACCATGGGCGTGCGTGACATCATGCAGGCTCAGCGGGTACTGATGGTAGCCTCCGGTGCCAACAAGGCCCAGGCCATCAAGGACGCTTTCTTTGGCCCTGTCACTCCTCAGGTCCCCGCCTCCATCCTCCAGTACCACAAGGACTTCATCCTGGTGGCTGACGAGGCCGCCCTGTCTCTCATCTGATTTCTTCTTCCTTTCTGTCAAGGGAGCGGCCCTGCGGGGCCGCTCCCTTTTTTTCGGAACCTCCTGCCCGCGCGGTACATAGAGTAGAACAGCAGGGGATTGTGCCCCTGCCAGTGTCCCTTTTTTGGAGGTTTCCATTATGGCCGATATCACCCAAGATCTTTTAAAACTGCAATACAGTCAGAATTTCCCCATCAGCGGGATGCAGGAGGCGGACATCAACCTGGTCCTGCCCCCGGTTCCCCCTGCCTCGGCGACCGTATTCGGCACCGTAACTGACGGTACCACTCCCATTGCCAACGCAACCGTCAAGCTGTTTGACAGCCAGGGCGTCCCCTATCAGCACACCATCACCGACGCCACCGACGCCTACACCCTGACCGACATTCCTTCCGGCACCTACACGGTGGCCAGCGCCAAGGACGGCTATCTGCTCAGCGCCGGAACCAGCGTGGTACTCTCCAGCGGCGACTCCACCCAGATCAATCTGGTGTGTACTCCCGATCCCACCCTGTCTCTGGGCGCCATTGCCGGTACACTCCAGACTTTGGTCGATCTTGTTCCCACTCCCCTGGCCGGAGCGAAAATCACCCTGCTCAACGGCAGCGGTGAAGTGGTAGCCACCACCTACTCCGTGGAGGACGGTGAGTTTGCCTTCTATGATCTGGCCGACGGGGCCTACACCATGGTGGCTTCTGCTGCGGGCTATTTCACCACCGCCCCCACTGCCGTGACCATTCTGAACGGTTCGATCGCCAATGTGAGCATGTCCATGCAGGTGGACTCCCGGACCTATAATGGTACCGTCAGCGGCATCATTCGGGATCAGTCCGGCAATGTGGTAGCAGGCTGTTTTGTCGGCCTTTTCCAGATCGTGGATGGTCGGGAGACGCTGATTGCCACCACCAAAACCAATGCCGAGGGCAAGTATCTGTTCGGCGGTGTGACCGGCGGCCAGTACGTGGTCAAGGCCAAACTGAATCAGTAACCGGAACACTGAGGGCGGGAGTTCCGTTCTGTCTGTGGGATGAGGAAGAGGCAGAACAAAACCTGTGCTTTGCACGGCAATACGCCCTGTGCTCCCTGCGGGTACTCTGCGGCGCTTGCTGTCCCTGGGGCTGGGTGCGGCTGATGAGCGTGGAGTGCCGCTTCTCAAACAGCACTATGCAGTGGTGCTGGAGGCAGCTCCCCGGTCACTGCGGCTACAATCTCACTGGAACGTAAAAGACCGGGAAGGCAATGCCTTCCCGGTCTTTTTTGTATTTAATTGGCAAAGGACTCCAGCGCTTTGGCGTCCTCGCTGCGGCGCTCCTGGATGGCTTCCTTCAGAAGCATATCCTTCACCTTCATCAGCCGGATAGTGTTGGCACGCTCGTTCTCATCCAGCTTCATGGTGATATATTTGATGCTCTCCTCCATCTGGGGGATCTTCACGTACTCCAGGGCGTTGACCCGGCGGCGGGTCTTTTCGATCTCCTCCGCCAGCAGCTGGGAGGTCTTTTCGATCTCCGCCAGCTTCAGCATATCCCGGAAAACCTGGGACATGGCATCCACCGCGTCGTCCAGCTCGCCGCTGGTCTGGGCAAAGCCATAGGGATAGACCTCACCCGGGTCCTGGCTGCGGGTCTTGAAGTGGTACTCGGGCACGTCCACGGACATGATGTTCTGGAAGGTCATGTCCAGCTCTACCGACTGCTTGGGGTACATGAGGGACTGCTCCAGCATCTCGGGGGACATGAGGGCGGCGGCCACGGTAAAGGAGCCGTGGGCCCGCATGAGGCCCTCCTCTACCCGTTTACGCAGCGCCCGGTTCTCCCGCACCACGTCCATAAACTGCTTCATCAGCTCGTCCCGCTTATCTTTCAGCAGCTTGTGGCCCCGCTGGGCAGTCTTCAGCCGGCCTTTCAGCCGGGTCAGCTCCATACGGGTGGGATTTATTGTTGTGGAAGGCATTCCAATCCCCCCTTAATCCTTCTTGGGCAGATACTTGTCGATATACTCGGGCTTAATCCGCTTGAGCTCGCTGCGGGGCAGAATGCTCAGCAGCTCCCAGCCCAGGTCCAGAGTTTCCTCAATGGAGCGGTTCTCGTCGGTTCCCTGGGACACATAGCGCTTTTCAAACTCGTCGGCAAACTTGGCGTACAGCAGATCGGTGGGGCTCAGGGCGGCCTCACCCAGAATGCTCATCAGCTCCTTGTTTTCCTTGCCGGTGGCGTAGGCAGCAAAGAGCTGGTTCATGGTGCCCGAGTGGTCCTCACGGGTCTTGCCCGCGCCGGTGCCCTTGTCCTTCAGACGGGACAGGGAGGGCAGCACGTCCACGGGGGGATTGACGCCCCGGCGGTAGAGTTCCCGGGACAGGATGATCTGGCCCTCGGTGATATAGCCGGTGAGGTCGGGGATGGGGTGGGTCTTGTCATCCTCGGGCATGGTAAGGATGGGGATCATGGTGATGGACCCCTCCTTGCCCATCTGGCGGCCGGCCCGCTCGTACATGGTGGCCAGGTCGGTGTACAGATAACCGGGGTAGCCGCGGCGGCCGGGAACTTCCTTCTTGGCCGCGGAGATCTCACGGAGCGCCTCGGCGTAGTTGGTGATGTCGGTGAGGATGACCAGCACGTGCATGTTCTTCTCAAAGGCCAGGTACTCCGCGGCGGTGAGGGCCATACGAGGCGTAGCGATACGCTCGACAGCGGGGTCATTGGCCAGGTTGGTGAACAGCACGGTACGGTCGATGGCGCCGGTGCGCTTGAACTCACTGACGAAGAACTCGGACTCCTCGAAGGTGATGCCGATGGCGGCGAAGACCACGGCGAAGTTGGACTCGCCGTCCAGCACCTTGGCCTGACGGGCGATCTGAGCAGCCAGGGCGGCGTGGGGCAGACCGGAGCCGGAGAAGATGGGCAGCTTCTGACCACGGACCAGGGTGTTCAGGCCGTCGATGGTGGAGATGCCCGTCTGAATAAACTCGTTGGGGTAGTTCCGGGCGGCGGGGTTCATGGCCAGGCCGTTGATGTCCCGGTACTCGTCGGCCAGAATAGCGGGGCCGCCGTCGATGGGCTCGCCCATGCCGTTGAACACACGGCCCAGCATGTCGCCGGACACGCCCAGCTGCAGGGGATGGCCCAGGAAGCGGATCTTGGACTGGGCCAGGTTGATGCCGGCAGAGTTTTCAAACAACTGCACCACGGCGGAGTCGCCGTTGACCTCCAGCACCTTACAGCGGCGGACGGTGCCGTCGGCCAGCTCGATCTCGGCCAGCTCGTCGTAGGTGACGCCCTGGACGTGGTTAACCACCATCAGCGGGCCGGAGATCTCCTGGATGGTTTTATATTCCCGAATCACAGTGCCATCTCTCCCTTCTCGCCAATGGCGTTGATTTCATCTTCCATCTCCGCCTGGATCTTGGCGTAGTTGTCCACATACTGGTCGGCAGGCACCGCCTTAGCACGGCCGATCTTCTCCCGCACGGGCACGTTGAACAGCTCGTTCAGGTTCCCGCCCCGCTCGGCGGCGGCGCGGCACTGCTCGTCGTAGCTGCGGATCATCACCAGCATCCGGGCCTGGCGGTCATACTCGGAGTAGGAGTCGATGTCCACGAAGGAGTTCTGCTGCAAAAAGTCCTCCCGGATCATCTTGGCGGTCTCCAGGGTGATCTGGTCCTTGGCGGACAGGGAGTCCTTACCCACCAGCTGCACGATCTCGTTGAGGTTGGCCTCCTCCTGGAGGACGGCCATGGCCCACTCCCGGTTTTGGAGGAACTCCTTGCCCAGGTGCTCATCGTACCAGGGCTTCAGAGAATCCAGATACAGGGAGTAGGAGTTCAGCCAGTTGATGGCGGGGAAGTGACGGCGGTAAGCCAGGGAGGCGTCCAGCGCCCAGAACACCTTGACAATTCGCATGGTGGCCTGGGAGACAGGCTCGGAGAGGTCGCCGCCGGGAGGGGAGACCGCGCCCACGGCGGTCAGGCTGCCCCGGCGCTCGTCGGAGCCCAGGCAGGACACGCTGCCCGCCCGCTCGTAGAACTGGGCCAGACGGGAGCTCAGGTAGGCGGGATAGCCCTCCTCACCGGGCATCTCTTCCAGACGGCCGGACATTTCGCGTAGTGCCTCGGCCCAGCGGGAGGTGGAGTCGGCGATGACGGCCACGGCGTAGCCCATGTCCCGGAAGTACTCGGCGATGGTGATGCCGGTATAGATGGACGCCTCACGGGCGGCCACAGGCATATCGGAGGTGTTGGCGATGAGCACGGTACGCTTCATCAGGGACTGGCCGGTACGGGGGTCCACCAGCTCGGGGAACTCCCGCAGTACGTCGGTCATCTCATTGCCGCGCTCGCCGCAGCCGATGTAGACCACCAGGTCCACGTCGGACCACTTGGCCAAGGCGTGCTGCATCACCGTTTTGCCGGAGCCGAAGGGGCCGGGAATGGCGGCAGTGCCGCCCTTGGCCACGGGGAAGAAGGTATCCACGATCCGCTGTCCGGACTGGAGAGGGATGGTGGGGGGATACTTATGCTTGTAGGGGCGGCCTACACGCACGGGCCACTTCTGCATCAGAGACAGCTCGGTCTTGGTGCCGTCGGGCTGCTCCAGCACGGCTACCGTCTCGGTGACGGTGTAGGACCCGCCCTGGATGGAGAGGATCTTGCCCTGCATCTTGGGGGGGATCATGATCTTGTGGAGGATGGAGTCGGTCTCCTGGACGGTGCCGATGACGTCGCCGCCGATGACCTGGGCGCCGGGCTCCACGGTGGGGGTGAACTCCCACTTCTTCTCCCGGTCCAGAGCGGGCACTTCCACGCCGCGGGGCAGGTTGTTGCCCTGCACCTTCTCCATGATGACTTCCAGAGGACGCTGGATGCCGTCGTAAATATTTTCAATGAGGCCGGGGCCCAGCTCCACCGACAGGGGAGCGCCGGTGGTGACCACCTCTGCCCCGGGACCCAGGCCGGAGGTCTCCTCGTAGACCTGGATGGAGGCGGAGTCGCCGGTCATGGTGAGGATCTCGCCGATCAGGCGCTGCTCGCCCACCCGGACCACGTCGGCCATGTTGGCCTCGGTCATTCCGGTGGCGACCACCAGAGGGCCGGAGACCTTAACGATTTTTCCCATAGGCTAACAAACCTTCTTTCTTCGCCAGGGGCTTTGCCCCTGGACCCCATCCGCTTTTTATAAAAAGCGGAGCAAAAATTTCCGACGCGTGAAATTCCATTTCACGCTAGTTTTTATCGAGATGGGTGCCGAACTTTCTATTCATGCCCTCTCTCAGGCAAGTGCAGAAGCAAAACGAAGTTTTGCACAAAGTTCTTTGCCAAGCTTTCTTACAAGAAAGCGTTAGAGGATGTCGGCGCCCACAGCGCGCTCCACGGCGCTCTTCACGTTGGCCATGCCAATGCCCAGGGAACCTTCCTTCCCCGGAATCAGGATAATGGCGGGCGTGACCGCGTCCTGGTAGCGGGCAATATCACTTTTCAGCTGAGAGGCCAGCTGCTCGGTCAGGTAAAGGATGGCATAGTTCTCCCGGGCCATCCGGTGGATGGCCTGCCGCGCCTCTTCCGCGCTGTTCACCGGGCACACCTCCAGCCCCAGGGCCTGAAAGCCCAGCACGCTGTCCGCGTCACCGATCACCGCAATGCGATACATGTCCATCCACCTCCCTTACACATAAGTTTCCCGCAGCCGCTCCCGGATGCGCTCGCCGCTCAGGCCGGCCCGGCGGCCCGCCAGAATGGTGCGCACCGCAGTGAGCTCCGCCTCTTTGGCATACAGGTAGCCCACCACCGCCTGCTCTCCGAAGGGCACCCGGCGGGCGGCCTCCAGATAGGCGGTCAGGGCGTTGTCGCACTCCCGCTCAAAGGCGGTGAGGGCTCCCGCCCCCGGCTGGGCCAGCTTGCTGCCCAACTCCGCCGCCGCGGCCAGAGGACCGGCCTGGAACAGACCAGCCAGTTCCTCCCCCCGCTGGGCGGCAATGGACCGGGTGGACACGCTGCCGCCGGGGAGCAGCACCTGACTTAAAAAGTCGCTGCCCTTGTCCATGCGGTGGACCCGCACGGCGGTACGCAGGTTGGCCACGTCCACGCTCAGTGCCACATAGCCCTGCAAAAATTTGCTGCCGGTCTCCTTGGCCAGCCGGGCCATCTCCTCATAGCAGGCCCGGTCCAGCACCAGGTCGGACAGCTGGGGATCTTTTGTGGCGGCCAGGGTCTCCTGAGCCTGCTTGAGAGCGGCCCGGAACGTATCGCTGAGTCCTCTCAGCTCCTCCTTCCGCCAGCCCTCCAGCAGCTCCTGGGGGTCATAGCGCCCCCCGGACAGGAGCAGCCGCTCCCCATCCTTGCCCAAGGCCTGGGCCTTTACCAGCACCTTGGCGTTGTGATAGTCATATTTGATCTGAAACACATCGGCAATGCGCTTGTCGGGCAGAGCCGACCGGATCTCCCGGAAGGCGGAAGCCCGCTCGGCGGAGAGCACCTGCTCCAGGTTCTGGAGCTCGATGGTCTCTCCCCCGCCGTAGCCGCACTCCGACAGGACCTTCAGGGCCTCGGCATCGTCCCGGGCCTCGATCATCCGGTCCATCCGCTCCCGGGTGAGCATCCGGTTCTCCATGGCGTGGATCCGGGTGGAGATGCCCAGGTAATCGGTATCTTTGATGTGAGACAAGGTATCCCTCCTCACCCTCAGGCCTCAAACAAAATGTTGGCCACTTCTTTTTCCAGCTTCTCCCGCTGCAGACGCACCAGAGTCTCAAAGGCACAGTTGACCTCAATGGGGCCGTCCACCAGGATAAAGCCGCCCCGGATGTTCCGGGTCTCCTCCGACAGGGACAAAAGGCCCGTGCCGGTGATCTGGGCGGTGGCGCTGTTGACCAGCTTGCCCACAAATGCCCCCACCTTGGAGTCGGTGACAGAGCTGGGCAGCTCGGGGGCCACGTTCTTCACCAGGGCCTCGTTGGCGGCTACCACCACCTGCTTGCCGATGCGGTTGCGATCCTTGGGGGAGAAAACCAGCTGCTCCTTGCCGGTGGACACCGCCTGGAGCACCAGGTTGGTGAGCAGTTGGATGTACTGCTCGTCCGGCAGGGCGCAAAGCTCCTCCAGGGCCTTGTCGAAGGCCTCGGAGAGCACCTCCTGCTTGGCCGCCAGCAACAGCTTCCGCTTTTCCATCTCAGCGGCAGACTTGAGCCGCTCCAGACGCTCGGCAGCTGCCTTCTCGCCCTTGGAGAGGATTTCCTGCCGCTCCCGGTCCATCTGCTCCTTGGTCTGGGTCTGAATGGCCTGAAGCTGCTGTTGATTTTCCTCCTTCAGGCGATCCAGTTCGGCCTGACCGTCGGCCTGGATCCGGGCTGTGATTTTTTCAATTCCGTCCATAGCGCGTTCCTTTCCCGGATTAGGCGCTGATGTTGATGATCATCAGCATAGAGGCCAGCAGAGACAGGATGGCGTAGAACTCCACGGTGATGCATAGCACCATGCCCTTGGACCAGTCATCGGGCTTCTTGGCCAGGATGTTGATGGAGCCGGCAGCCACGCGGCCCTGAGCGATGGCAGAGAACAGGCCGCCCAGCGCCATGGGCAGGCAGGCCACGAAGTACTGCATGCCCTGAGCTACGGTGAGCTGAGGCAGGGTGCCGGACAGCAGGCCCATACGGAACACGGCAAAGAACCACACCACCAGGCCGTACAGGCCCTGGGTGCCGGGGATGACCTGAAGAATCATAACCTTACCAAACTTGCTGGGGTCCTCGCAGAGAAGGCCGGTACCTGCCTCGCCGGCGATACCGGTGCCCTTGGCGGAGCCGATGCCGCTGAGCACCGCCGCCAGGCCCGCGCCCAGCAGGGCCAGAGCCAGACCGCCGATGCTGCCCAGGAAGGTGACGCTCTGCTGCATCTCAATCAGTTGATTCATATCCATTTTGTTGTCCTCCTTTTATTTCACCACATCGTAGTAGTTGGTATCCAGCTTCATGGGACGGAAGGGCTTGCCGCCGTCCTCATAGAACTTGTTGAAGTACTCCAGACACTGCAGACGCAGGTCGTGGACGTAGCATCCCAGAAGGTTCAGGGCAAAGTTCAGCGTGTTGCCCAGCAGGGAGATGATGATAAAAATCACCACATTGCCGGGAATGGCGCCCAGGGTGTTGAACACCTGGGCGATGACGCTGCCTGCCAGCATCAGGGCCATAAGACGGGAGTAGGACAGGATGTCGCCAAAGTAACCCGTCACGTGGTTGTAGAGGGAGCCGAAGATGCCGGTGATCTTGCCAAAGCCCTTCTCGGTGAGAATGGGACCGGCCAGAACCATAATTCCGCCCACAATAAGCACCACCTTGGTGACGCCCAGAATGGCCAGGCCCAGTCCGGCAAACACCACATACCAGGTGATCTCTTCCCAGACGGCGTCCATCACCTGGCCCCGGCGCACCTTTTTCACCAGGCTGATCGCCATGCCCACCAGAATCTGGACAAAGCCCAGGGCCATGGCCCCCACCAGGATCATCATGGTGTCCTCCAGGGGGGTGAACAGAGGCGGCCAGAACCAGACAAAGGTGCTCTCCGGATTAAAGAGCTTGATGATCTGGGGAATAAAGTCGCCAAAGAAGCCTCCGGTGACCGCTCCCATGATGAAGGTGCTCACTCCGCACAGGCCCAGCAGGGCGAAGAAATTGTGCATTCCTGCCCGGGGCCTGGCCTTTTTCAGCACCACCACCGAGGCAATCATCATCAGCAGCCCATATCCCATGTCCGCCATCATGATCCCGTAAAACAGGATGAAGAAGGGGGCCATGAGAGGATTGGGGTCCAGCCCGTTGTAGGCAGGCAGGGAGTACATCTCGGTGACCATGCTCAAGGGCCGGGTGAGCCAGTTGTTCTTCAGCTTCACCGGCACCTTGGGGTACTCCTCCTCCGTGGGGTCCCGCAGCTCCCAGGCACAGGGATAAGCCTTCAGCTGGCTCTCCAGCTGGGGCCAGTTTTCCTCCGGCACCCAGCCCTCCAGCAGGAAGGTCTGTTCCGTATCCAGCAGGCGGCTGCGCCCCTCCTCCCGGTTTATGTTCACCGACGCCCGGTCGGCGGCCTGGCGGATGGGCTCGGCCAGCTCCGTCAGCTGCCCCAGCTGCGCTTCCGCCTGGGCGGTCTGCTGCTCATTTTCCTCCAGTTCCTTGGCGATACGCTGGTCATTTTCCTTGGCGGTGCCGGTCCAGCCGGACAGATTCATCCGGGACCAGCCGTAGTCCCGCAGGACCTGGAACACCTCCTCCTGGGCGCTCACATGGCACACCAGCAGGCAGTAGCGCACATCCCGGTCGGCACTGGCCTGGGTGAGCTGGGCCAGTTCACTGGCCCCTTCCACCTCACGCTGCACCTGCTCCAGCGCCACGCCGGCAGTCACGGTGCCAAACTGCACTATCATCTCCTGGGTAGATGGGGTGTCCAGGGGAATATTCAGCTCCAGCCAGGGGGCCAGGGCGGCCCGCTGGGTCAGCAGCTTGCCGTGCTGGGCCTCCAGAGCGGCCAGATGGCGGTCGGCCTCCAGGACCTGATGGACCGCCTGCCTGCCCTGCTTCTCTCCCTCCATCAGCTGCGCACAGGTCAGCTGAGGGCGGGGCGTCAGAAAGCCCCGGCCTTTATCCCCATGGCGCTTGAGCACCGCCAGAGCGCGCTGGGCCGCCTGCAAGTCCTCCCGGGCCTGAGAGAGGGCCTCTCCGTCCGGATGGGACAGGACCCCGTCCGTCTGGGACAGCAGCCCCTGCCAAACCTTGGGGTCCTCATTGGGCTCTTCGATCTCCACACAGCCCATCCCCTGCAGCAGTTCCAGCAGCGCCTCCCGGTCACTGCGCATGGCCAACAGGCGCAGCCCCTTCATTTTGACGATTGCCATCAGCTTTTCACAACCTTTTCCACAATGAACGCCGCGGCCTGGTCCAGCCGGCCCCGGGCCTTGGTTTTAAACGCCTCGCACTCCTGCGTGGCGTCCTTCAGCGCATCCAGAGTCCACTGGGCCGCCTGGGCTTCCGCCTGGGCCAGCATCTGCCGGGCCTGGACCTCCGCCTGCTGGCGGGACTCCTCCAGCTCCCGGCGGGCCAGCCGCTGGGCCTCCAGCACACGCTGCTTGCCCTCAGCCACGGCGGTCTCCTTGCGCTGTTTCATCTCCTGCTCCAGTTGAGCTACTTTCTTAATCTCTTCTACTGCCATTTCAGTCACCACCCTGTTGTTTCCGTATGCGGTTTCTTATCCTTGGATGTCTAGCTTTGATTTTAGGCGAAATCGCACAGAATTGCAAGTATATTTTCCCCCTCCATTCACGGTCATCTCTGGATCTTTTTCATTTATCTGCCTTTTTTCTAGTCTTTTTTCCCCTTTCTTCTGGCATTTTGTGGCTTATGACACGTTTTTAATGAGTTTGCGCATTTTGTATGAATTTTACTCTCCCAGAAAATGCAAAAAACCGCCCATTTTCCAAGAAAATGGGCGGTTCTTTCTTCCATATGGAATAATATACAAGCACTCAAGATAAGAGAGCCTGGCTTACTGTGCTGCTTTGACTGAAGGTCTGAGTACACAGCACCAGCCGCTGCTGAAGGGATTCGATTCCCGCCGCGGTCAGCGCGGACATGACACCCTGCTCCTCTCCAGCGACCCAAATGCGCTGAGCATATTGGTTGATGTTCTGAGGCGTCAGACCGGAAGCAGCATCCTGACCGGCTGCCTGCTCCTGGCTTACCTCCAGGGACAACTTGGTCCCATAGGGCTCCAGCGCCTGGACGGCCTTGGCCAGGAAGGCGTCCATCACCTGAGAGGCCGCCTGGTCTCCGTACTGGATGTTGCTCAGCAGGCCGTCGGCCTGAGTGGGATATCCGCAGTGGTCCAGCACGATCTCATCAAAGCCCATCTGGGCCAACTCCGTCATCAGTCCAATCAGGTAGTCCTGGACCTTCTGGTTGGAGGGATCAGCCCAGTGCATCTCATCGCCATCCTTCCAGCGGTATCCGCTGGTGGTCTGCAGGGTGTAATCCATCTGACCGCCCACTGTCTCATCCCGGAAACAGGACATGCGGGCCACCGTGTACACATCTCCCTGGTTCCAGCTCTGTAGCTTCTCATTGATCTGCTGATCCTGGGCCTCGGACTGTACGGCGGAGGCCAGGCTCTGCTGGCTGCTCCAGCCCAACTGTCCCTGGTCATTCTTCATATCCACCACCACGCTGTCAGCATTCTGCTGCTGGGCCAGCTGGGCGGCGCTGCCGTCCAAGATGGCGGACAGAGGCACGCTCACTGCCGCAGCGGAGGTCTGGGCCTGAGGCTGCTGCTCCTGAGAGGTGTCTCCCTGCTCTGAGGTGTCGCCGGTGTCGCCCGGGTCCTGCTCCACCACGTTCGGCTCTCTCTCGTCGGGCTGCTTGGGCTCGCTCTGGAAGAAGGGCAGATCCACCCGCAGTCCATTGTCGGTATAGGAGATATACTTCTGGCCCCACAGCAAAACAGCCACGGCCAGCACCACAAGGATCGCCAACACCAGGGCGATCCACTTCAGCCAATCGCTGGCCGATTTCCGCCCGCGATAGGAATGATAATCAAATTGAGAACGGCGCACTGCACTGACTCCCTTTCCCAAAGGTTTCAAACTCCATGGTTTGTCCGGATGGGATTATTATAGCAACCTTTCCGTTCTGTGGCAACCGGGCAAATCTCATGATTTTCTTAAGTTTTTTCCTGGTTTTTCCGCGTTTTTCCAGAATCACCGAATTTTTTAAATCACCATCCCGCCATCTACCGGGAGCACCTGTCCGGTGACGAAGTCCGAGGCGGGGCTGGCCAGGAAGAACACGCCCTCCGCCACGTCCTCCGGCCGCCCGATCCGGCCCAGCGGGGTCTCCTCCGCCAGAGCCTGCATATCCTGGGGCGAGAGGTGGGCGTTCATATCGGTATCAATGACGCCCGGAGCCACACAGTTGACCCGGATGTGGGACGGTCCCAACTCCTTGGCCATGGCCCGGGTCAGGCCGATCACCCCCGCCTTGACCGCGGAGTAGGCCGCCTCGCAGGAGCCGCCGGTAATCCCCCACATGGAAGAGACGGTGACGATGCTCCCCTTCTGCCGGCGCACCATCCCGGGCACCGCCGCCCGGATCGTATACACCACGCCGTCCAGATTGGTCCCGGCGGTCCACCGCCACTGCTCGTCGGTGAGATCGGTGAGCAGGGCCTGCACTCCCGCCACTCCGGCGTTGCATACCAGGGCATCCAGCGCTCCAAACTCCCGCTCCGCCGCTGCGACCATCTCGGCAGCCTGCCCGGACTGGGACACATCTCCCTGGATGGCCGCCGCCCGGCCCCCCAAAGCCTTCAGCTCTTCCGTCAGCTCCATGGCCTGCTGCCGGGAATGGCAGTAGTTGACCGCCACATCCCACCCAGCCTGGGCAAAGCGCCGGGCACAGGCCGCACCGATCCCCCGGGAGGCCCCGGTAATCAGCACCGCCGGCCGTCTCTCCTGCTCCATCGTTCCAACTCCTTTTTCTTTTCTGCCCACATTGTAATCACTTTACCCCGGCCATGCAAGTCTTTTCTTCTTATTACTTTTTCCTTTGCAAACCGTTATTTACATATATATTTTATAAAGATACAGCACATTCTTCTTGCTTTTTTTCGTATTCTCTCTATAATATTCTTTATTGAACTAATTTTCCACCCTGGTTTTCCCATCTGAACCCAGTAATCGAGGTATCTTGCATATGAATCAGCTTCTCTTTCTCTATAACCCCACCTCCGGAAAAGGGGGCGCGGCCGGCCACCTGTCCACCATCCTGGACACCCTCACCAAGGAGGGCTGGCTGGTCACCACCTATCCCACTCAGAAACCCGGTGACGCCACCTGCATCGTCCGGGAACTGGGGCCCCGGTTTGACCGGGTGGTCTGCTGCGGAGGCGACGGCACCCTCAGCGAGACCGCCGCAGGGCTGATGGACCTGGAGGAGCCCCCGGTGCTGGGCTACATTCCCGCCGGCTCCACCAACGACTGCGCCACCACCCTGCACATCCCCCGGGTATATAAAAAGGCGGCCGCCCTGGCCGGCAGCGACGCCCAGCCTTTGGCCTGGGACATCGGCACCCTGAACGACCGCCCCTTTGTCTATGTGGCCGCCTTCGGCGCCTTTACCGAGGTGGCCTACGACACCCCTCAGGATTTGAAAAATACCTTTGGTCACCTGGCCTATGTGATGGCCGGCATCGCCTCCATCCCCTCCATCGCCCCCTACCATATCAAAGTAGAGTACGACGGAAACACTCTGGAAGACGACTTCTTCTACGGTATGGTGTGCAACACCTACTCAGTGGGCGGCATGAAGAACCTGCCTACCGACCGGGTGGAACTGGACGACGGCCTCTTTGAGGTCATTCTGGTCAAAAAGCCGGTCAATATCTTTGAGATTGGCGCGGCCCTCCAGTCCCTGCTGGGACAGCCGCCCGCCTCGTCCGCCAACGCCCTTCTCTCCTTCCACGCCTCCGAGCTGAAATTCACCTGTGAAAAACCCATTCCCTGGACTCTGGATGGGGAATACGGCGGCAGCCATGAGGTAAACGTGGTGTGCAACCACCGCCAGGCCCTGCAAATCATCCAGGGGCCTGTCCATGATAAGCCGGCCAACCAGCCGGAAGGCACCCCCTGATTTTAAACAGAGCGGCGGGACCTCCTGCCGCTCTGTTTCTTTGCCAACCCGATGCCGCTGTGATAAAATAAGGTTACTTTTCCACTGTCAGGAGGCCGCTATGGCAAATGTGATTGAAATTCAAGACCTCTCTGTCCCGGAGCTGGCCCCCTATACCCAGCTCACCCACGCCCAGCTGCGCAGCCAGCGGGAGCCGGAGAAGGGCATCTTCATTGCGGAGAGCACCAAGGTGATCTCCTGCGCCCTGCGGGCAGGCTGCCGCCCTCTCTCCTTTTTGACCGAGGGCAGACACCTTCCCACTTTGATCCAGATCATCCCGGAGAGGTGGAGCTCGGTTCCTATTTATACTGCGCCGCGGGAAACGCTGTCCTCCCTCACCGGCTATGCCCTGACCCGCGGGGTACTGTGCGCCATGGCCCGCCCTGCATTACCTACCCCCGAGGAGGTGTGCCGAACGGCCCGGCGGCTGGCGGTGTTGGAGAACATCACCGACTCCACCAACATCGGCGCCATCTTCCGCTCCGCCGCTGCTCTGGGGATGGACGGCGTGCTCCTCTCTCCCTCCTGCTGCGACCCCTTCTACCGCCGGGCGGTGCGGGTGAGCATGGGCACCGTCTTGCAGATTCCCTGGGCCTGGCTGACCGGTGACCCGTTCCAGTGGCCCCAGCCCGGCCTGTCTACCCTCCATACCCTTGGATTTTCCACCGTAGCCATGGCCCTGACTGACCGCTCCATCTCCATTGACAATCCCATTCTGACCCAGGCGGACAAGCTGGCCATCGTTCTGGGCTCCGAGGGCGACGGCCTGTCTGCCGAGACCATTGCCCGCTGTGACTACACCGCCCGCATTCCCATGTTCCACGGGGTAGACTCCCTCAACGTGGCTGCCGCCGGGGCGGTGATCTTCTGGCAGCTGCGTGCCAGGGATTAAAACAAACCGAACAGCAAACATGCCCGCGGCGTTTGCCGCGGGCATGTTTTGTGCTTACTTATTTTTCTGGGCTTCCAGATAGTCGTTGAGCTGCGTGTTCAGAATATCGGTGATAAACATGTGGCCGGGGGCGTGGGTGATCACGATGGGAGGCTTGGCATTTTCCACCGCCGCCTGAGGGGTAACGCCGCAGGGCCAGAACACCGGGACCTCCCCCTCCCGAATTTCCACGGGATCGCCGTAGTCGGGCTTCATCACATCCCGGACGCCGATCTTCTCCGGGTCGCCGATCTGTACCGGTGCGCCGTGGACATTGGGCATCTTCACGGTGATGTCATAGGCTACCTTGGCCTGCTCCGGGGTCATGGGCCGCATGGAGCACACCATGGGTCCCTCAAAGGGGCCGGCCTTGACGGTTTGGATGCTGGTCTTGAACATGGGCACATTGCAGCCCTGCTCAATGTGGCGCACGGGAATACCGGCGGCCATCAGCGCCTCCTCGAAGGAGAAGGAGCAGCCGATGAGGAAGCCCACATAGCCCTCCTTCCAGTAGGCGGAGGCGTCGGTGATCTCCTTGGTGAACACGCCGTTTTCATAGATGCGGTAGCGGGGAATGTCGGTGCAGATGTTGCCGCCCTCCCCCATGGCATGGGTCTCGGGTGTTCCCTTGATGATCTCCAGCACCGGACAGGGGAAGGGATTCTTCTTGGTGTACTCCTCAAAGTCGGCGGCGTACTCCGGGGGCAGGATCACCAGGTTGGCCTGGGCATAGCCCCGGCACATACCGGCGGTGGGAAAGTCGATGACGCCCTGGCGGATCAGGCCGCGGACCTCCGCGGGAGACTTGTCAACATAGGGGGTGATATCAAACGCCATGGAAACTCCTCCTTCTGCTGGTATCAGCCGTCCAGGGCGTGGCGCAGCGTCTTCATGGCGGCCCGCTGGTTGAGCAGAGCCTCCTGGGCCTGGCCGATGGATACCTGTTCAAATTTCACCTTGTCCCCGCCCTTGAGCTGGCCCAGCAGCCGAAAGTCGGCGGAGATCACGGTGGCGATCTTGGTGTAGCCGCCGGTGGTCTGGCGGTCGCCCAGCATAATGATGGGCTTGCCCTCGGAGGGCACCTGGATAGCGCCGAAGGCGATGCCGTCGGAGATGATGTTGCCGTCGGTAATGTGCTGGATGACCGGGCCGTCCAGACGGCAGCCCATGCGGTCAAACTCATTGGTCACCGAGTAGGTCTCGCTCAGGAAGGTGTCCAGCCCCTGCTGGGTGAAGGCGTCGTCCTGGGGGCCCATCACCACCCGCAGGGTATACACCGGCCGGGGGACAAACTCCGGGGCGATGAAGCGGATGTTCAGGTTCTTGGGCACGCCGGGGGCACGGAAGCCGATGACGTCGTCCTTCTGGAGCTTGCGGCCCTGGAAACCTCCGATCTTGGCCTTCATGTAGGTGGAGCGGCTGCCCATCACCTCGGGGATGTCCAGCCCGCCGGTGAAGGCGATAAAGCAGCGGCAACCCGTCTTGGGGGCCTGGAAGCGGAGGACCTGACCGGCCTGAACGGTGACCGCCCGGTAGGTGGGCATGGGCTGGCCGTCCAGAGTGGGCATCAGGTTGCCGCCGGTGATGGCGATGGTCTCCGCCTGGTTAAAGAGGAGCTGGGGGCCCATCATAGTACACTCCAGCACCGCCTCGTCCTCGGGGTTGCCCACCAGAATGTTGGCAATGGCAGCAGAGCGGGGATCCATGACGCCGGACACCGACACGCCAAACTGCTGATAGCCCACCCGGCCCATATCCTGCACGGTGGTCAGCAGACCGGGGTTCAATACCGTAATGCTCATTTCGCCCCCTCCTTTCTGGGATGGCGCTTGCACACATAGGTGCCGGCGGCCTCCTGGGCGGCGATCTCGTCAAACTCCGCCTTAGTGATGGAATAGAACTTGATGTACTCGCCGGCTTTGGGCAGGATCGGCTCGGCCCGGTCCGGGTCGTACATCCGCACCGGGGTCAGGCCGATGAGCTGCCAGCCGCCCGGGGAGTCGATGGGGTACACGCCGGTCTGAGAGCCGGCGATGCCCACCGAGCCGG
>CALWYB010000088.1 GCA_944385665.1 uncultured Oscillospiraceae bacterium
CTGAACACCCTGAAGAACCGTCAGACCGATCTGCCTTCTCCTCAGAAGAGAGGTGTGTGCACTGCCGTTCGTACTTCTACTCCTAAGAAGCCGAACTCCGCTCTGCGTAAGATCGCCCGTGTGCGTCTGACCAACGGCTACGAGGTCACCGCTTATATCCCTGGCGTGGGTCACAACCTGCAGGAGCACTCCGTGGTGATGATCCGCGGCGGCCGTGTTAAGGACCTGCCCGGTGTGCGTTACCACATCATCCGCGGCACTCTGGATACCCAGGGCGTCAACGGCCGTATGCAGGCCCGTTCCAAGTACGGCGCCAAGCGTCCCAAGGCCGGTAAGAAGAAGTAATCCAAACCGGATACTTCCCCTGTCAGTCCCAAGAGACTGACCACTGAATTTGCATTGTGCGTTTCGCGCAAGGCAAGCTGCCTTGCCGAGCGTTTACCTATATATAGGCAGACCTCGGACAGGCATTACACGGATTGCAATCGCAGTTCGAGTACCTATGATTTCTATATTTTATAAGAAGGAGGGAAGCAAAGTGCCCAGAAGAGGAAATGTACCCAAGCGGGAGGTTCTGCCCGATCCGCTGTATAACTCCGTTTTGGTTACCAAGCTTACCAACAGCATCATGCTGGATGGCAAGAAGGGCGTGGCTCAGAAGGTGGTCTACGGTGCCTTCGACATCATCAAGGAGAAGACCGGCAAGGAGCCCATGGAGGTTTACACCCAGGCTCTGGAGAATATCATGCCCTCCCTGGAGGTCAAGGCCCGCCGTGTGGGCGGCGCTACCTACCAGGTGCCTATCGAAGTTCGTCCCGAGCGCCGTCAGACCCTGGGTCTGCGCTGGCTGACCAGCTACGCCCGCAATCGTGGTGAGAAGACCATGAAGGAGCGTCTGGCCGGCGAGATCATGGACGCTGCCAACAACCTCGGCGGCGCCGTGAAGAAGCGTGAGGACACCCACAAGATGGCCGAGTCCAACAAGGCGTTCGCCCATTATCGCTGGTAATTTAGAAGGAGACAACGTATGCCTAGAAAAGTTTCTTTGCAGAATACCCGAAACATTGGCATCATGGCTCACATCGATGCCGGTAAGACCACTACTACCGAGCGTATCCTCTACTACACCGGCGTAAACTACAAGATCGGCGAAACCCATGAGGGTACCGCCACCATGGACTGGATGGCTCAGGAGCAGGAGCGCGGCATCACCATTACCTCCGCTGCTACCACCTGCTACTGGAAGGGAACCAAGAATCAGTTCCCCCAGACCCGTATCAACATCATCGACACCCCGGGCCACGTGGACTTCACCGTGGAGGTGGAGCGCTCCCTGCGTGTTCTGGACGGTTCTGTGACCGTGCTGTGCGCCAAGGGCGGCGTGGAGCCTCAGTCTGAGACCGTGTGGCGTCAGGCCGACCACTACAAGGTCCCCCGCATGATCTACGTCAATAAGATGGACATCATGGGCGCTGACTTCTACAACGTGCTCAACATGATCCACGACCGCCTGAAGTGTAATGCTGTGCCCATCCAGCTCCCCATCGGCTCCGAAGATACCTTCAAGGGCATCATCGACCTGGTGGAGATGGACGCCGACATCTACTATGATGAGCTGGGCAAGGATATGCGCGTGGAGCCCATCCCCGAGGATATGATGGAGATGGCTCAGGAGTACCGCACCAAGCTGCTGGACGCCTGCGCCGATATCGATGACGAGATCATGATGCTGGTCCTGGATGAGCAGCCTGTTCCCCAGGATATGATCCGTAAGGCTCTGCGTAAGGGTACCATCGAGAACAAGCTGGTTCCCGTGACCTGCGGTACTTCTTACAAGAACAAGGGTGTCCAGAAGCTGCTGGACGCCATCGTGGATTATATGCCCTCCCCTGTGGATATCCCCCCCATCGAGGGCACCGATCCTGAGACCGGCGAGGAGGATCACCGTCCTGCGGACGATGAGGCTCCCTTCTCTGCTCTGGCCTTTAAGATCGCCACCGACCCCTATGTGGGCCGTCTGTCCTTCGTGCGTGTGTACTCCGGCGTGCTGAACACCGGTACCACCGTGCTCAACTCCACCAAGAACCAGAAGGAGCGTATTGGCCGTATCCTGCAGATGCACGCCAATCACCGTGAGGATATCGAGTGCTGCTACTCCGGCGATATCGCCGCTGTGGTCGGCCTGAAGAACTCCACCACCGGTGACACCCTGTGTGATCCCGCTCACCCCATCATTCTGGAGTCCATGGAGTTCCCCGAGCCTGTTATCCGCGTAGCCATCGAGCCCAAGACCAAGGCCGGCCAGGAGAAGATGGGCGTTGCCCTGATGAAGCTGGCTGAGGAGGACCCCACCTTCAAGACCTACACCGATGAGGAGACCGGTCAGACCATCATCGCCGGCATGGGCGAGCTGCACCTGGAGATCATCGTGGACCGTCTGCTGCGTGAGTTTAAGGTCGAGGCCAACGTAGGCGCTCCTCAGGTTGCCTATAAGGAGACCATCAAGAAGAGCGTGGAGCAGGACACCAAGTATGCCCGTCAGTCCGGCGGTAAGGGCCAGTACGGTCACGTTAAGATTCGTCTGGAGCCCAACGAGTCCGGCAAGGGTTACGAGTTCGTCAACGCCATCGTGGGCGGCGCCATCCCCAAGGAGTATATCCCTGCGGTCGACGCCGGTATCCAGGGCGCCATGCAGGCCGGTGTGCTGGCTGGCTACCCCGTGGTTGACGTGAAGGTCACCCTGTATGATGGATCGTTCCACGAGGTCGACTCCTCTGAGATGGCCTTTAAGATCGCCGGTTCCATGGCCTTCAAGGAGGCCATGCGCAAGGCCAACCCCGTCCTGCTGGAGCCCATGATGAAGGTGGACGTCATTGTCCCCGACGACTATCTGGGCAACGTCATCGGCGACCTGAACAGCCGCCGTGGCCAGATCCAGGGTCAGGAGGCTCGTCCCGGCGCCACCCAGATCGACGCGCTGGTGCCTCTGGCCAACATGTTTGGCTACGCCACCGACCTGCGTTCTTCCACCCAGGGCCGTGGCCAGTACTCCATGGAGCCCCACAGCTACGTGGAGATCCCCAAGAGCATTGCTGAGAAGATCATTGCCGAGCGCGGCCGCAACCAGGAGTAATTTTCGCTCCTGGGCGCCGTGCCCTGGAAATTAGACTTGCAATTATGGGCAGAATAGGATAAAATAGCCCTGATATGCAAGACCCACTATGTTCGACTGATTACTGCAATATAAGGAGGAAATTCTAATGGCTAAGCAGAAATTCGAGCGTACCAAGCCCCATGTCAACATCGGCACCATCGGCCACGTTGACCACGGCAAGACCACTCTGACCGCCGCCATCACCAAGTACCTGGCTATGAAGGGTCAGGCTCAGTTCGAGGACTACGCCAGCATCGATAAGGCTCCCGAGGAGAAGGAGCGCGGCATCACCATCAACACCGCTCACGTGGAGTATGAGACCGACAAGCGTCACTATGCTCACGTTGACTGCCCGGGCCACGCCGACTATATCAAGAACATGATCACCGGCGCTGCTCAGATGGACGGCGCTATCCTGGTTATCGCCGCCACCGACGGCCCCATGGCTCAGACCAAGGAGCACATCCTGCTGGCCCGTCAGGTGGGCGTGCCCGCCATCGTGGTCTTCCTGAACAAGTGCGATCAGGTGGACGACGAGGAGCTGCTGGAGCTGGTTGAGATGGAGGTCCGCGAGACTCTGGACAAGTACGAGTTCCCCGGCGACGAGATCCCCATCATCAAGGGTTCCGCTCTGAACGCTCTGGTTTCTGAGTCCACCGATCCCAACGCTCCCGAGTATGCCTGCATCAAGGAGCTGATGGACGCTGTTGACGACTATATTCCCACTCCTGCCCGTAACGAGGATCTGCCCTTCCTGATGCCCGTTGAGGACGTGTTCACCATCTCCGGCCGTGGTACCGTTGCTACCGGCCGTGTGGAGCGTGGTATCGTGAAGACCGGTGAGACCGTGGAGATCGTTGGCCTGTCCGATGAGAAGAAGTCCACCGTCGTGACCGGCCTGGAGATGTTCCGCAAGACCCTGGATTACGCTGAGGCCGGCGATAACATCGGCGCTCTGCTGCGTGGTATTGCCAAGACCGACGTGGAGCGTGGCCAGGTTCTGTGTAAGCCCGGCTCCATTCACCCCCACACCAAGTTCACCGGCCAGGTGTACGTTCTGACCAAGGAAGAGGGCGGCCGTCACACCCCCTTCTTCAACAACTATCGTCCTCAGTTCTACTTCCGTACCACCGACGTGACCGGCATCATCACCCTGCCTGAGGGCACTGAGATGTGCATGCCCGGCGATAACGTGGACATGAAGGTTGAGCTGATCACCCCCATCGCCATTGAGAAGGGCCTGCGTTTCGCTATCCGTGAGGGTGGCCGCACCGTGGGTTCCGGCGCTGTTATCGACATCGAGGAGTAATTAAAACTCCCAATTACCGCCCGGCCAATTTGGACGGGCGGTTTTTATATGGGTGGCCTTCCGCGGGAAAAGCACTGTGATCGACATCGAGAAGTCATTCATATTCTCCATCCAAAGGCCCTGCCATTTTGGCAGGGCCTTTTTTAATTATGTGCGGCTTTCCGCAGGAAAAGCGCTGTGATCAATATTGAGGAGTAATTAATTCTTTCCAAACGCCCTGCCAGATGGCAGGGCGTTTTTGTGGTTTAGTTGCTTCATAGACACTCGCCAAAAAAGTCGAAATTACATCAGCACAAACAAAAGCTGAAAATAACCTTAAATAAAATATAGATAAATTGACATATTATCTCAATAAGAACAAAATAATCTTATATAAAACGCCGAAAGGTGGGCTGGTTATGGACGGAAATCAACAACGAGACACGATGCTGCTTGCAGCGGAAAAAATTCGGTTGATGCGCAACGGAAATGTGGTTATCCTGGTCTCTCTGGCAGTCGTTATCTTCAACGCGTTGCTTGCGCTGTATGGCGCTCTGACCAATCCTCTGGGATTTTTCTTGCGGGGAGGGACAGAGATGGTTGCGGTCTTTCTGCTCCTCGGTACCATAGCAATTATCATAGGGGGGATCATGTAACTGGTGGGGCTGTATGGACTGCGCAAGGTCCGGACGGAGTACCGGATGGCCTTCCTGTGGGAGGTTGTCTCGCTGATTCTCAGTGCCGCCACGTTAGCGGCGAAAAAAACCACTTCTTTGGGAACGATTTTGGATATCCTTCGCATGGTGGTGTTTCTGGTAATTCTTTGGCTGGTGATCCAAGGAACCAAGCATTTGATCGGGCCGGAGCACCAGGAGGGAATCCTGAGCCGGGGGACCTTTATCTGGGGCATCAATCTGGTTTCCACGGTATTGGGGATAGTTTATTCGCTGATCCCCACAGACAATCAGAAGATTCTTGCTTTGGCAGTGGGGGCCCTTCTGTCTATCCTGATTTTTGCGGCGGCGATATATTATGTGCTGTATTTAGGCAAGGTGGCTGTGGTTCTGGGAGAGATGGGAGCCGCAGCAGGGGAAGAAGAAATCCTGTAAATTGTGACAGGAGCGGCAGGCAGCTGCCGCTCCTGTTTTGGTGGATTGGAAAAAAGGGTTGACAAGAGGAGGAGAGGTGCATATAATAGCACCAACAAGTAAATCCCAAAAACCTATGAGAAAGATTAGTAGCCGGTGCGGCAAACCTGAAGAGAGTCCTGGGTGGTGTGATCAGGGTGGGGCGCGGCCGTGTGAATGGACTTTCGAGGGCGGCTTGAACGGGAAACCTAGTAGATGCCGACGGGGACCCACCCGTTATCCATCGGGCACGCGTGATGGCGCGTGAAGCGAGCGGACGTGAAAACGTCAATTTGGGTGGTATCGCAGGAGTCAGGCTCTTGTCCCATGTGGGATAAGGGGCTGTTTTTTTATACTCCCAAGCAAGGCCGTTGGCAGCGGTCCCTCCATCACCCACCCAAACCACTTTCGGCCAAACGGCCTAAAACATGGAGGTAACAGTATGAAAAAGAACAACATGGTCAAGAAGTTTGCGGCTCTGTCCCTGTCCCTTGCCCTGGGCCTGTCTCTGGCTGCCTGCTCCGGCGGCAATGGAAGCTCCGCCTCCGGCGGGAACTCCGGCAGCCAGTCGGGCAGCGGGAGCCAAAGCGGTACTACCTATAAGATAGGCATCTGCAACTATGTGGACGACGCTTCCCTGAACCAGATCGTGGATAACATCCAGACTCAGCTGGCTGCCCTGGGAGAGCAGTACAACGTGACCTTTGACATCTCTTATGACAACTGCAACGGCGACGCCACCGTGCTCAACCAGATCATCGCCAACTTTATCGCCGACGACGTGGACCTGATGGTGGGCGTGGCCACCCCCGTAGCCACCGCCATGCAGGCAGCCACCGAGGACAACCAGATTCCCGTAGTGTTCTCCGCCGTCTCTGATCCCGTGAGCACCGGTATTGTGGAGAGTCTGGAGGCCCCCGGCGCCAACATCACCGGCACCTCCGACTATCTGGACACCAACGCCATTATGGACCTGATCTTCGCCGCCAACCCCGACACCAAGAAGGTCGGCCTGCTGTATGACCAGGGCCAGGACTCCTCCGCCACTCCCATCGCCCACGCCAAGGAGTATCTGGAGGAAAAGAACATTGAGGTAGTGGAGCGCACCGGCACCACCACCGATGAGGTCATGCTGGCCGCCCAGGCTCTGGTGTCTGACGGTGTGGACGCCGTCTTCACTCCCACCGACAACACCATCATGACCGCTGAGCTGGCCATCTATGAGACCTTTATCGAGGCGGGCATCCCCCACTACACCGGTGCCGACTCCTTCGCTCTGAACGGCGCGTTCTTGGGCTACGGCGTGGACTACGCCAACCTGGGCGTGGAGACCGCCAATATGGTGGCCGACATCCTGGTAAACGGTGCCGACCCCGCTTCCACCCCGGTCATGACCTTTGACAATGGCACCGCCACGGTGAATACCGAGACCTGCGCGGCCCTGGGGATGGATTACGACACCATTGCCGAGCTCTTTGCTCCCATGTGCACCAAGGTGGTCCCCATCACCACCGCCGAGAGCTTTGACGACCTGGCCGGCTAAAGAAACGTATCCATTATACCGGGGGACGGAGGAACACCTCTGTCCCCCGGACGCCGTAAGAACATAAGGAGGAGACATCTATGGATCTTGCCCTGGTGCAGACCGCCCTGGAGCTGGGGCTTATCTGCTCCCTGACCGTACTGGCCCTGTTTTTGAGTTACTCCATGCTCAACGTGTGCGACCTGTCCACCGACGGCTGCTTTACCTTGGGCGCCGCGGTGGGAGCGGTGGTGGCCATCTCGGGCCATCCTCTGCTCTCTTTGCCTGCCGCTATGCTGGCCGGGGTATGTTCCGGCTTTGTTACTGCCATACTCCAGACAAAAATGGGAGTGGACAGCCTGCTGGCCGGCATCATCGTCAACACGGGCCTGTACTCCATCAATATTGCCATTATGGGCGGCTCCTCCTTGCTGAACCTGAACAAGACGGACACCGTGTTCACCATGGCCAAGGATGCTTTGGAAAACACCCCCTTTGCCGGGCAGTACAAGCTGCTGGTGGCGGCGGTGGCGGTGATTTTGGTGGTGGTTCTGCTGACCCTGTTTTTGGCCACTCGCCTGGGCCTGTCCATCCGAGCCACGGGAGACAACCCGGACATGGTGCGCTCCTCCTCCATCAACCCCGCCTTTACCACCATCGTGGGCCTGTGTGTGGCCAACGCCTTCACCGGCCTGTCCGGCTGCCTGCTGGCCCAGTCCCAGAAGTCGGTGGACATCAACATCGGCACCGGCATGGTCACCATCGCCCTGGCCTCCCTGCTCATCGGCCGCACCATCATGGGCCGGGGGAGCATCCTGTTCCGGGCCGTGGGCGTGGTGGCCGGCGCGTTCCTGTTCCGGCTGGTGTACACCATCGCTCTGCGGTTTGATATGCCCGCCTTTATGCTCAAGCTGGTCTCCTCGGTGATCGTGGTGCTGGCCATCTCCGGGCCCTACCTGAAAAAACAGTGGCCTCTGCTGCGCAGAAGATTCCTGGGCGCCAAGGCGCGGAAAGGAGGGGGTTCGGAATGCTGACCCTGTCTCACATCTCCAAGACCTTCAATCCCGGTACGGTGAATGAGAAGAAGGCCATCACCGACCTGTCCCTCTACCTGGAGCCGGGGGATTTCGTCACCATCATCGGCTCCAACGGGGCGGGCAAGTCCACCCTGTTCAATGCCATCGCCGGCAGTTTTTACACCGATTCCGGGTCCATTCTTCTGGACGGGAAGGACATCACCTTCCAGCCGGAGTTCCGCCGAGCCAAGATGATGGGCCGCCTGTTCCAGGACCCCATGCGGGGCAGCGCCCCCGGGATGACCATTGAGGAGAACCTGGCCCTGGCCGCGGGGAGCGGCGGCTGGTTTTCCCGCATCACCCGTCGGGACAAGGAGCGCTTCCGGGAGCAGCTGGCCCTGCTGGACATGGGGCTGGAGGACCGGATGCGCCAGCCGGTGGGGCTGCTGTCCGGCGGCCAGCGCCAGGCCCTGACCCTGCTCATGGCCACCATGGTGCCCCCAAAACTGCTGCTGCTGGACGAGCACACCGCCGCTTTGGACCCAGCGACGGCGGAAAAGGTGCTAGAGATCACCAAATCGGTGGTGGAGGAACACCACATCACCACCCTGATGGTGACCCACAACATGCACCAGGCCCTGGAGCTGGGCAACCGGACCCTGATGATGGACGGAGGCAACATCGTCTTTGATGTGGCCGGAGAGGAGCGCGATGCCCTCACCGTGGACGATCTGCTCGCCAAGTTCCGCCAGGGGGCGGGCAAAGAGCTGGACAACGACCGGATCCTGCTCTCCTAAGAAAAAACGTACAGGGAGGACGGCATCGTCGCCCTCCCTGTTTACGTGAAAAGGGAAAAATTTTTCCAGACCCTTGCAATCTGGGCGGGGTTGTGATATATTAAATAAGAATTATGGTAGTATTGGCTAGAGTGGGGTTTCGGCTCCGCTCTTTTTGATTGACCAAATGAGTCTGAACACCGCCGGCCAGCGGAGGACTCAAGCGTGTTTGGAGGTTATGACATGGCAAAAGTGACCGAGATGGCGGCCCAGCTTGCCCAGCCCTTCGTGGAGGCGGCGGGCTGTTCCCTGTGGGATGTGGAATACGTGAAGGAGGCGGGGGAATGGTATCTCCGCTTTTATATTGATAAGGAGGGGGGCGTGTCCATCAACGACTGCGAGGCAGTTTCCCGCCCCCTGTCCGACGCCCTGGATGAGGCCGACCCCATTGAGGGAAGCTACACCCTGGAGGTGTCCTCCGCCGGAGCGGACCGCGCCCTGAAAAAGCCGGAGCATTTCGCCCAGTTCCAGGGCGCTGAGGTGGAGGTCAAGCTCTACCGGGCCCGGGACGGCCGGAAGGACTATGTGGGGATTCTGGAATCCTACGAGGACGGCGATGTGACCCTGAACGTGGGCGGTGCGCCCATGAAGTTTGAAAAGAAAGAACTGGCGCTGGTACGGCTGTACCCCCGTTTCTGAGAATATAGGAGGAGACCGAAGTGGCTAAGAGAACGACGAAAAAGGTCAATAACAACGAGCTGGACGGGCAGGAATTCTTTGCCGCCATCGCTCAGATCGAGCAGGAGAAGGGCATCAAGCCCGGCTATATGATGGAAAAGATCACCCAGGCTCTGGTGTCGGCGTACCGCCGGGACCATGAGGGCGTGGGCGACAACCTGATTGTGGACGCCAACCCCGAGACCAACACCGTGCGCATGTTCCTGAAGAAGGACGTGGTAGAGGTGGTGGATAACCCCAACACCGAGATCAGCCTGGAGGAGGCCAAGGCCGCTCTGCCCCGGGCCGAGCTGGGCGACGTGGTGCGCATCGAGGTCAAGCCCAAGAGCTTTGGCCGCATCGCCGCACAGACTGCCCGCCAGGTCATCATCCAGGGCATCCGGGAGGCCGAGCAGGGCATGGTGTACGACGAGTTCTCCTCCAAGGAGCACGAGCTGCTCACCGGTGTGGTTACCCGCATTGATCCCCGCAACGGGGCGGTGACCCTGCGCATCAGCTCCGGCTCCGAGTTCACCGACGCCTATCTGGGCGCCAACGAGCAGGTAAAGGGCGAGACCTACGTGGAGGGCCAGCGTCTGAAGGTGTACATGGTGGAGGTGCGTAAGGCCACCAAGGGTCCCCAGGTCATCATCTCCCGCACCCACCCCGGCCTGGTCAAGCGCCTCTTCGAGCTGGAGGTGCCTGAGATCTATGACGGCACGGTGGAGATCCGCTCTATTGCCCGGGAGGCCGGTTCCCGCACCAAGCTGGCTGTCTGGTCCGCCGACCCCAACGTGGACCCCATCGGCGCCTGTGTCGGTCCCCGCGGTCAGCGTGTGAACACCATCGTGGAGGAGCTCAAGGGCGAGAAGATGGACATCATCAAGTACTCCGACGACCCTGCCGAGTACATTGCCGCTGCCCTGTCTCCCGCCGACGTGGTCAGCGTAGAGCCTCTGCCCGACGGCAAGAGCTGCCGGGTGGTGGTGCCTGACGACCAGCTGTCTCTGGCCATCGGCAAGGAGGGCCAGAACGCCCGCCTGGCTGCCAAGCTCACCGGCTGGAAGATCGACATTAAGCCCGCCTCCGCCCCCCTGGAGCCCATCGCGGCCCCGGAGGACGACGATCTGCTGGAGCAGCCCGCCCAGGAGGAGCAGGAAGCTCCCGCGGCTGAGGCGGAGGAAACTCCGGAGACCGAGGCGTAAACCATTTCAAAATCCATTGCAGTGAAAGGGGTGAGATCTGTGCCCAAAAAGATCCCCATGCGCCAGTGTGTTGGCTGCCGGGAGATGAAGCCGAAAAAGGAACTGATCCGGGTGGTCCGTTCTCCGGAGGGGCAGGTGTCCCTGGACTTTCGGGGAAAGCTTCCCGGCCGGGGCGCCTATGTGTGTCCTGATCCGGCCTGTCTGGCCAAGGCCAGAAAGACCAAGGCGTTGGAGCGGGCCTTTTCCGCCCCCCTTCCGGCGGAAGTATTTGACGCGCTGGAAGAGCAGATGAAGGAGGTGCCCAACGATGCCCAATGACCCCATTCTCCATTTGCTGGGCCTGGCCCGAAAGGCGGGGCGGCTGGAGATCGGCGAGGAGCCGGTGGGCGCCGCCTGCCGGGCCCGCCAGGCCCGTCTGGTGCTGCTGGCCAGCGACGCGGCCGCCAACACCAACCGCCGTGCCGCCCACTTCGGTGAGGCAGGCAACGTACTTTGGCTGGAGTTGCCCTTTACCAAGGAGGAACTGGGCTTCCACCTTGGCCGGGGCTCCTGCGCCATGCTGGCCCTCACCGATGCCGGCTTTGCCGCAGCGGTGACGGAAAAACTCTCTGCCCGGGACCCGGAGCGCTATGGCCCCGCTGCCCAGCAGCTGCGGCAGAAGGCGGACCGGGTGCTTCAGCGGCAGAAGGAGAAGCGCCAGCACGAGAAAAACTTGCAGCGCGGCAAGAAGAAACCCTGGGCGGCACCCAGTCCCACCCAGAAAAAGTCCGCCGCCCCCAGTGGGCAGCGGAAACGCAAAGGGGAGCCCTCCGGCGCGCCGGAAACCCGTTCTCCCCGGCTCGGATCCCTGCGACCGGGCGCGTCCCGTCGACCCGGCCCAGGCGGCCGCAAGCTGTCCGGAACATTCCGGCACAAACCCTAAGAAACGAGGTGGCTCCCGAATATGATGATCAAATATCCCATCCACAAGGTGGCCAAGGATTTTAAGAAGGGTTCCAAGGAGCTTCAGTCCAAGGAGATCATGGACATCCTGACCCAGTACGGACATCCTCCCAAGAACCACATGCAGCCCCTGACCGACCAGGAGCTGTCCCTGGTCTTTGAATATCTCACCCAGCACAACCAGGTGGATTCCATCCAGTCCATCTATGCCGACGTGTACCACGAGCCCGCCGCCCCCAAGGCGGAGGCGCCCAAGGCTAACCAGAGCAAGCCTGCCCAGCAGGGCAAGAGCGCGCAGCGTCCTGCCCAGCAGCAGGGCGGCAAGGGCGGCCAGCAGGCCCGTCCCCAGCAGGGTCAGCAGGCCCATAACAACAAGGGCCAGCAGAATCAGCAGACCGTGACCCAGCCCACCAGCCGCATCCCCGCCAAGAAGGTGGTAGACACCCGGGGCGGCGGCGCGGTGAACCTGGATAAGTACGACGAGCGTCTGGAGTCCTTCACCGACCAGCGCCAGCAGGACCGGGGCGGCAAGGAGAAGTTCCAGAACCGCAACTCCCAGCGTCAGCGCGGCCGTCAGCAGGGTCCCGGCAACAAGCGCAAGCAGGAGGAGCAGGACCGTCTGCGCCGCCTGCAGCTGGAGATTGCCAAGAAGGCTCCCGTCAAGGTAATGATTCCCGACGAGATCGGCGTAGGCGAGCTGGCCAGCCGCATGAAGAAAACCGGCGCCGAGGTGGTCAAGACTCTCATGAAGATGGGCGTCATGGCCTCCCTCAGCGAGATCATCGACTACGACACCGCCGCCCTGGTGGCCATGGAGCTGGGCTGCAAGGTGGAGAAGGAAGTCGTTGTCACCATCGAGGAAAAGCTCATCGATACCACCGAGGACAAAGAGGAGGATCTGGTCCCCCGCGCTCCCGTTGTGGTGGTCATGGGCCATGTCGACCACGGCAAGACCTCTCTGCTGGACTATATCCGCAACGCCCACGTGGCGGCCGGCGAGGCCGGCGGCATCACCCAGCACATCGGCGCCTATCAGGTGGAGGTGCAGGGCAAGCCCATCACCTTCCTGGACACCCCCGGCCATGAGGCCTTTACCGCCATGCGTGCCCGGGGTGCCATGATCACCGACGTGGCCATCCTGGTGGTGGCCGCCGACGACGGCATCATGCCCCAGACTGTGGAGTCCATCAACCACGCCAAGGCTGCCAAGATCCCTGTGATCGTGGCCATCAACAAGATGGATAAGCCCAACGCCAACCCCGAGCGCATCAAGGAGCAGCTCACCAAATACGACCTAGTGCCCGAGGAGTGGGGCGGCGAGACCATCATCTGCCCCATCTCCGCCAAGACCGGCGAGGGCATTGACAACCTGCTGGAGATGGTCAACTTGACCGCCGAGATGCAGGAGCTGAAGGCCAACCCCAACCGTTCCGCCCACGGCGCCGTCATCGAGGCCCGGCTGGACAAGGGCCGCGGTCCTGTGGCCACTCTGCTGGTGCAGAACGGTACCCTCCACCAGGGCGATGTGATCATTGCCGGCACCGCCGTAGGCCGTGTCCGCGCCATGGCCAACGCCAAGGGCCAGAAGGTCACCGAGGCCGGCCCCTCCGTCCCCGTGGAGATCATCGGCATGAGCGAGGTGCCCGAGGCTGGCGACGACTTCCACGCCGTGGACGATGAGCGCATGGCCCGTGAGCTGGCCGAGCAGCGCAAGGCGGAGCAGAAGAGCGCCATGAACAGCAACGTGGGCAAGGTCACTCTGGAGGATCTGTTCAGCCAGATCCAGGCCGGCGAGATGAAGACCCTGAACATCATTGTCAAGGCTGACGTGCAGGGCTCCGCCGAGGCGGTGAAGTCCTCCCTGGAGAAGCTGTCCAACGAGGAGGTCCGTGTGCGCGTTATCCACTGCGCCGTGGGTGCCATCAACGAGAGCGATGTCATGCTGGCCGGTACCTCCGGGGCCATCATCGTGGGCTTCAACGTCCGTCCCGACTCCAACGCCAAGGAGAGCGCGGCCCGGATGAAGGTGGATATGCGGATGTACCGGGTCATCTACGACGCCATCAACGAGATCGAGGCGGCCATGAAGGGAATGCTGGCTCCCAAGTTCAAGGAAGTGGACCTGGGCCGGGCCGAGGTGCGCAACGTGTTCCGCATCACCGGCGTGGGCATGGTGGCCGGCTGCTACGTGCTAGACGGAAAGATGCAGCGGGGCGCCCAGATGCGTCTGCTGCGGGACAACATTGTCATCTACGACGGCTCCATCGCCTCTCTGCAGCGCTTCAAGGACAGCGTGAAAGAGGTTGCCGCCGGTTACGAGTGCGGCATCACCTTTGAGAAGTTCCAGGACATCAAGGAAGGCGACATCATTGAGGCCTACCTGATGGAGCAGATTGAGGTTTAAGCCGCACGAGTAACCCCGCACAGCGGGGGCGGCGCATTTGCGCTGTACAAGCGTTTTGCCGCAGGCAAAACCTTGGCGCAGGGCGAATTCAGTTCGCCCGAGCAGTTCAAGGGGAAGGGGTCCCCGCAGGATGGACCATCCTGTGGGGAAGTGCGGCATTACCTTCGAAAAGTTCCAGGATATCAAGGAAGGCGACATCATTGAGGCCTACCTGATGGAGCAGATCGAAGTTTAACCATTGATTTGACCCAACGACAGGGCGGGCGTTTTCGCCCGCCCTGTTTTGCTTTTTTTGCTACCATGGAGGTATATGTATGAGCTGCGTCATCCTGTTAGCCGCCGACCATCCAATGCCCCTGTTTGACACGGAGCTGGGCAGAATCGATACCCTCCAGGTGGAGGGCAGCACTGTGACGATGGAGACCCCAGGCTTTTCCATCCAGCCTCATGCCTATTATCGGGAGGCAGTGGAAGAGCTGGGGCTGAACATGAAGCCATGGCAGTATGAGCTGAATGTGGAGGCCCGGGAGGACGAGGCCGCCTTGCTGCGGGACTACCTGAACAAGCACAGCATCCCTGGAGAGCAGGTGGAGCTGTGGAACCTGTGGGTAGGGGAGGACCGGGGAGAGACGGTCCCCTGCTATCGAGGGCGGCTGGCCGACCTGGACAGCCATGCGCTGGATTTGCTCTGCAATCCCCCCATGGAACAAGACGGTCCCGGTCAGTGCCGGATGATCGTTACCATCTGATTTCAGACCAGCGGGTCCTGTGGGCCCGGAAAGGAGAACAACTATGGCGAGCAATCGCATTGGCCGCATTAACGAGGAGATCCAGCGGGAGCTGTCCGCGCTGATTCCTACCGTAAAAGACCCCCGGGTGACCGGGATGATTTCGGTGACGGCGGTGGAGACCACCCCGGACCTGAAGTATGCAAAAGTCCACATCAGCGTGCTGGACAAGTCTAATGAGGCCCAGGTCATCAAGGGCCTGAAGTCGGCGGGCGGGTATCTCCGCCGGGAGCTGGGCCGCACCCTAAACCTGCGCAACACCCCCCAGCTGTCCTTTGTCCCCGACGATTCCATCGACAAGGGCGCCCATATCCTTAGCATGCTGCGGGACCCCAACGTGGTCAAGCCGGTGAATCCCGACAACCACTACGGTGAGGACCAGGAGGACGAGGAATGAGCAGGTTGACCTATGAGCAGGCCGCTCAGCGGCTGCTGGAGGGGGACGGCTATCTGATCCTGACCCACGTGCGCCCCGACGGGGACACGGTGGGCTGTGCCGCCGCCCTGTGTACCGCCCTGCGGGAGCAGGGGAAAGAGGCTTATATTCTGCCTAACCCGGAGATGACGAAAATTTTCACCCCCTATGTGTCCGGCCTGCTGGCCCCTGAGGGGTATGAGCCCAAGACGGTGGTCAGTGTGGATATGGCAGCCCGGGGCCTGATTCCGGAGAACGCCCGGTGCTATCTGGAAAAAGTGGACCTGGCCTTTGACCACCACCCCTCCCAGGAGTTCTTTGCCAAGGAGACCTGCCTGGATGCGGGGCGAGCGGCCTGCGGAGAGCTGATGTACGATGTGATCCGTCAGTGGGGACCGGTGAGCCAGGCGGTGGCATTGCCCCTCTATGTGGCGGTGTCCACCGACACGGGCTGCTTTGTCTACTCCAACACCTCCCCCGCCACCCACGCCGTGGCCGCCGCGCTGCTGGCCACAGGCATCGACTTCTACCCCATCAACCGCCGCCACTTCCGTACCCGTTCCCTGAAGCGGCTGAAGCTGGAGGGGATGCTCACCGCCGGCATGGAGATGCTGGACGAGGGCACGCTGGCCATTGTCACCCTGACCCTGGACATGATCGCCCAGGTGGAGGCCAAAGAGGAGGACCTGGACGATATCTCCGCCTTTGTAGGCGGGGTAGAGGGGGTCCACACCGGGGTCACCATCCGGGAGCTGCGCCCCGGCGTGTGCAAGATCTCCCTGCGTACCGAGCCGGGCGAGCTCAACGCCAGCGCGGTGTGCGCCATCCTGGGGGGCGGCGGGCACGCCGCCGCCGCCGGAGCCACGGTGGAGGGCGACCCCGCCTACACCCGGAAGGTGCTGGTGGAGGCCATCCGCCAGGTACAGAGCCAGGGCAAGTAAAGGGAGGACCCATGCCAAACGGAATCATTGTGATCGATAAGCCCCAAGATTGGACCAGTATGGATGTGTGCGCCAAGCTGCGGGGGCTGTTCCACGAAAAGCGCATCGGCCACGCGGGCACCCTGGACCCCATGGCTACCGGCGTGCTGCCGGTGTTTGTGGGGCGGGCCACCCGGGCGGTGGAGTTTGCCAGCGAAGGGGATAAGGAGTACCTGGCCGGCCTGCGGCTGGGCACCGTCACCGACACCCAGGACACCTCCGGACGGGTGCTGGAGGAGCACCCGGTCCAGGTGACCCGGGAGGAACTGGAGGAGGCGCTGGCTCCCTTCCGGGGCGAGATCCAGCAGCTGCCCCCCATGTACTCCGCCATTAAGATTAACGGGAAAAAGCTCTATGAGCTGGCCCGGAAGGGTCGGGAGGTGGAGCGCAAGCCCCGGACCATCACCATTCACGCCCTGGAGGTGGAAGGTCAGGAGAGTCCCACCGACTTTCTCATCCGGGTGCGCTGTTCCAAGGGCACCTACGTGCGCACCCTGTGCCACGACATCGGCCAGGCTCTGGGCTGCGGGGGGACCATGTACTCCCTGCGGCGGACCATGGCCGCCGGATTTTCTCTGGAGGATGCCCTGCCCCTGGAACAGGTGCTCCAGGCGGAGGAACCTGCCGCCCTGCTGCTGGGGGTGGACGCCTACTTTGCCGGTCGTCCCATGCTGATCCTGAAGGCCCCGGCGGAGAAAAAGGTGCGCAACGGAATGACCCTGGTCCTGCCCGACCCGCCTCCGGCGGGAGAGTACCGGGTATACAGCGAGAGCGGAGAATTTCTGGCCCTGAGCCGGGTTTCCCAGGGAAAGCTGATGACCATCAAAAGCTTTTTCCAGGTTTGAGAGATACAAGGAGAGGATATTTTTGAGCAATACCAGACGAGTGATCGCCCTGGGCTTTTTTGACGGGGTACACAAGGGCCACGGAGCCCTGCTGTCCACCGTAACTCGCCGGGCCAAAGAGCTGGACGCGGCGGCCTGTGCCTTCACCTTTGACCGCAGCCCCACCGCCGCCATCACCGGACAGGTGGTGCCCCTGCTTAGCTCGGTGGAGGACCGGGTGTGGCTGATGCGCAGCTGCTACGGTATCCAGGAGGTCATCGTGTCCAGCTTTGACGGCATGATGCGCATGGACTGGCAGGATTTTATTACGGAATACCTCATCAAACAGCTGAATGTGGTCCACGTGGTGGCGGGCCACGACTTCCACTTCGGCTATATGGGAAAGGGCAATCCCCAGCGCTTAAAGGAGACCTGCGAGAAGCTTGGGGTAGGCTGTGACATTATCGGCAAGGTGGAGAAGGAGGGCATCACCATCTCCTCCACCTACATCCGTACCCTCATCGCCCAGGGGGAGATGGAGCGGGCGGTGGACTTTCTGGGCCACCCCCATGTGCTCACCAACCGGGTGACCCACGGGAAAAAGATCGGCAGCTCCTCTCTGGGCTTCCCCACCGTGAACCTGCGCATTCCCTCTCCGGTGATTGTCCCTGCCTTCGGGGTGTACGCCACCCGGGTGGCGGTGGACGGAAAGAGCTATCAGGCGGTTACTAACGTGGGTGTCCGGCCCACTGTCTCGGACAACGACGGAAAGGTGACGGTGGAGGGCTTTATCCTTGACTTCTCCGGAGACCTGTATGGCAAGGAGCTGCGGATGGAGTTTTACAGCTATCTGCGGGGAGAGAAAAAATTCCCCTCTCTCCAGGCCCTGGCGGAGGAGATTGGCCGCAATGCCCAGCAGACCCGGGACTATTTTACCGCCCATCCCCAGATGTAAGGAGGGACTGCCATGCAAGGGGAACCCATGCGCTATAACCGGATGTCCCTGTTTTTCTGGCTGTATGCCATTGTGCTGGCCTTGGCGGCCTTGGCCTTTTCCACGCCGCAGGAGATCGCGGAGGGACTGCGCACCATCGTATTGACCGAGGATTCCCTGATTACCGACTATGTGCTGATTGCCGGACCGGGAGCGGCGCTGATGAACTCCGCCCTGGTTACCGCCATCACCGCCGTGCTGCTGAAGCTGTCCCGGGAGCCCTTCAATGGCTTTTCTCTGGTGGTCATCGGCCTGATGTCCGGTTTCTCCCTGTTTGGGAAAAATTTTGTCAACATTTGGCCCATCCTGCTGGGGACCTGGCTGTATGCCAAGAGCCGGCGGGAGCATTTCGGCAAGTACATTTCCGTGGGACTGCTGGCCACCGCCCTGGCTCCGGCGGTGAGCTACATCGGCCTGGACAACGGCTGGGGCAACCCGGCGGCGGGGATCCTGGTGGGGATCATCATCGGCTTTATTATGCCGCCCCTGTCTGCCTATACATATAAAATCCAAAACGGGATGAACCTGTATAACGTGGGTTTTGCCTGCGGCCTGGTGGCCTTCCTGCTGGTGCCCCTCATCAGCTCCATGGGAGCCAACCCCACCACCCAGTATCACTGGGCGGAGGGATATGATCTGCCTTTCGGTGTTGCCCTGGGGATCTTTTGCCTGCTGCTGATTTTCCTGGGCTTTTTTGCCTTCGGCAAGCCGGTGAAGGCGGTCTGGGCGGGTTACCGCCGGCTGCTGGCCACCAGCGGCCGGGCGCCCAGCGACTACCTGCGCATGTTTGGCGCAGGACCGGTGCTGGTGAACACCGGCATCAACGGCCTCATCGGTATGGCCTTCGTGCTGGGAGGCGGGGGAGAACTGAACGGCCCCACCGTGGGGGGAATCCTCACCATCATGGGCTTTTCCGCCTTCGGTAAGCACGCCTTTAACATCGTTCCGGTAATGGCGGGAGTGTTCTTGGGCAGCGTGGTGATGCACTGGTCCCTGAACGATCCGGCCGTGCAGCTGGCCTGTCTGTTCTGTACCACCCTGGCGCCCATCTCCGGCTACTTCGGCTGGCCTTACGGCATCCTGGCCGGGTTTATCCACTCCTCGGTGGTGCTCTATACCGGCGGCCCGGTGGCGGGAATGAATCTCTATAACAACGGCTTTTCCGGCGGCCTGGTGGCCACGGTGCTCTACCCGGTGATCATGGCCGTGTTCCAGCACCGCAAGCCCACCCTGGTGGATCAGGACTACTTTGATCTCCAGGAGCACGACGAGCCGGTGACTCCGCCGCCAAACCAGATCACAGAAGAGAAAGATGTATAAAAAAATCCTGGAGCATTGCTCCAGGATTTTTTTATCCGTTCCACTTGTCCAGTACCCGGTTCACTACGTCCGGGTCCAATTGGGGGAAGGGGGTGATGGGGACAGGCTCTCCGTCAAAGGAGCCGATGAATTTTTCGAAGGTCTGCACATCCCGCCAGGCTCCGGAATCATAGCCGGTGTTGTGGCAGATTCCCGCGTCCTGAAAGCCAAGGCTCAGGTGGAGCCGCTCACTCTTCTCATTGGGGACGGTGACGATGCCGTACACCGTGCGTACTCCCTGGATGGCCAGCAGCTCCATGAGCGCGCCGTATAATTTTCTTCCGATGCCGTGGGAGGTGTGGCCTTGGGCGATATAGACGGACAGCTCCGCACCCCACTGGTAGGCAGCCCGCTCTTTAAAGCGGTGGGCGTAAGCGTAGCCGACAGGGATGCCGTCCTCCTCCCAGACAAGGTAGGGGTAGCCCTCCAGCGTGTGGGTGATCCGGTCCTGAAACTCCCGGGTTGAGGGGAGCACATACTCAAAGGTGATGGGGGTGTGGATATACTGCCCATAGATGCTTACCAGAGCCTGAGCGTCGTTGGGTGTGGCCAGTCGCAGTGCCATTGAGGAATCCCTCCTTGTTTGGTTCCTGGAGAGTATACCATCTTTTTGGCCCGGCGTAAAGGCTCAGCACAGCCCCTCCAGCAGCGTCACATTGCCCTGGAGCCGCGTGTCCTGGGGCTCCAGAGCCAAGGCCGCCCTGGCGGCCTCCAGAGCCAGCTGAGACCGGCCGGTGTGGAAGTAGGCCTGACAGCGCAGGTCGTAGGGGAGGGCACCCCAGGCACAGGCTTCACAGATGTAGGTGCGGGGCCGCTCCCGGATGTCCAGGGCCTTTTGGGTTGCCCAAAGGACTCCGTCCCACTCCGCCTGGGTATAGAGCAGCAGAGCCAACTCCACCAGGGGTTCCCGCAGGTGGGGCGCTTCCGCCGCTGCCCGCAGATACCAGCGTAGGGCCTCCTCCGGCTGTCCCTTGTGCTCATAGGACTGGGCGATAAACCGCATGGAGGCTGCCCGTTCGTCGGCCCAGGTGGCGCTGGGCATGGACAGGTGCCGCTTCAGAGTGCGGATGCAGTCGTCCCACCGGCCGCGGAACAGATATTCCCGGCCCAGGTAGTGGACGCTGCGGTCATCCTGGGGGGTCTCCGCTACCGCCAGCTCCAGCAGAGGCAGGTACTGGGCCCGGGACTTTTCCGGGTCCGGGTGGTGGTCCAGCTGGACCCCATCCGCGGATACTTTCAAGCCAGGCTGACCAGGACCGATCCACTCCAGCACCTCGTGGACCGGGTGGACCCACCGGTAGCCGTGGCGGGCGTGGATTTTTTCGTACCAGAATACCACGCCTTCCCCACCATCCGCACGGAAGCTCCAGGTGTAGCGATAGGTGGCCTGGGTGGCGCCGGGGATCCAGGCGGCCTCCAGAGCCTGCCGCCAGCCGGGATGGAACACCTCATCCAGATCGGTACACACGCAGATATCCGCATCCGAATCCACCAGCGCCAGGGAGCGGTTCCGGGCTGCATCAAAGCGCCAGGGGCGGATGGTTTCCACCGTCACCTGGGCGCCCAAGGCCCGGAGCCGCTCTGGAGTGTCATCGGTAGAGCCGGTGTCCAGCACCAAGATCTGGTCAGCTTCGGACATGGAGGCCATCCACCGCTCCACAAATTGGCTTTCATTTTTACAGATGGCGTAGACACAAACCTTTTTCATAGGACCTCCTGAAAGACAGCACCCGGCCCCAAGGGAGGGGCCGGGTGCTGGGGATTAGGAATCGCTGGGAATATCGCCCAGGCGATAGAGGGACAGCCCGATGGTACTGTACAGGTAGTTGCCGCCATCGCCGATCACCTGCAGCTGGGCGGGGGCGGAGGACACCGCCACCGGCGTGCTGAAGGAGAGCGCAGCGGTCTGGGCCGAGGTGTGGAAGATATACTGGGAAGTAGCGCCCGGGACGACCGAGCCGTTTTGCTGGAGGGAAGCCCCCACGCTCTGGGGGAATGTGGTGCCGCTGGTGGGGGAGAAGCTGCCCTGGAAGGCCACGGCGTACACGCCGGGCATGTTGACGGTGAACGTACTGCTCCCGGGAGTATGGCTGATGTCCGAGCCATAGGAGAGGGCGTTTTGATCGAAGACCAAAGGAGCACCCGAGGTTCCGGACTGGGCCGGAGTGGAGTAAGCGGACAGCAGAGACACAGGGGCTGCGGAGCCGGTGGGACCAGTGGGGCCCTGGGGAATGGTAAAGTCCAGAATGGCGCTCTGGGGAGTGCCGGAGTTGGTGACCTGGGCGCTGCTGCCAGGGTCACCGGTGGTGACCGTTCCTACCGCTAAGGTAGCGGCGGTTCCGGTGGGGCCGGTCGCGCCATCCGTGCCGTCGCTGCCGGCAGGACCGGTAGGACCAGTTGGGCCAGTTGGACCAGTGGGACCGGTTGCACCAGCAGTACCGGCAGGACCGGTGGGACCAGTTGCGCCGGCGGTACCGGCAGGACCAGTGGGGCCGGTTGCACCAGCAGCACCAGTAGGACCAGTGGGACCCGTTGCGCCAGCAGCACCAGCAGGACCGGTGGGGCCGGTTGCACCAGCAGCACCAGCAGGACCGGTGGGGCCAGTCGCCCCAGCGGTACCGGCAGGACCAGTAGGGCCAGTCGCACCGGCAGGCCCGGTGGGACCCGTTGCGCCAGCAGCACCAGCAGGACCGGTGGGACCAGTCGCCCCAGCGGTACCGGCAGGACCAGTAGGGCCAGTCGTACCGGCGGCACCGGCAGGCCCGGTGGGACCCGTTGCACCAGCGGCACCGGCAGGACCGGTCGGAGCGATATTAAAAGGAAAAAATCAAAATATAGGGTCTATCACATTACGCAAAAAGCCGCCCGGAGGATTACCGGACGGCTTTTGTTCACTTTTGTGGAATGTAGACTAATACGCCGGGCTTCTACCATAAACGTATAACACTCACCTAAACGGGAGCGGAGAGAATGCTTCTACTACTAGGCAACCAAATGGTTATGCGCCTTTCCAACACATGCAGTGTGATTCATGGGGACAGTTTGTTTTTCTTTTGTTTTTTTCAATTTGTTGCAGGAGCTGTCCTTTTATCGGTTCACTAATAATAGAGGCCAATTTGCTCTCTTTTCTTTTCAAATCTTTCATTATTGTAGCGGCTAATCCAGCTTTTAAATTCTTATCTAACTTTTCAAAGTCAACAATTTCATCCGCCATGGCTTTGGAAAGAACCTTTACAATATGCGTTTTATCTACATTCACAATTCCATTATCATGTAAAGTATGCATTATAAGCTGGGCCAAACGTCCTAATCTGTGATGGTTTAAATCAATTATGTCATAATGATATTTTGCGTAACCTTTAGCTTTGGTAAATGCCGTTTCCTCTGACTGTTTTGCAGTCAATCCATATTGTTTAAGAGTATCAATATTGAACACTACCAACTGAATCGAATCCAAATTACGAAATCCAGATGTTAATGCCAAAACTGCTTTATTGATATCTTCAGGATTATCTATATACCAAGTCGATATACAATTATCGGTGGTTGCTAACTCGCTAATAGAATCCGCATTTATTTGATCAATTTCTGGAAGCTCATATTGGTACTGAGCCCAGTTCTGTTCGCTATTTATCATTCGTACAAGATAGCCCATTTTATTCCCCGTTTTCTTTCAAATACTTTATAACGCGGTCCCAATTTTTCTGATTTAATGAATCAACGGGCCTATAAGATTCCAAGTATTTAATGCTATCCTTAGAGCCCCAATTTTCAAAAGCATGAATTGCCAATTCAACTAAAACTCGATTAGGATTATTTAATGCTAGCATAGCAAGCGTAGGGCCCACAGGATAAACGTCCTCATATTCCAAGTGGGAAATTGCAAAAAGTATGTTTGCAATTATTGCTTTTGATTCACTTTTCTCAAGAAATACTTGATTGAGCCACTGTAATACCTTTTCTCTGCTCTCAAGTAAAAACGCATCGGAAAGTACTTGTTCAACTGCTGTATAGTTTCCAGGGACCACTTCGCTGTAATCAGCAACATCAGCAATTCTATTCTTAAACCAATCGTAAGAAATCGCACTAGTATCTTTAGTGACAATTATCTTATTGTTGTTTGCAAACAAAGGAATACTATATTTGTAGTCTGTCAATGGTGGATATGAAACGATCTGAGCATCCTTATACGTGATTTCTTCAGGCTCATCTTGTGAAGATTTATCATCTAACACCATCTTATCGACAATATCCTCATAGAAAAACTTATAATTAATATGAATAAATTTTTCCATAATGTTTTGTTTCAAAGAATCAAATGAACGCTCAATATCGCAAACAGAAGTTGATTGTATTTTACTCACAAATACTCACCAAATCCTCAATAATTTTCCCGATAATTTGATATGCAATATGGTAGAATCCATAGACGTTGTTTTTATTAAATCGATTCGTATTATTTTCTTGTAGCGTATTTACATCAAACCGAACCATTGTTTTTGTTTGATGCAACTCTCCCTGTCCAACTACTTTAAACATAACATCTGTATTCACATTATAATACTCAGACAACGCATCAGAAATCTTTATAAGTGGACGAGCTACATTATGCGCTGTTGCCTCTATTGCTTCATTGTCATTATAGTAGGAAAACGTTGGCAAAAGAGTTTCCTTCATTTTAACGGTTTGTTCTTGATTTGCATTCAATTGATAAGTTGCTGTAAGAGCAAGTCTATTCGAACTCAGAGAAAAAGTGTTCATAACTTTTTTAAGCGTTTCAATATAACTTTCAAATTGTTCAATGATTTGAGAATTTTCACGCCTATTTATTGCAAAATCTATTCTATCCGGGAGAATATTAATAACGCATTCATCACCAGTTTTGATCAATTGCGGACGAAGTCGGACCGTCGTTTTATTAGATGGTTGCTCGACCTGTAAAACTTGAATAGTGTTAGGTAAAAAACCTTCCTCCTTAAATGCGTTGAATAGCTTTGTAATAACATCAGAGGATGCATCCAGCAAATCAAAATCACCAAAGAACGTTAATTGCATATTAAGGACAGAATAATCCATGTATTGTACCTCCTATGCGCAGAATGTTATTATGATCAAATAAATTCCAGAAATAGTATATTGTTTAAAATATATTTTACCACAACTAGCTTAAATCATAAAGTGCTTTTAGATAGTTTTAGGAAAAACACCCATAGAATAGCTGATGTTTTTATATTTAGTACATTGGAAAGACCTGCTAACAAAAGTCAAGTAGAAATTTCAGGTTTTGGGAGCAGCGAAAAAGGCAACACAAAATCAAGCCGCTGAGCAACTCAAAATCGAAACGGCGGCCAGCCAGATGGTATAGCGCAGGGAAATCAGTCGTGTTCCAGGGAATCCAAATAGGCTTTCACAGAAGCGTAGTAGATGCGCAGGAACTTGTTGGCGGATGCCATCATGTAGACACGGTATGGCTTGCCCTCAGAGCGTTTCTTGTTCATGAACTGGTAGACCGGCTCATCCATTGGAGCGCATTGCAGGAGGACGCCCATCACCAGAAAAAGTGTCCTGCGCAGGGAGGCAGATCCCCGCTTGGAAATGCTGCGGCTGCGGACATCTATTTGGCCGGATTGGTAGGGCGGGGCGTCAATACCTGCAAAGGCCACCAGCGCTTTCTTGGAATGAAAACGGCGCACATCGCCAATTTCAGCTATGAGTTGGGGGCCGAGTGTAGGGCCAACACCAAACATTTCCATCACTACAGGATACTCCGGCAGAGAAGCTGCCAGAGACTGCATCTCCTGCTTGAGAGCAGCTAATGCGGCGGAAGTTGTCTGGAGTTGGGAAATGGCCTGTTCTACCAAAAGTTTTGCCGTATTTGTTTTCGGCATGACACCGAAGCGTCCACAGGCAGAGGCATAAATATCCAACGCCTTATCTTGGCTGAAATTGTAGCCGTGCTTTCTGCACCACTTCTGGTACTTGGCGGTAAAGGCTTTCTTAGACAGACCACAGACACACTCGCAATGCCAAAAAGTGGCGACAAAGTCCACCCATTTCTCACTGCCATCGGCGCGGGGCGGACTGGTAAACAGGCGGTTTGCGTCTGGGAAAGCGGTGTCCAGCAGGGAGATCAGGTTGTTTTTCAGCATGGTCTGTACTTTGGAATACTGCTGGTACTGCCGGTAGCAGGTCTTCAGCATGAGCCGGGTGTCCTCTTCCGGAACATATCTCGGAAGTGTGAGCCAGTGGTCAAGGCCGTAGTTGGCCAGCTTCACGGCATCCTTCTTGTCGGTCTTGCCCCGTCTTAAACTGTTGTTCCCGTAGTCGTGCAC
>CALWYB010000089.1 GCA_944385665.1 uncultured Oscillospiraceae bacterium
GAATCGGGGTTGCTGGTGGTGACCTGGGCGTTTATGAAACCGAAACTTGACGCGGACGCGGAGCGATACGATAACACGATTGCACAGCGAAAATACGCCGTGGCTGCTCGGGAGGCAAAAAAGAATGGAGAAGCGCTCCCGCCTTTTGAGGAATGGAAAGCCGTTCAAGACATCGGCCAACATCATCCGACATCGACCGATACCGGGAGTTATCCAACTACAACTACAACAGCAACCGCAACTACATCATCAACACCAACCACAACTACAACGACAGCGACAACGACAGCGACAACGACAGGTGAGTCCGCGTCATCGTCGCCGCCGTCTGGTTTGAATGGGGTCGTTGAATACTTTGTTGAGCATGGGGGGAGCCGTCCCGCTCCTGAAACTTTGAAAGAACTGAATGGCTATATTTCCGTTATGGGTGCAGATGTATGCCGCATGGCCATAGATGCCGCCATAGATTCCGGGGTAAAGCGCTGGAGCTATATCACCCAAGTGTTGAAGAATAAGAGAGATCAGGGGGTGAAATCAGTTTCAGACTGGTATCAGGTGGAACTGAATCGGAAAAAGACCGGCAGAAATAACAGCACCGATTATTGGAGTCGGTGAGGTGAAGAAACCTAAGAAAACCTATATTTTTCCCGTATTAAGAACCTGTCAAAACCTCACATTTTTAAAACGTGAGAAAACCTGAGGTTTTTTCACATAAAAAAGCCCCTGGACTACGGGCGGAAGCGCAGTCCGGGGGCTTTCCCTTTGTTGGTGAACTTAGTGCAAACATTTTACCACGAAGGGAGCTAGGAGACAATGACCAACGAAGAATTTGCGGCGAAGATCCAAGCTGGGGAGCGGGATCAGCTGATTCCCCTCTGGGATCAAGTGCGGCGCTTTGCCTATCAGCAGGCCCGCCGGTGGTCAGCAGCAGGGCGCGGCGGCGCGACTGCAGAAGACCTAGTGCAAGAGGGTTTCGTTGCCCTCCTGGACGCGCTAGAGCGCTGGAGGCCGGACGCTGGTCCGTTCCTATCCATGTACGCCTTGCGTCTCAAACAGGCGTTTACATTGGCCACCGGGCAGCGAACACAGCGGGATCGCCTGGACCCGCTCCAGGACTCCACATCCCTTGACGCTCCCTTGACAGACCGCGAGGGAGACCCGCTCCTGCTGTCCGACGTGATACCAGATCCAGCAGCAGAGGCAGCGGTGGAGGCCGTGGTGGAGCGGGACGCGGCAGCCCAGAGGAATGAGGCGATACGGCAAGCGCTGGACGCCCTCCCAGCGGATCAGCGCCGGGCGGTGGTGCTGCGGTACTGGTGGGGGCAACAGGTGGACGCAAAGGCCCACAGCAAGGCCCTGCGGGCCCTCAGACGGCCCGCCGTGTCCCGGGGGCTGCGGCAGTACATGACCCCCGTATAAACCCCAAGAAAGCCGAAAAAAGCACCAGTGGAGGTGATAAAGTGACACCGCGAAAAGAAAAAGCGTTGCGGGCGCTCCTGGTGAGCCGCACCCAGGCAGAGGCAGCAAAGGCCGCCGGGATCAGCGAAAACACCTTGCGGGAGTATTTGCGAGACCCGGAGTTTTCCAAGCAATACCGGCAAGCCTGCGGCGATATGCTGCGGGACGCCGCCCAGCAGGCCCGGCAAGGTATTTCCCCGGCGCTGGAGACCTTGCGGGAGATTGCAGAGACCCCGGGAAACCCACAAGCCCGGATCATGGCCGCCCGGTCTACTCTGGAATATTGCTTGAAGCTGACGGAGCGGGTGGACATCCTGGAGCGGGTGGAAGCCCTGGAAAAATCAATTAAGGAGGCCATACAGTGAATCTATTAAAACGACTTTGCCACCTGGAAGCGGTGACAGCGCGGGCCCAGGAAGGAAAGACAGCTTTCACCCTGGAGGACGGCTCCAAGTTCTTCACCGATGATGACCCGCTCACCTACCTGCTGCAGCATGGCCCCCAGAGTCCCCGGGGCCGGATCGTCGGATATGAGCACCGGGAGGGGCGGGGGGTGGACCCCGTTTCCCGCTCCGTGGGTGAGTACATCAATGAGCTGCTGAAAGGGGGTGGTGAAATTTGCGTGTGAGAAAATCGGCCCTTTTGGACTTCATCCGTTCCCGGGGCTCCGTGATCTTCCCGGAAATTGAGGCTTTTTTTCAGAAGAAGCGGTACAGGTTCCAGGGCGACACGATTATGCGGCTTTCCGACATCATCGTGTGGCGCGGATGGTCGCACAAGGCGTCTGTTGCCTTTTTGGAGTTGTACCAAGATGAAAAAATTGACCTGGTGGACGATGAAAAAGCCCCCATTCCCCCGTCCATCCCTGGGGAAAATTGTGCTTACAGACAAGTAATCATCAAAGCGAGGTGAAAAAAACGTGGGCACCATTAAAGAAGTGTTCATTATGGAGGATCGGGCGACACCGACCCTTGAAAAAATCGTTGCAGAAATGACAACGGCCAACCGAGTGGCACAGCAGATGTCCAGCTCTTACGGGGCGCTATCCAATATGGCAAGACCGGCGGCGTCTGCGTGTGAACAACTGGCCGGGCAGGTCCAGAGAGTAGGGAATAACGCAAAGCAATCGACATCCCCGCTGTCTGAGATGGCAGCCACAGCCAAGCGGCTGGTTGGTGCATTTGTTGGAATTAAAACTGTCACCGGCCTTTTTAACCTGTCCGACACCATGACCCAGACCACGGCCCGGCTGGACATGATGAACGACGGCCTCCAGGATACGGCAGAGCTGAACCAGATGATTTATGAGAGCGCCCAGCGCTCCCGTGGTGCATACCAGGCCACCGCCGACATGGTCTCCAAGCTGGGAACCCTGGCCGGTGACGCGTTCAACAGCTCCGCGGAGGTTGTGGCCTTTGCGGAACAGCTCAACAAGCAGATCACCCTTTCTGGCGCTTCTACCCAGGCCGCTGACGCGGCCATGCTGCAGCTCACCCAGGCTATGTCCTCCGGCGTTCTGCGCGGTGAAGAGCTGAATTCCGTTTTGGAGCAGACACCCACTATTGCTCAGACTATTGCTGACTACATGGGGGTAAACATTGGAACCATGCGGGAGCTGGCCTCTGAGGGGGCAATCTCCGCCGAAGTTGTGAAAAACGCCATGTTCAACGCGGCAGAGGAAACCAACAGGAAATTTGATCAAATGCCCATGACCTGGAGCCAGGTGTGGACATCGTTTAAAAACACCGCCACGATGGCAATGCAGCCAGTCTTGAACGGTGTAAACTCTTTGGCAAACAACATAGACACAGCCGCCCAATTCGTTGTGGACAACTCCGAGCTTGTGGAGGCTGCGCTGGCCGGTGTGGCCGCTGGGGCGCTGGTTGCTGGTGGGATCATGCTTGCGTCGGCAGCACAGACCGCTTTTGCATGGGCGGCAGCAAACGCCCCTATATTGGCTGTTGCGGGCGGTGTTGCGCTGATAATCTTCATGGCCCGGCAGGCGGGAGCGACCTGGGAAATGATCGGCAGCGTAATAGGCGGCACCGTTATGCTGATATATGCAACTATCATGAATAACCTCATTGTGCCCGGGCAACGTGCTTTTGCGGCCTTTGCCAACTTTGTGGGAAACGTGTTCAACGACCCGGTTACCGCCGTGAAAGTGCTCTTTTATGATATGGCTATGGGTATCTTGGGACATCTGCGAAGCGTAGCCAGCGGAATACAGAGCCTTGTCAACTCCATTCCCGGCGTGGAGGTCAGCCTCACCGGCGCGATTGATAGCCTGTATAATACCCTGAGTGCAAACCGAGAGGCGGCTATTGCTGCGGGATCGTACACGGAATATGTCAAAGCCTGGAACTATGTGGACTATTCCGACGCGCTCCAGTTTGGACACAATGCAGGGGGAAACATTGGTTCTATGCTGGATAACTTTGATTTTTCCAGCGCAATACAGAACCTTGTGGGTGGCATTAGTGGCTCCTTTGACCTGTCCCAGTTCTCCCAGGGAGCTACCCCCTATTCCCCCGGCGGTGCTATGGACGATATAAACGGCAAGCTGTCGGACATTGCCGGCAGCACCAGCAGCATTGAGAAGTCCGTGAGCATGTCCCAGGAGGATCTTAAGTCCCTGGTGGACGTAGCGGAGCGGAAATACGTCAACCAGATCAACCTCACGTCCCAGAGCCCGGTCATCAACATCACTGGGCAGAACACAGGGAACACTTATGCTGACCTGAAACACCTGGAAGAGGCTATTAACAATATTTTGATTCAGGAGGTGGCAGCAGGCTCCACCATCAACACAACCACGGCCCTGTTTTAAACAAAAAACCCCTCACTCTTGCGAGTGGGGGGTTTTTCTGTGCGCCAGAAAGGACAGGAGCGGGAACATATATGGAACACTCCTGGAACAAAAACCGCGTAGAAAATGAGTCCAATTTTGGCCCCATCGGCGGATCACTCCCCGGCCTTTTTCCCGGTGGCCGGGTTGATACCCATACGCCAAGACCGCTTGTCCCGCTCCGCTTGATCGACCACAGCCCGCTCCACGAACTGGGAAACGGCCTCCCCGGTGGCCTCTGCGGCCTCCTGGGCGGTTTTCAGTGCTTCCGTGGGTAACTGGAGCCCCCCGGCCTGGGGACGCTCCTGGGAGCTGTCAGGGCTGACCATATCCGCCTCCACCGCGTCCACAATAAACTGATTGAGAGACTGGCCCCGTTCCTCTGCGGCGGCTTTCCACCGGGCTTTAGTTCCTTTTTTCGCTCTTATACGAATTTCATCCAGCCCTTTGAGATATTCCCGCGTCGCCTTTTTCTGGGCTTCACTTACTGGCAATTCTGATCCACTCCTTTCCGGGTAACAAAGCCGTCACCCTCTCCAGCATGGCATCATTATATCACTTTTGTATATATGTGTCCATATAAAAACAGCACAAATATATGTTCCCATATTTGGCGAGTATGCTAATAGACATATATGGGAACATATAGTATACTTAGACCATGCAAGAGGCCAGACGCACCGAAGAAAATAGGAGCTAGGCAAGAGCGGGCAATCGGCCAACGGAGCGTCGCATCGTAGACCAGCCCAACCCGCCGCCTCTGCAAAACTGATAAGGAGGTAAACGGTATGAGTGCAAAGGAGATCGCCGCAAAGCTGCGGGAGTACCAGGAGACAAAAGCACTTCTGAACGAGGTGCAGGACGCGCTTTCTGCCCTGGAGGCGGAGATTAAGGCCATGATGGGGGAAAACGAGGAAATTAGCGCAGATGGTATCAAAGCAAAGTGGACGCGCTACACCACCAGCCGCTTTGATAGTAAGACCTTCAAGGCAGAACATGGGGCCATGTATGAGCAGTATGTCAAGACCGTTCCCGCCCAACGTTTCCAGGTGGTGGCGTGATGCTAAAGGATATAACCGGGCAAAAATTTGGGAGATTGACGGTTATTGGGCGCGCTGGGCATGACAAACACGGCACAATATGGAAATGTATTTGTGATTGTGGGCGGGTGAAAGAAATTTCGGGCAGACACATTGCGAACGGCAATACAAAATCATGTGGGTGCTTGCGGAAAGAGCTTGACCAAATCAGAAATAAAGGCGTAGACAATCCAAGCTATAAGCATGGGGGAAGCCATTCAAGACTTTATGTAATTTGGTCTGGCATGAAACAAAGATGCCTGAATCCAAAAGCTACCGAATACTCGGCTTATGGGGGACGCGGCATCACTGTTTGCTCTGAATGGATCCATAATTTCAAATCGTTTCAGGGGTGGGCATTGTCTCACGGATACCAGGACGATTTAACGATAGACCGTATTGATAACGACAAGGGCTATTCTCCAGATAATTGCAGATGGGCTACAAAAGAGCAACAGTATGGAAACACACAACGAGCAAAACAAAGAAACGCCCCATATCCCAGCCGGCAAGCAAGCGGATATGAGGCAGCAGCAGACCACGGGGGCCTAGTACATAAATTATACCAGGCCATCCCATAAAAATCAACGGGGAGAAGCACGAATAACTCTTGACTTTATGGAACTCAATAAGTATAATAAGTTTGTGGAACTCAAAAAGTGAGGTGATACGGTGTCTCCACGAACAGGACGCCCCAAAAGTAGCAATCCGAAGTCAAACGACCTCAAGGTCAGGCTCGATACCGAAACCACAAAGAGGCTTGACGAGTATTGCAAATCCCATGAAATTACACGGGCTGAAGCAATACGTCGCGGAATACACTTGCTTTTGGAGCGAAAATAAGAATATCGGCCCACTGCTCTATCTTGCCGGACGGACAGTGAACCGATATAGTCCAGACCCTTGCGGGAGTGGTGTAAATATTCTACTACACCCCCCGCAAAAGGTCAACTATGGCTTTTGATGGGGGTTATTATGACCATAAATTACACACGAACTAAGACCAGGCTATATGCGATATGGACGTCTATGAAGCAAAGATGCTGCAACCCAAATGCAAATGAATATGAGAATTACGGGGGACGCGGCATCACCGTTTGCCCTGAATGGCTACACGACTTCCAGGCATTTGAGGATTGGGCCTACTCTAACGGGTATAGGGAATATCTGACCATAGATCGCATTGACAACGATGGGTCGTATAGTCCAGATAATTGCCGTTGGGCAACGAGGTATGAGCAAGCCCAAAACCGAAGGCCATGCACTGGAGCGCTCAGACTGTACGAAGTGGATGGAGTTTGCAAAACTTCATCAGAATGGGCCAGAGTAGCGGGAATTTCACGTAAAAGATTTAATAAACGCTGGGCGGCGGGAAAACGTGGTGCCGCCTTATTGGCTCCTATTCAGAAGAAATATTGATTGCAGGGGCTACCACGGCCCCCTCCAAAAAACAAGGAGGAATTTACATGAAAAAGACAATCACCATCCCCGCCGACCTGCTGGAGCGGGTTAAGACCATTCCCGGTGCCTCCGGGATGACGGACAGCCAGCTGGTTTCCCTGCTGCTGAAAGCCGGCCTTTCCGCCGCGAAGAAGGAGGAGGCCACCACCGCCCGCTCCACCCTGCAGAAAATCCTTTCTGAGCTATCCGACGAGGCCCTTGTCTATGTGTGGCGCCCCATCATGTACGCCTATCTCTGGACGGATGGGCACGGCCACGACCGGATCACCGATGATGATATGTGCCGCATACACCTTTCCGGGATGATTGCCAACGGCTCCCCGGCGGCGGTGGAGCGCCTGGACAAGTGGTGTCTTGCCGTGGAGCGGAACATGGGAAAGGAGGCGCTGGCATGACCACAAAGGAAGCTACGGCGGAGATCGTCCGCGTTCTGGATCGTGCCAACCTGCGGCAGCTTTCCCTCATTCTCGGCATTGTGCGGGCAATCGTTGGTGAGGGGGTGAGAGCATGACCACGGCAGAGAGATACCCCAACTTTGCAAGGCTCACCGCCCTGCTGAACCAGCAGGAGGACCCCCGGCGCACACTCCGCGCCCTCATTTCCATCCTGGAGCGGGAAGGGGGTGTAGAGCATGACAGACATTGATAAAATGCGCCGGTACATCGAGCGCACCGGGGAGAAGTTCCCAAGCACCTACCACCTGAGCATGGGAGAGCTGGAGGCCCTAAAGGGAATGGGCAGGCTGGAGGCCCTGGCCCTTGCCTTTGAGTATGGTCGGGCAAAGGGGTTCCGGTATTCCAAAAAGGTGGAGGAAGCATAACACGCGAGACCATGATTGACTCCATTTCCCGCTTGCTGGCCCGGGCTGACCTCTCCAAGCTGGGGATCGTCTATCAATTCGTTTTGCATCTGATAGCGTGAAGTGGCGGGGGCCGTGACAGACCCCCGCTTTTCCTGTGTTAATTCAGTAGCCAGCCTTGACACCCCCGGATGTGGCTGCCTATAATGAGGCGGTGCGACGCCGTCGTTTGGTAGAGCGCTGGTTTTTAATTTTGACCCTTTATTTGACCCTTTAACCGATTTTCTACCCTTTACAGCTATTATAGGTATTTACATGTTTTTATGTATTAACTGAGGTTATGACAGCGGATTTACAGCTATTTACACACAGAAAATTGGATTTGATAATTCGAATCCTTCTCCCGCTGCCAAAACCTCAAAGCCGATGGGCTTTGAGGTTTTTTCTTTTTTTATCAAAGTTTCGAAAGGAGCTTCGTTGCCATGCACGACAAAGAACAGACTCTGCTGCTCCAGGCCCTGCTCTATGAGCAGGGGCATCCCCGGCGTACCCAGCACATTTTGAAGGTTTATGCCCTGGCCAGGCTGCTGGGAGAGGAGGAAGGACTGACGATGGAGGAGCAGAGGGTCCTGAATGCGGCAGCTATTCTCCATGATATCCCCATCCGGTACTGCAAGCTCCACTGCCAGGGCGACGCCGGACAGGAAAACCAGCGGCGGGCCGCACCAAAGCTGGTGGAGGCGTTTTTGACCCAGGCCGGCTATCCGCCGGAGGATATCCCTCCGGTGCTGGAGCTGGTGCTGCGCCACCATGACTATTCTGCACCCCACGGCGGCCTGCTGGGGTTGCTCATCGAGGCGGACCTCATTGTCAACAGCTACGAGACCGACCCGCCGCTGGGGCAGCTGGAGACCTGGGAGAAGCTGTTTCAATCCCAGGCGGGCAGGCAGCTGTTTGCCGCCTGCCGGGCAGGCTTGGAGAGCCAAACATCCCAGACTTAATCGGCGGGGGACAGACTTTCCGCCACTAGGTGAAGCATGGTCTGAATGTAGCGGGGCAGCCGCAGCTCCTGGCGGTAGCAGGCACAGAAGTGGCGCTGATTGTCGTAGTCAGCCAAGGGGTAGAAGCAGCCCTGCTCGGAGGTATAGCTGTGAGCGCACAGCATATAGCACCCGCAGTTGACGGTGATCTGCCGGGCGGCCTCCATGTTGTCGCTCTCCAGAAAGAGGGTGGGGCTCAGGCCCCGCTCCTGAAAGAGCCGGTCCTGGACCACCCGCACGTTGTGGCCGGTTTTCAGGGAGACAAAGGGGGCGTCCATGGCCTGCTCCAGATGGATGGGGGTGCCGGAGGGCAGGGACTGGGCCAGAGGTGTGTCAGCGGCGGCCAGAATGCCGATGGTCTCCCGCTGGATGATCTGATAGGCCAGACCGGGCGTGCCGCCCTCGGTGGAGGCCAGGGCCAGATCCACCTGTCCCTCCAGTACCATCTGCTCCAGCATGGCGCTGCCCGCCTCCCGCAGCTCCAGACGGACCTGGGGAAAGGCCTGGATGAATTTGGGCAGGACCTGGGGGAGCAGCCGGGCAGAGCGCTGCATGCTGATCCCCAGCCGCAGCCGCCCCTTCTCCTCCTGGCGGATCTGCTGGATTTCATTTTCCAGAATTTCATTGGCGTTGAGCATGGTCTGAGCCGCCCGGAGGTAGCACTCTCCGGCGTAGGTGGGGCGGAAGGGCTGGGCGGAGCGGTCGAACAGCTCCACTCCCAGCTCCCGCTCGATCTGATGGAGCATCTGACTGAGGGAGGGCTGGCTGATATATAATTTCTTTGCCGCCGCCGTGACGCCCCCTTCCTGGGCAATGGTGAGGATATAGCGGGCCTGTTTCAGGTTCATGGCGTTTCCTCCTGACCGGTGGAGTTCTGCTTTTTTCTGCTGATTGTATCATACCCGCCTGAAAAGAGGGCGTCAAGAAAAACATAGGGTAAAACTTATGGATATCATATTGGAAATTGTATTTGACCTATGCATGAAGGAGTGATACCTTATTAAGTAGGAAAAAAGGTAGAAACCCACAAAAGGAGGACGTGTTATGGAAATTCTGAAGCCGGCCATGGCCGGCACGCTGGAGTCCAGCGATGCCCAGGTCACCGTAGAGCCCGGGACCGACGGCATTCAGCTGACGCTGTCCAGCAGCGTGATGAATCAGTACGGCCGCCAGATCAAGGCCACCGTGCTGGAAACTCTGGAGCGTCTGGGTGTAAACAACGCCCAGGTCACAGTGGTGGATAAGGGCGCTCTGGACTGTACCCTGAAGGCTCGGGTGGAGTGTGCGGTATTCCGCAGCTGCGGCCAGTCGGCCGCCAATATTCCTTGGGGAGGTGCGGTGCGATGATTCCTCGTCCCAGACCGGAGCGGTTCCGCCTGCGCCGGACCATGATGTTTATGAATGCCCAGAAGCCGGGCCTCATCAAAGACGCTTACATCTACGGCTGTGACTCCATTATGCTGGACCTGGAGGACGCGGTAGCAGAGAACCAGAAGGACGCCGCCCGCTTCTCCCTGTACCATGCTCTGAAGACCATCGACTACGGTGACACCGAGGTCATTGTCCGCATCAACGGCCTGGATACTCCCCACTGGCAGGAGGACATCCGGGTGTGTGTGGCCGGCGGAGCCGACGGCATCCGCATCGCCAAGTGTGAGAGCGCCCAGGACGTGAAGACCGTGGAGGCCGCGGTGGAGGCCGCCGAGGAGGAGTTCGGGGTCGAGAAGGGCCGCACCCTGCTCATGGCTGCCCTGGAGAGCCCCAAGGGCATCCTGAACGCCTATGAAATCTGCGCCGCCTCTGATCGTATGTTCGGCGTGGCCATCTCCGGCGGTGACTTCCGTAAGTGCATGCAGACCACTCCCCAGCCCGACGGCGTGGACATGCTCTTTGCCCGGGGCCAGATGCTGCTGGCCGCCCGTGCCGCCGGCATCCAGTGCTTTGACACCGTGTTTACCAACCTGGACGACCAGGCCGGCTTTGAGGCCGAGGTTTTGCAGAACAAGGCCATGGGCTTTGACGGCAAGAGCCTCATCAACCCCAAGCAGATCCGCTTTGTCCACCAGGTGTTTGCCCCCACAGAGAAGGAGATCATCCAGGCCGAGAAGATTCTCCGGGCCTACAAGGAACAGTCCGCCGCCGGTGTGGGCGTGTTCACGGTAGATGGAAAGATGATCGACATCGCCTTTATTCCCGGCGCCGAGCGCACCCTGCGTCTGGCCCGGGCCTGCGGAATGTATGAGGGGGATTTGGTATGAAAAACGCAGTAGGACGGGAAATTCCCGACGCTCTGCTCACCAACGGCCGTGAGGTGTATCAGGGCAAAAACTATATGGACGGCAAATACATCCAGAAGGCCTCTCCCCGCACCCGCCGGTGCGAGAAGCCGGTGGACACCAAGGTGGTGGCCTCTCTGGTGGAGGCCCTCAAGCAGTGCGGCGCCAAGGACGGTATGACCTTCTCCTTCCACCACCACCTGCGGGACGGCGACTACGTGGTCAATCAGGTGATGGCCGCCGCCATCGACGAGCTGGGCCTCAAGGACCTGACCATCGCCGCCACCAGCCTGGGTTCCGCCCATGACCCCATTGCCGACTACATTGAAGAGGGCAAGGTCATCGGCATCCAGACCTCCGGTATCCGCGGCCGGATGGGCGAGGTGGTCTCTGCCGGCAAGCTGAAGACCCCCGCCATCATCCGCAGCCACGGCGGCCGTCCCCGCGCCATTGAGGCCGGCGAGGTCCACATCGACATCGCTTTCATCGCCGCCCCCACCAGCGACTGCATGGGCAACTGCAGGGGCATCGGCGGCAAGAGCAACTGCGGCTCCATGGGCTACGCCATGTCCGACGCCAAGTACGCCGACCACGTGGTGGTGGTCACCGACTGCCTGGTGCCCTTCCCCAACATGCCTGCCAGCGTGGAGGCCATTGACGTGGACGCTGTGGTGGTGGTAGACTCCATTGGTAACCCCAAGAAGATCGCTTCCGCCGCCGCCCGGATCTCTCAGAACCCCCGGGATCTGATGATGGCGGAGAACGTGGCCAAGGTCATCGCCTCCACCCCTTACTTCAAAGAGGGCTTCTCCTTCCAGACCGGCGTGGGCGGCCCCTCTCTGGCGGCCAACCTGTTCCTGGAGCAGTACATGGACGAGCGGGGCATCAAGATGGGCTGGGCCATCGGCGGTATCTGCGGCCCCATGGTGGAGATGCTGAAGAAGGGCAAGGTGGGCAAGGTCATCGACGTGCAGGACTTCGACCTGGATGCGGTGAACTCCATCAACCAGACCCCCAACCACTTCGAGATGAGCGCCTCCCAGTACGCCAACCCGGCCAACAAGGGCGCCTTCGTCAACAGCCTGGACTTCGTGGTGCTGGCTGCCCTGGAGATCGACACCGGCTTTAACGTCAACGTGCTCACCGGCTCCGACGGTGTGCTCCGCGGCGCCCCCGGCGGACATCCCGACACCGCCGCCGGCAGCAAGTGCTGCATCATTGTCACCCCCCTGGTCCGTGGCCGGATGGCCACCGTCTGCGAGCACGTGGTCACCGTCACCACCCCCGGGGACTGTGTGGACGTGCTGGTTACCGATTACGGCATCGCCGTCAACCCTCTGCGTCCCGACCTCATCGAGTGTCTGGACAAGGCGGGCATCCCCCACGTCACCATCGAGGAACTGAAGGACAAGGCCTACTCCCTGGTGGGCCGCCCCGATGATCTGGAGTGGGAGGATAAGGTGGTCGCCATTCTGGAGGCCCGGGACGGAACGATCCTGGACGTGGTCCGCAAGATCAAGCCCTACGATCCCAACAAAGCGGAATAATTTGAAACCTTTCAGACACGGGGGCTGCCATCCAGTCCCCGTGTCTGTTCTTTTTACGGAGGTGCCCTATGGCCTATACCCTGAGCGAGATCCGACCCGACGACCAACGGAACCGAAAAAAACTCCTCGCCCTGCTGGAGGGGGAGGGGATCACCCTGGACGGCAACCTGGACTACACCTGCGGCCTGTTTGACGAGAACTACCAGCTGGTGGCCACGGGCAGCACCTTCGGGTGTACCCTGCGCTGCTTTGCGGTGGACCACGGCCACCAGGGGGAGGGCCTGCTCAACCAGGTGGTCTCCCACCTGATGGAGCGCCAGGCGGAGCGGGAGATTCTCCACCAGTTTGTCTACACCAAGTGCCAGAGCGCCAAGTTCTTTCAGGACCTGGGATTTTATGAGATCGCCCGGGTGGAGGGGACCCTCTCCTTCCTGGAGAACCGGCGGGGCGGCTTTGCCTCCTTCTGCAAGCAGCTGGAGAAGGACCGCCGTCCCGGCAAGTCGGGGGCCATCGTCATGAACGCCAACCCCTTCACCCTGGGACATCAGGGCCTGGTGGAGCGGGCGGCGGCGGAGTGCGATACGGTGCACCTTTTCGTCCTCAGCGAGGAGGCCAGCCTGGTGCCCTTTGCGGTGCGCTGGAAGCTGGTGACGGAAGGGGTGGCCCATCTGAAAAACGTCATCTGCCACCCCAGCGGACCCTATATGATCAGCTCCGCCACCTTCCCCAGCTACTTTTTGAAGGATGAGCAGACGGTGATCGCCGGCCACGCCAAGCTGGATCTGGCCCTGTTTGTATCCATCGCTCAGGCCCTGGGGGTAACTGTGCGCTATGTGGGGGAGGAGCCTCGCAGCCTGGTTACCGGACTCTACAACCAGATTATGGCCCAGGAGCTGCCCAAAGCGGGCATCCAGTGTGTAGAGGTGCCCCGCCTCCAGGCGGAGGGCCAGGTCATCAGCGCCAGTACGGTGCGCCAGGCCATCCACGACGGACGGCTGGAGGAGATAAAGGACCAACTGCCCCAGACCACCTGGGACTTTTTTCACTCTTCCCAGGCTCAGCCTGTCATCGACGCCATCCGCGGCAGCGCGGAAGTCATCCATTACTAAGGAGGTCCCCAATGGAACACGCCGTCACCCTCATGGAGATGCTCAACGCCCGGGAGGCCCGGGCCGTGCGCCAGCAGCAGCTGTTGGAGGAATATCAGCTTCCGGTGATCTCCTTCTGCCTGAACATTGCCGGGCCGGTAAAAAATTCCCCGGTCCTGCGCCGGGCGTTCCGGGGGGGACTGGAGCGGCTGGAGTGCGCCCTGCTGGCTGCCCGGCTGGACACCGCCGTCCGGGAAGAGGTGGATGAGCCCACCGGCTGTGAGGCTCTGTGGGTGGTGCGGGGAGAGGGCCGCGCCGTGAAGGAGCTGTGCGTGGAACTGGAGGACGGGGACGCCCTGGGCCGTCTCTTTGATCTGGATGTGCTGGACCCGGTAAGCGGAAAGTGGGACCGGACCCAGCTGGGCCAGCCGCCCCGGAAGTGTCTGGTGTGCGGCAAGGAGGGCAAAGGGTGCGCCTCCCGCCGCCTCCACACCGTGGAGGAGCTCCAAGGGGCCACCCGGACTATCCTGGAGGACTACTTTGGGAAAAAGGATCAGCAGGCCCTGGGGGCTTTGGCGGCCAAGGCCCTGCTGTACGAGGTGTGTACCACCCCCAAGCCCGGCCTGGTAGACCGAAACAACAACGGAAGCCACCGGGACATGGATCTGTTTACCTTCCTGGACAGCACCGCCGCTCTGCTGCCCTATTTTGAGCAGGCGGTGGCCCTGGGCCGGGAGACAAGAGACCTGCCGCCCCAGGAGACCTTCCGCCGGCTGCGTCAGGCGGGAGCGGCGGGAGAGCGGGCCATGTTCCGGGCCACCGGCGGGGTGAACACCCACAAGGGGGCGGTCTTTACCCTGGGCACCGTTTGTGCCGCCGCCGGGCGGCTGTGGAGAGCGGAGGGCTGTTCCAAGGACCTGGAGGCCACTCTGCGCCTGTGCGGCGAGATGTGTGCCCAGGCGGTACAGGAGGACTTTGCGGCTATCCGCCGCAGCCCGGCCCACACTGCGGGCCAGCGGCTCTATCTGGAGCAGGGCCTGGAGGGCATTCGGGGCGAGCTGGCCCGTGGACTGCCCGCCGTGGCCCGGATCGGCCTGCCCACCCTCCGTGAGCGGCTGGAGGCGGGGGACAGCTGGGAAGAGGCGGGGCGCCAGGTGCTGCTGGCCCTGATGGCCCAGGTGGTGGACACCAATCTCATTGCCCGTGGCGGCCTGGAGGGACAGCAGTGGGCGATGGAGCAGGCCAGGAACCTGACCCAGGACGGCAGAACGGCCACCCGGGAGGAGCTGGAGATGTTGGATGGGGCGTTGATCCAGCGAAACCTGTCCCCCGGAGGCTGTGCTGATCTGCTGGCCATCACCTATTTTTTGGAGTTTATAAGCCGGATGTGACCGCATAGGAGAGAGGGTAGGTATCATGGAGCGGTGGAAGACCATTGGACGGCTGCTGCTGGACTTTATGGAGTTTGGCCTGTTTACCTTTGGCGGCGGCTGGAGCATTGTGGCGCAGATGCAGAAACGGTATGTGGAGGAAAAGAAAATCCTGACCCAGGAGGAGCTGCTGGATCTCACCAGTGTGGGCCGCAGCCTGCCGGGGACCATGATCACCAATGTGGCCATGCTGTTTGGGTATCGGATTGCGGGATTCTGGGGCGGCGTGGTCTGTGTGGTTGGTATGATCGTGCCGCCTATGGCAGTGCTGTCCCTGATTACTTTGTTTTATTATGCGGTGCGCCACAATCCCTGGGTCATGGCGGCTATGACGGGAGTGCGGTGTGCCGTGGTGCCAATCATCGGCAGTACGCTGGTAGGCATGGTGAAGGGGGCCTTCCGCTGGCAGCCCTGTATCGCGGTGCTGGCGGTCAGCTTCTGCCTGTACCTGTTTTGGAATGTGAACTGCGTGTGGCTGGTAGTCATCGGCGCGGTGAGTGGATTGGCCATCAGCAAGTACATGGAGGGGAAGGGGGCGGAAACGCCATGATCCTCTTACAGCTTCTCTGGAGCTTTACCAAGATCGGATTTACCAGCTTCGGCGGCCTGTCCATGATCCCGGTCATTTCCAACGAGATGCAGGTCAACCACTGGATGACGGCGGAGGAGGTATCCGATATTGTGGCCATCGCCGAGATGACCCCCGGTCCGGTGGGCCTGAACTGCGCCACCTTCGCCGGGATGCGTACCGCCGGACTGCCGGGGGCCATTGTGTCCAACCTGGGGGTGCTGATGCCCACGCTGACCATCTGTGCGGTAGTGGCCATCTTTTTTCAGCGCTTCCGGAACAGCCCGGTGATGCGTCGGGTGATGGTAGGGGTGCGTCCCGCCTGTGTGGGTATGGTGGCCGGCGTGACGGTGTCCCTCAGTGAGACCAGCTATATTCTCAATGACTCCATCAGTCTGCCCGGCATCGGCATCGGAATTTTGTCCCTGGTACTGCTGCTGAAATTCAAGGTCAGCATTCCAAAAGTCATCGGGCTGTCCGCCCTGCTGGGCCTGATCTGCTTTGGAATCTTTTAAAAAATGCCGGTGCGCTTCTGCGCACCGGCATTTTTTACTGAATCTGATACAGACGCCCGGAGAAGGGAGGCAGAGTGAGTGTGACCTGACCCTCCGTGACCGGGAGATAGTCCACAGGCTGCTGGGTGGAGCCGCCGAAGGGGGCGCTGTCGCTGTCCAGCAGCAGGGTGAGCCCCTGGGCCTGGGGGATTTCCAGCGTATAGTCCGCCTGGCATTGGTCGGAGAAATTGAACACCGCCGCCAGCCGCTCGCCGCCGCCCCGGCGCTCCAGGGCATAGAGACAGCGCGCCTCCTGGTGGCAGTCCAGCCAGACAAAGCCGCCCGGCCGGAAATCTTCGGCCCACAGGGCGGGGTGCTCCAGATACAGGTGGTTGAGAGCTTGGAAGAAGTGGTAGAACCCGTCGTGGATGGGGTAGTGGAGCAGGTCCCAGTCCTGCTCCCGGCTCTCGTCCCACTCCCGCAGCTGTCCAAACTCGCTGCCCATGAAGTTGAGCTTTTTTCCGGGGTGGAGGAACATATAGAGATACAAAGCCCGTCCCTGGGGGAACTTCTTCTCATAGGCCCCGTTCATCTTCTGCAAAATGGTGGCCTTGCCGTGGACCACCTCATCGTGGGAGAAGGGGAGCAGATAGCGCTCGTTGTAGAAGTACTGCATGGAGAAGGTGAGCTGGTGGTACTTCCTGGGCCGCTCTTCCGGGGCGGACTGGAAGTAGGAGAGGGTGTCGTGCATCCAGCCCATGTCCCACTTGTAGTCAAAGCCCAGGCCGCCCTGGTCCACGGGACGGGTCACCCCGGGGTAGGTGGAGGAGTCCTCGGCAATGAGCATGGCAGTGGGGTGGCGGTCCTTAAGGCCGCGGTTTAAGTCCCGCAGAAACTGGATGCCCCCCTGGTTGGTGCCACGGGCCTCGTCCCCCTGCCAGTAGAGCAGATTGCGCACCGCGTCCATCCGCAGACCGTCAAAGTGGAACTCCTCCAGCCAGTAGTGGGCGGCGGACTGGAGAAAGCTGCGCACCTCTCCCCGGGAGTGCATGAAGTTACAGCTGCCCCACTCGCTGCGGCCCACGTCCCAGCTGGGGTACTCGTAGAGGGGGGTGCCGTCGTAGTTCCACAGGGCGTAGTCGTCCACGGCGAAGTGGACCGGGACAAAATCCAGAATCACTCCGATGTCCGCCTGGTGGCACCGGTCCACCAGGACCATGAGCTGCTGGGGAGTGCCGTAGCGGGAGGTGGGGCTGAAAAAGCCGGTGTTCTGATAGCCCCAGGAGGCGTCGCTGGGGTGCTCGCTGACGGGCATGAGCTCGATGTAGTTAAAACCGGATTCCTTCACATAGGGGATGAGCCGCTGGGCGATCTCCTCGTAGTGGAACCAGCCGTTGGGGTCCTCCGGATTGGTGCGCCAGGAGCCCAGATGGACCTCGTAGATGTTCACCGGGCGGGTTTTGCCGTCATTGCGGCGGCGCAGCCAGCTCTCGTCCTGGAAGGAATAGGCGGACAGGTCCTGGAGGATGGAGGCGTTGTGAGGCCGCAGCTCCATGAAAAATCCGTAGGGGTCGCAGTGGTCCAGCCAGCTGCCGTCAGGGCGGTAGATGCGGTATTTATATTTCATCCCCGGCTCGGCCTGGGGAACGGTGCACTCCCAGAAGTTTCCGTCGTACACCTTGACCATGGGCAGCTCCTCCCAGCCGCTGAAGTCTCCGATGAGGGAAATTTTCTGGGCGCTGGGGGCAAAGGTGCGGAATACCGCCCCTTCGCCGGTGAGGTGGGCGCCCAGGTAGTGGTAGGCGTCAAAGGAGCGGCCGGTATAAAATCCATAAAAATCCATAAGGTCCTCCTGAAAATGATAGACATGCGTTGGAAAAGTAGATATACTGATTATAACCAACCCACTGGCCGGGTCTACCGGCAAACATAGAAAAGAGTTGGATAAACGACACAAGACGGAAATTGTCGGGGAGGTACCATATGGACTTGCGGGTGGAAAAGACCAAAGGGAGCATTGCCAACGCCTTTCTCAGCCTGCGGGGGAGAAAGCCGCTGGAGAAGATCACGGTGAAGGAGCTGTGCCAGCTGGCCCGGATCAACAAGTCCACATTTTACACCCACTACCCGGATATTTTTGCCCTCTCTGCCGCCCTGGAGAGAGAGGTGGTGGAGGCTATTTTGGCCGATATCCCCCATCCGGAGGGAATCTTTGAGCACACGGAGGCGTTTACTCAGGACCTCTTTCGGGCCTGCAATGCCCGCTCCGCCCTCATTCAGACCCTCTTCTCCGGCAGCCGGGAGGGGCGGCTCATCGAGACCCTGGAGGCGGGACTGAAGGAGCTGGCCTTTCAGCGCCGGCCGGAGTACCGCCAGGACCCGGCCAGCCACATCGTCCTCAGCTTTGTCATCTACGGAGGCTACTACGCCTACCGGAAGAACCTAGACTGCGGACTGGAGCGGGTGGTGGACCTGGTGGGCCGCCTGTCCCGTCAGGTGGGGGATTTTTTCCCGCCTGGGGCGGAAGAGCAGCCTTGACAAGGGGAAAAAATGTGATACAATACCTTTGTTACACGCATTGATGGAGCAAAGCTTCGGACTATGGCCCAGAGCGAGGGGGAGACGGTGAAAGCCCCCGGCCGGCAGCCGAGGCAGGCCACTCCGGAGCGGCCCGTGACGAGCGGGACGGCTCATCCCCGTAAGCGGATGGCTGAGATGCCTATTACTAGGATAATCAGGGTGGTACCGTGGAATTTCCGCCCCTGACTGTAGTCAGGGGCGGTTTTTTGTACCCCCGGAAAAAAGGAGGGAGAGGGATGAAAAAGAAGCTGTGGGCGCTGGCAGCCGCCCTTCTGGCCTGCCTGGTGGTGCTGTGTGCCTGTAAGGGGAACCCCCTGCCCCAGGGCATGGAGGAAGACAAGGTGTTGCAGCAGGGCCGCAGCGTAATGGAGCTGCTCAACCAGGGCGCCTGGCAGGAGATCTATGACCAGATGCGTGCCGACGCCCAGGAGACCACCAGCCCCGAGGCCATTGAGAGCTATATGAACTCCGCTGTGGAGAAGGCGGGCACCTTTGAAAAGGAGGAGGACAGCATGGCCACCGGCCAGAAGCTGGACTCCGGCGAGCAGTACGCCACCGCCGTGTTCTACTGCAAGCACACCGAAAAAGATGTGGTCTACCGCATCGCCTTTGACACCGACATGGTGCTCATGGGCCTGGAAATTCAGACAAAGTAAGAGAACTATTGGAGGTAATGACCCATGTACGATCCTAAGCCGTTTGGTTTAAACGAGCTGCGTGAGATGTTCCTGTCCTTCTTTGAGACCAAAGGACACCTGCGTCTGCCCAGCTTTTCCCTGATCCCCCAGAATGACGCCAGCCTGCTGCTCATCAACTCCGGCATGGCTCCCATGAAGCCCTTCTTCACCGGCGAGCAGGAGCCTCCCCGTCACCGCGTCACCACCTGCCAGAAGTGCATCCGCACCGGCGACATTGAGAACATCGGCAAGACCGCCCGCCACGGCACCTACTTTGAGATGCTGGGCAACTTCTCCTTCGGCGACTACTTCAAGAAGGAGGCCATCCACTGGGCCTGGGAGTTTTTGACCAGCAAGGAGTGGGTGGGCCTGGACCCCGAGCGCCTCTACCCCTCCGTCTTTGCCGGCAATGAGACCACCCCCGCCGACGACGAGGCCTTCCGCATCTGGAACGAGGAGATCGGCATCCCCGCTGAGCGCATCTTCAAGTTCGGCAAGGAGGACAACTTCTGGGAGCACGGCTCCGGCCCCTGCGGCCCCTGCTCCGAGATCTACTACGACCGGGGCCCCGAGTGGGGCTGCGGCAAGCCGGGCTGCACCGTGGGCTGCGACTGCGACCGGTACATTGAGGTGTGGAACGTGGTGTTCTCCCAGTTCGACAACGACGGCGAGGGCCACTACACCGAGCTCAAGCAGAAGAACATCGACACCGGCATGGGCCTGGAGCGCCTGGCCTGCGTGTGCCAGAAGGTGCCCTCCCTGTTTGACGTGGACACGGTGATGAACATCACCCACAAGGTCACCGAGCTCACCGGGGCCTCCTACGGCCAGAGCCACGGTGTGGACGTGTCCCTGCGGGTCATCACCGACCACATCCGCTCCGCCACCTTTATGATCTGCGACGGCGTGCTCCCCTCCAACGAGGGCCGGGGCTATGTGCTGCGCCGCCTGCTGCGCCGGGCCGCCCGCCACGGCAAGCTGCTGGGGGTGAACGAGCCCTTCCTGTACAAGGTGTGCGACACCGTCATCCACGAGAACGAGGGCCACTACCCCGAGCTGCGGGAGCGCCAGGACTATATCACCAAGGTCATCCGGGTGGAGGAGGAGAACTTCGCCAAGACCATCGACGGCGGCCTGAAAATTTTCAACGACATGCTCGCCCAGCACCAGGAGAAGGGGGAGAAGGTGTTCTCCGGCGAGGACGCCTTCAAGCTGTACGACACCTACGGCTTCCCCATGGACCTGACCCTGGAGATGGTGGAGGAGCAGGGCATGACCCTGGACGAGAAGGCGTTCCACCAGCTGATGGAGGAGCAGCGCCAGCGGGCCCGGAAGGCCCGGGAGGCCCTGGGCGACCTGGGCTGGGCCGGCGTGGAGTTCGGCAAGGACGTGCCCGAGACCGAGTTTGTGGGCTATGAGAACAACTCCATCGCCGGCGCCAAGGTGGTGGCCCTGGTGGTGGAGAACGAGCAGGCCGAGGAGCTCATGCCCGGGGTAGAGGGCATTGTGGTGCTGGACAAGACCCCCTTCTACGCGGAGATGGGCGGCCAGGTGGCCGACCACGGCGTCATCGCCAAGAGCGGGGAAAACGGCTGCCTGTTTACCGTCACCGACGTGCAGAAGAACAAGGGCGGCAAGTATATGCACTACGGCAAGGTCACCGAGGGCACTTTGAAGCT
>CALWYB010000090.1 GCA_944385665.1 uncultured Oscillospiraceae bacterium
AGTGTGGTTCCCCCTATAAGCGGTGTACCTGGGCCAGGAACGGCGTCAAACGGATCGTCTGGCGGTGCGTCTCCCGGCTAGAATTCGGGAAAAAATACTGCCATAACTCGCCTTCCATGGCAGAGGACAAGCTGCATACCGCGATCCTCACGGTGCTTAACCGGGTAGTCGAAGCAAGCGATGGCCTGCAGGATGAACTTGCAGAGACGCTCCGAATGGTATGTACTCCGGAAGGGGACGGGAACAACTTGATGGAATTAGAACGCAACATGGAAGCACTTACCACACGGCAGAATACACTGTTGGATCAGGTATTGGCCCACATGGATGACCTGACACTAACAGAGCAGCTCAAGGCCCTGTTGGAAGAAAAGCAGCACCTGCAGACACGGATTGATGCAGCGAAGAAGGAGGCAGCCAACAGAATCAACGAGGACTCACGTATGGCAGAGTTAGCAGCTTACCTGGAGGAACACCTCAGTGGCTTCCAACAGTATGATGACGGGATCGTTCGGCAGTTGGTTGAGCGGATCACCGTAGTCGACGCGGAAACGATTCGAATCAAATTCCGATACAGTGATGTAGAGATCGAGCAGACCATGTGCTAAAATGGAAACAAGGAGCAACTACTTATGGAAATATTCATTACAGGGGATACACACGGAGATTTCCGCCGCTTCCGCCCGGACATCTTCTACGAGCAGGAACACATGACCAAGGAGGATTTGGTTCTGGTCTGTGGAGACTTTGGTGGAATCTGGTACGGTGATCCACGGGATGATGCAGGACTGGACTGGCTGGATAGTCTGCCCTACACCACGGCCTTCGTGCTCGGGAACCATGAAAACTATGACGCCTACAAAGGTTATCCCAAAGAGGAGTGGCATGGCGGACAGATCCAGAGGATACGTCCCTCCGTCCTGCATCTCATGCGGGGCCAGGTATATGAGCTCAACGGCAGGAAGTTTTTTACCATGGGCGGCGCATCCTCCCATGATATCCAGGATGGTATTCTGGAGCCGGACGATCCAGACTTCGAGGAAAAGTTTCAGCAACTCGAACAGCGCGGTGCGCTGTTTCGTGTGAACCATCGTTCCTGGTGGGCCGAGGAACTGCCCAGCGAAGCGGAATATCTGGAAGCCAGAGCAAATCTGGAGCGTGTCCACTGGAATGTGGATTACATCATCAGCCACTGCTGCCCCTCCAGCATACAGGATGTGTTCAGCGGAGGAATGTTCAAAAAAGACGCACTGACCGAGTTCTTCGATGAAGTGTGTCAGAGATGTACCTTCCGGTATTGGTTCTTCGGCCACTACCACAGCAACATGGTGATCGAGAAAAAGTATGCTATGCTATATGAGCAGATCATAAGACTGAAGTAAGAAAGAGGGCTGTGCTGACGCATGGCCCTTTTTTCCTATCCTGTTTGCACATGGCTTTGTCAGTATGTCAATATGGGGGTTCGGAAATGGCTTGAAAAAAGCGCAGAAAAACAAAAATACAAGATGCGCAAAACCGCGAACCCATTGAGCCGCAAGGCTTTCCGGGCTGTATCTTTTTCGGCAACAAAAGACAAAAAAAGGACATCCGTTTGGATGTCCTTTTTTGTTTCCGGGTTAAAAATCAAGAGCCTAGAGAAAGTCCCAGGACGGCGCGAGAAGAGAATGCCCGCGGAACAAAATCAATGATCCTGAATATCCGCCCTGCCTCTGTGTATTCCGAGGCAGGGCGGAATCGTTTTATTTGGCCTTTTCGCCGAAGAACAGCTGAATGTCGTCCTCCACCGTTCCGATTCCGGCAATGCCGAAGTTGTCCACCAGCACCTTGGCCACGTTGGGGCTGAGGAAGGCGGGCAGGGTGGGGCCGAGATGGATGTTCTTCAGGCCCAGGTACAGCAGGGCCAGCAGCACAATGACGGCCTTCTGCTCGTACCAAGCGATGTTATAGACGATGGGCAGGTCGTTGATGTCCTCCAGTCCAAAGACCTCTTTGAGCTTCAGGGAGATGACTGCCAGGGAGTAGGAGTCATTGCACTGGCCTGCGTCCAGCACCCGGGGAATGCCGCCGATATCCCCCAGATCCAGCTTGTTGTACTTATACTTGGCACAGCCGGCGGTGAGAATCACCGCATCCTGGGGCAGAGCCTTGGCAAACTCGGTGTAGTACTCCCGGCTTTTGGAGCGGCCGTCACAGCCCGCCATGACCACAAATTTCTGGATGGCCCCGGACTGCACCGCCTCTACGATTTTGTCCGCCAGAGCAAGGACCTGGGCGTGGGCAAAGCCGCCTACGATCTCGCCCCGCTCGATCTCCTGAGGCGGGGCACATTTCTTGGCGTGCTCAATGAGGGCAGAGAAGTCCTTCTTCTCCCCAATGCCGCCGGGAATGTGCTTGCAGCCGGGATAGCCCGCCGCGCCGGTGGTGTACAGCCGGTCCTTGTAGCTGTCCTTGGGGGGCACGATGCAGTTGGTGGTCATGAGGATGGGGCCGTGGAAGGACTCGAACTCCTCCTTCTGTTTCCACCAGGCGTTGCCGTAGTTGCCCACAAAGTTGGGGTACTTCTGGAAGGCGGGATAGTAGTGGGCGGGCAGCATCTCACTGTGGGTATATACGTCCACCCCGGTGCCCTGGGTCTGCTCCAGCAGCATCTCCAGGTCCCGCAGGTCGTGACCGGAAACCAGAATGCCGGGGTTCTTGCCCACGCCGATGGACACCTTGGTGATCTGAGGATTGCCGTAGGCCTGGGTGTTGGCCTTGTCCAGCAGGGCCATGCCCTGCACGCCGTACTTGCCGGTCTCCAGGGTGAGAGCCACCAGGTCGTCGGCGGTGAGGCTGTCGTCCAGGGTGGCAGCCAGAGCCCGCTGGAGGAAAGCATCCACTTCGCCGTCGTCCTGGAGCAGGGCATTGGCGTGCTTGGAGTAGGCGGACAGGCCCTTCAGGCCGTAAGTGATGAGCTCCCGCAGGGAGCGGATATCCTCGTTTTCGGTGGACAGCACGCCTACTTGGGCAGCCTTGGCTTCCCAGTCGCCGGAGCCGTCCCACAGGGCGGCCTGGGGCAGCGATGCCTTTTGCTCCACCCGGGCCAGCAGCTTCTCCTTCACGGCCAGGGTGTCCCGGATGCGGGCCTCAATGGCCTCTTTGTCAAAGTTGGCGTTGGTGATGGTGGTGAACAGATTCAGGGTGATGAGATGGTTGATCTCCCCCTCCACCGCCTCACCCTGGGCACGCAGGGCGGTGGTCACGGCGGACAGGCCCTTGGTCACATAGACCAGCAGATCCTGCATAGCGGCCACATCCGGCTGCTTGCCGCACACGCCGACCCGGGTACAGCCCTTGCAGCCGGCGGTCTCCTGACACTGATAACAAAACATGTGTGGTTCCATATGATACTTCTCCTCTTAGAATACAACGACCAGCAGCATTTTGAAGCACTCTTCTCCATAGACCGCGTGGGGGTGTCCGGCGGGCATAACAATGGACTCCCCTTCGTGCAGGAGGTAATCTACACCGTCGATGGTGATTTTCCCCACCCCGTCCAGACAGGTGACAAAGGCGTCGCCGCCGGATTCATGGGTGCTGATCTCCTCCCCCTTGGCAAAGGAGAACAACGTGACGCTCAGGGCCTGGTTTTGAGCCAGCGTCTTGCTGACCACCTGGCCCTCCTGGTAGGAGATCTGGTCCTTCAAAACCAGGACCTCAGACGGACGGATATTTTTCATCTTCACGCTCATATTGGCGCCTCCTTGTGGTATGCTTCCAGTGTGCTTGACGTTACGTTGGTATTTTACTATAATCATAAAAAAATATATGTTGGAAATCCAACGTGAGAGGTATTTATGGAACGATATTTTCCCGTTTTGACCCGGTGTGCCTTGTTTCAGGGCATGGGGCAGGAGGACATCAAGGCAATGCTGGGGTGTCTGGGGGCAAGATTTGCCTCTGTTTCCAAGGGAGCCCCGGTCTTTTTGGAGGGGGATCCTGCCCAGCTGGTGGGCATTGTGCTCTCTGGAGGTGCACAGGTGGTTCAGGAGGATTACTATGGAAACCGGAGCGTCTTGTCCATCCTGCAGCCCGGCGACTCCTTTGGAGAGGCCTTTTCCTGCGCCGGGCTGGAGGAACTGCCGGTCAGCGTGATCGCGGTCCAAGACAGCCAGGTCCTGCTGCTGGATTGCCGCAGAATCCTGACCATGTGCTCCCATACCTGCCATTTTCACAGTCTCCTGATTGAAAACATATTGCAGGGATTGGCCCGGAAAAATCTGGCCTTTACCCAAAAGGTGCGGTATATGTCTCAAAAGACCACCCGGGATAAGCTGATGACCTATTTGCTGGACCAGGCAAAGCAGCAGGGAAGCGCAGAGTTTGTCATCCCCTGTGACAGGCAGACCTTGGCGGACTATCTGGGGGTGGAGCGCTCCGCCATGTCGGCGGAACTGGGTAAGCTAAAACGATCCGGACGTCTGGATACCAAGGGTTCGTGGTTTCGCCTGAACCCGGTGGAGCAGCACGGTTTATGACCCAATGGCAGAACGCTCAGAACGAAAAAAGCGGACAGATCTTCGGATCTGTCCGCTTTTTGTATACAGAAGGGAAAATTACAGAACCTTTTCGCAGAACTGCATCAGGATCTGCGCCACCTGGGCGCGGGTGGCATTGCCCTGGGGAGCCAGCGTGCGGTCGCCCATGCCGGAGATGAGGCCCTCGGCGCAGGCCCACTGCATGGCAGTTACCGCGTAGGGGCTGATCCGGCCCACATCCTGGAATCCGGACAGGTCCGCCCGGGCGCTGACGTCACAGCCCTTGTAGCGGGCGTAGCTGTACAGGATGGTAGCCATCTGCTCCCGGGTGATGGAGTCATTGGGGCCGAAGGCGGTGTCGCTGTAACCGCTCACCACGCCGTGGGCGGCGGCCCAGGCTACGGCCCGGCCATACCAGTCGCTGGTAGACACGTCGTCAAAGGGGCTGGAGGAGGTGTAGGGCTTGCCCTCCAGGCTGTACAGGATGGTGACGATCATGCCCCGGGAGGTGGTCATGTCGGGGCTGAAGAGGATGGAGCTGGTGCCGGCCATCAGACCACGGGAGTAGGCGTACTCCACCGCCGTACGGTACCAGGCATTGTGCGGCACGTCGATGAAGGGGAAGCGAGTCTGGTCGTCCTGGTCGTCATCGGGATCGCTGGGCACATTGGGCTGATCCTCGTCCTCGCCGGGATCGGGAGTGGGTTCGGGCTCAGGATCGGGTTCCGGCTCGGGCTCGGGGTCCACAGCGTCGTTGGAGATGGTGACGATGGCGTTCTCACAAGTGGTGTCAAAGAGGTTGCCGGAGGTCTGGAACACCTCAGTGGTGTCGTGGGTAAGGGTGGTGGTGCCGGTGGCTTCGGCCTTGAGCTGGAAGGAGATCACCGTCACACCGGAGGAGAGGGTCTGCACGGAATTAGAGGCCCGGTTGACGAAGATGGCGTTGTCCTCCTCACCGCTGCCGGGGTAGTCGATCACGCCGGCAGAGAACACCTGCACAGGCTTGCTTCCGCCGGTGGTATAGGCGGAGAGGCTGCCGTCCACATAGGAGAAGTAGTCGGTGTCGAAGCGGACATAGTCCTGCATGCTATACAGGTCAAAGGAGTCCGCGTTGTCCTTGGAGAGAGTGAGGGTCACAGTGACCGTGCTGCCCGGCTTGACGGTGGCATTGCTGCTGCCGTTGACCTGGATGGCCATGGTGTAGCTGCCCTCCCCGGCGGCCAGGGTCGGGACACACAGGGAGCAGGTCATCACCAGGGCCAGAAGGCTGGTCATGAGTCGTTTCATAGGGAAATTCTCCTTTTAACGGGGGACGCGGGGCGGAGAACCGCCCCGCGTCCGTTGGGATATGGATCAGGTATTGCTGGAGGTGTGGGAGTTGCCCACCGCCTCGTCCAGGATCCACTCAATATCCTGGGTGGTGACTGCTTTGTCGCCGTTGACATCAAACTGGAAGCGCATCAGGTCGGTGATATCATACTGTACCTCGATCTGATGAAGCACTGCGGTGATGGGGGCGGAGTCCGCCGCGGAGACCTTATCGTCGCTGTTGATCTTGCCGTCGTAGTTGATCTCGATGACGGTATTGCTGTTGGTCGCCAGCTTCTGGGTCAGAGTGGCCGCAGTCTCGTCATCATCCACGAAGCAGACATAGGCGCCATTGTCATACTTCTCGGACCAATACATATCGCCGTAGCCGGTCAGAGTATAGGTGCCAGTCCCCAGCTTGGAAGTCTTCAGAATGGCTACCTTCTCGCCAACGGGGGCCGCCTTATAGTCCCCTTCGGAGATGAACTCCCAGGTGGCGTCCACGGTGGTGTAGGTCACGGTGATGGGGCCGGTGATGGCGGAGCCGGGGATGGTATAGCTGCCGTCCGCATTGGGCTCCAGGGCCACTTGATTCTCGCCCACCTGATACGTCACGCCGGTAACCAGCTTGCCGGTCACGCTGGGCGTGAAGATGAAGTCCTTGCCGTGGGTGAGAGTCTCAGGCAGTGCGCCGTTTTCATTAGCAGGCCAAGTGACACGGTAGCTTGCGTCGGTGAAGGTAACGGTGTAAGTGGCGTTACCGGCGACATCAGCGAAAGCGGGGGTAATGGTGTTAACCTTATAGCCGGGATCGGGGGTAAAGGTGAACTTGCCAGCCAGTTCCGTCGCGGTCGTGCCCGCAGCGACGGTCAAAGTGACCTCATCCGCGTTGTTGACCTTACCGTTGCCGCCATCCACCTTGACAGTGATCTGATAGGTGTTGGTAGCATCGACGTTCACAGTGATGTTGCCGGTGATGCTGTTGCCGGGAATGGTGAAAGACGCGAAGTTCTCTACAGTGACCTCATTGCCATCACCAATCTTGTAGGACACGCTGTTGATGGTCGCGCCGTTAGCAGTTACCGTGATGGTCACATCCTTGCCGTGGGTGACGGTGTACACGCCGTCTTTCAGCGTAGCGCCTTCCACCTCAAAGCTCACACCGTTGGTGTCGGGCAGGGTCAGGGTGTAGTCCTTATCCTTATAAGTAGCGGTAAAGGTGGTGTTGTCGGTGATGGGGCTGCTGGTGGTGAGATTGCCAGTGTTGCTCCAGCCGGTAAACTCATAACCGGCAGCAGGAGTGACAGAGGGGATCTTGTCGCTGGGCACTGGGGTGTTGTTGTCCACAACCACGGAAGTACTGCTGAGGGAGCCGCGGTTATCAGTCTCAAAGGTGACGGTCCACTGCTGGATTGCCTGAGCGGTCAGGGTGGTGTCGGCAGTGAAGACAGCAGAGCTCAGACCAGCGGTCGTGTAACTCTTGCCATCGCTGCTGAGCCACACAGGATCAGCCAGCCGGTAGCCGTTCTGGGCGGCGGGAGTGGGTACGGTGAACGTGGTTTTAAAGGTGCTGTCGGTATACAGGGTGGACCCGTTGTGCATGACGTAGGCGGTGGCCTCAGTCATGTTAACACCGGTACCGGCCTCAAATGTAACGGTGTGGTACTCTGCCATCACTACCTCGACGTGGATATCGCCGGTAATTTTGTCGCCGGGGATGGTGTAGGTGCTGCCCTGAGCAGACAGAGATTGAGGATTCTCTCCGTTTACAGTATAAGTAACGGAATCGATCACGTACTGGCCAACCGGGGTCACAGTGAAGGTGATGGGCGTGCCGTAGGTGGCCTGGTTGCCGGTGACGCCGTCGGTCACATGGACCGTTGCATGCTCGGCCTCAGAGCTGAACGTAACCTGCTTGGCGGAGGCCTTGGCGGTGAGGGTCAGGTCGCCGGTGATGAGGGTGTTATCCGTCATCAGAGTATCGCCATTGAACCAGCCGTCGAAGGTGTAGTTGTTGTTGGGCAGCGTATACTCGGGCTTGTCCACCTTACTGAACAGGGTGCCGTCGTCCACGGTGACTACCACGGTCTGCGCATTGCCGGTAAAGGTCACATTGGTACCAGCCTCAAAGGTGATATTCCAGGTCTTGACAGTCTGGAGGGTATATTCCTTGCTCTCAGTGAATTGCTGAACGGCAATGTGGCTAAAGGACTTCATGTTGTCGCTCCACTGGACATCGGCCACACGGTAGCCGGTGTCGGCAGAAACGTTTATGTCTCCGACGGGCGATCCGGTGCGATTCTCATGGGCATACAGGCCGCTTTCGTTGTACTTGGCATAGAGGGTGAGGGGATTTTCTGTACCCATAATCAGGCCGTGCTCGCCGGGATTCAGGGTCACCTTGATGTTGTGCAGGGTGGTGGAGCCCGCCTGCACAGCGCCGGGAATTGCCTCCGCAGTCGAATTGTTGGTAACTTCGGCCACGCTGAGATTCAGGGTTGCAGGCGTACTGTCGCCCACCTCATCTGCATCCACGGTAAAGGTGGCGGTGGCGATTTTTACGCCCGCGGAAGTAACAGTGACAGGGTTCGTACTGTTGATATTGTACGCGTACTGGCCGTCCTTATCACTGACAGTTCCAGCAGGCAGGGCAGACTCCAAATTACTGAGGGTCAGTCCCTCAGGCACAGCCAGCGTAAAGTCCACGGTCATGAAGTTGGCGCCCTCGTCGTTGCTCTTGATGTAGATATCCGCGGTGACGGTGTCGCCCACGTCGTAGTGCTCCTCAGGGAAGTCCACCACGAAGGTGTAGTTAAACTGGCCGGTGGCGGGGATCGTCTCGGTGTAGGTGTAATTACATCCCGGGTTGGTACAGTGATAGGTCTTCACACCAGGTTGGCCGGCAGTGGGGGCGGTGGTGATTGTGCCTTCATCAAGATTGTGTCCCGTGGCGGGGATGACCTCGGTCTTGGTGTAGCCGCACTCACAGGTCAGGGTCTGGCTGCCATCCGTGGTGCAGGTGGCTGCTGTGAAATCAGACGCCACGAAGTCGTGAGGACCGTAAGCACCCTTCGAAACATTGGAAGAGATATCGCAGCCCGCGGCGGTACACTCATGCCAGTGGTAGTTATCATCGTGAGACCAGGTAGTAGCCCACTGGTGGGTGTGCTGTGTGGTATTGGACTTGAGGGTATATTCAAACTTCACAATGACAGGGGGGTGGTCGCCCAGCATGGTTTCGGTTCCAGGATAGACATAACCGTCAGCATCCACATCGTAGGAAACGGCCTTGATGGTCAGGTTGCTGCCCTCGGCGTTCTTGTAGAACACCTTGTCCACCACTTCGCCCTTCTGGTAACCCAGATCACCCACCATCAGGGCATTGTCGCCCATCTTGGGGTAGACGCCGTCCCGCTCCAGGTCGATCCAGGGATCGGAGAATCCGCCTCCCTCGATGATCTTCTCCTCCAGGGGGTCACGGGTGTAGCGGCAGTTGGTGTCGCCCATGATGATGATGGGGTTGCCGTTGTCGTTGGCCTCCACCGCTTCCATCAGCTGGTCGATCTGGCTGGCACGGGCGTCACGGTCTCCCGTATCGTCATCCGCGTCCATGTGGAGGATGTACACGTCCACCACCACGCCGTCGGCCACCTTTACCTGGTAGAACCGGTAGCCCTTGTCGATCATGCCGTCGGCGCCGTGGGTGCTGGGGACGTCGATGAGCGGGATTGATTCATCATCGGGGGAGTAGTGCTCAGTCCAGGCAGTCATGCTCTCGCTGCCAACGGTCAGCTTCTTGTTGTACATCAGGTTCAGACCGTCAGTGTCAAAGGGGAATTTGATTTGCAGAGCGTTGATAACGCGGACCGAAGTGGGGAGTCCCTCCGGCAGCCGCTGGGTGCCGGTGGCATAGCTGGGGGCGTTGGTATTGATCTCGTTGTAGTAGTTGAAGCTCTCGGACAGGGCCAGGAAGTCGATGCCGGAGTCCTCAATATACTTGCCGATCTCCTCGCTGCCAGCGGCCTGAGGGCCGTCGTCATTCAGGTTGATGGAGGTAGCATTGATACCGATAACAGTTACGTCCACCTTCTGGGGCATACCGTCCACGTTCAGGGCGGCTACCGTGAAATCGCCGGCGATGTCTTGCGTCTGCTCCACAGCGGAGGTGAAGGAGATGTAAGGGGTGGCCTTCCAGTAGACCCACATGTAGCCTTCGTCTTGGCCATCATTAGTGATATTGGTGTACCGGTCGGTGTCACTGTCGCTTAAACCCAGAGAAGACAGAGCTTCTCTACGCGCATCTCCGCGGCTAGTTGTCAGGTCACCAAAACGTTTTCCCGTTTGTTCATTCCAGTAGGAGAAACCAGTTAAACCCGACTTATCTGTGTAAAACGGGATAACAGAGTCAATGACGTAATAGAAATTGACCTCGGATGTAATTCCGGTATCACGAGTGTTATCCACAAGAGGAGTATTTGTTACTTCGCTTGTAGAATATTGCTTGCCATCGTACCCGTCAAAGCCATCATATCCGCTGGCCGCCTGGCCGAAGGTGCCGGACTTAGTGACCTGATCGGGCGTAGTGTAGGAATAACCCTCACTGGCGCCCTCTTTCCAGGTGACGGAGTAGGCTTGTCCCGCATCGCCCTTGAGCGTCAGGTTTTCGCCACCGTTCAAAGTGACTTCGGTAGTTGTTCCGTTCAGGGTAACGGAATACTTCACGGCTGCGTCGCAGTCGTTTTTCAGGGTGATGGAATACGCGCCGGTGCCTAGTGTGTTGGTTGTGCTGCCGTCACTTAGCGTCGCCGCCAACGTGGAGGCGGGCAGCAGGGACAGGCACATAGCCAGGACCATCAGCATGGCGATCCATCGTTTGACTTGTCTTGCCATAGAATCTTCCTTTCTGTTCTGATTCCGGTCCGGCGCAGACGCTGGGATACGTTGTGCAAGGGCAAGAGGCCGGACCGGTGGATGCTGTTTCTTCCTCTCCTAGAAAAAATAGCACAAATAGTATAACTCTGCTGCCAAACAATGGCAACCATAATATACATATTTTTTTCGTTAAAATTGGGGATAGAAATGAAAATATATGTGAAATCAATGTGATTTAGAACAAATTATACAAAAAGAGGTGAGGGGAACGGGAAGTTTTTGCCGGGCAGGCATGTGTCATTCCTTACATTCATATATATCTGGTGGCAAAACGGGAGAGGGAGTGTAAGGATTTTGAAAGGAAATATCGAGGAACGCGCCTGTACTCTGGCGGCGTACATCATCGAAAACGGGGCAACAGTGCGCTCCGCCGCCCGGAAATTCGGCATCAGCAAATCCACCGTACATAAGGACCTGTCCGAACGCCTGCCCGCCTTCAACCGCCCCCTCTACCTCCAGGTGAAGGGGGTCCTGGATGAGAACAAGGCCCAGCGGCACATCCGGGGCGGCATGGCCACACGAAGGAAATATAAAGGAATCTAGGGAAAAGGGCGGCGGAACTTGTGTCCCGCCGCCCTTTGTGATAAAATAATATAGTTTCTGCCGGAGTATGTTCCGGGTCAGAATACCCGATCGAATTTACGCAAGATACCGCCGCAAGGAGATGTGATCATGAGCTACGCCGACCAGGTATTCATTCAAAATTGTCAGGATATTTTAAGCAAGGGCGTCTGGGACACCGACCGCCCCGTCCGTCCCCACTGGGATGACGGAACCCCTGCCCACACCATCAAGCTCTTCGGCGTGGTCAACCGCTACGACCTGCGCCGGGAGTTCCCCATCCTCACCGTGCGCAAGCAGTTTTTGAAATCCGCCGTGGACGAGCTGTTGTGGATCTGGCAGAAGAAGTCCAACGACGTCCACCAGCTCAGCAGCCACATCTGGGACGCCTGGGCCGACGAAAACGGCACCATCGGCAAGGCCTACGGCTACCAGCTGGGGGTGAAGCACCACTATCCCCAGGGGGACATGGACCAAGTGGATAAGGTGCTGTGGGACCTCAAGCACGACCCCGCCTCCCGCCGCATCCTCACCAACCTGTATAACCACCACGACCTGAGTGAGATGGCCCTCTACCCCTGCGCCTATTCCATGACCTTCAACGTCAGCGGCAATACCCTCAACGGCATCCTGAACCAACGCTCCCAGGATATGCTCACCGCCAACGGCTGGAACGTGATGCAGTACGCCGTGCTGCTGCACATGTTCGCACAGGTGTCCGGCCTGGAGGCGGGGGAGCTGGTCCATGTCATCGCCGACGCCCACATCTATGACCGCCACGTGCCCATCGTGGAGGAGATCATCGCCCGTAAGCCCTACGACGCCCCCAAATTTATCATGGACAAGTCCATCACCGACTTCTACGCCTTTACTAAGGACAGCTTCCGCCTGGAGGGCTATCAGGCCCATTCCCTGGACGCCAAGATCCCGGTGGCAGTGTAAGGAGGGCGCAGGATGAACGTGATTGTCGCGGTGGATGAGAACTGGGCCATCGGAAAGGATGGGGACCAGCTGGTCTATCTGAAAGAGGATTTGAAGCGGTTCCGCACGCTGACCGGCGGCCATACCGTGATTTTGGGCCGCAAAACTCTGGTCACCTTCCCCGGCGGACGGCCGCTGAAAAACCGCCGCAACCTGATCCTGTCCCGCAATCCCCAGTTTCAGGCGGAAGGGGCGGAGGTGTTCTCCTCCGTGGAGGAACTGGTGAAGCAGGCCGACAAAGACGCCTTTGTCATCGGCGGCGCTTCGGTATATGAGCAGCTGCTGCCCTACTGTGATACCGCTTATATTACGAAAATCCACGCCGCCTTTCCCGCCGACACCTACTTTCCCGATTTGGACCGGTCGGACCAGTGGCAGGTGACGGAGGAGAGCGAGAGCCTGGAGCAGGACGGCATCTCCTACCACTATGTGACCTATTCCCGAATCAAATAAAAACCGCGGGCTTCCGGCAGAAAAACCGGAAGCCCGCGGTTTCATGTTTGCGGAAGCAGAGCATCAAAAAACCGGTCTGGCGAACCAGACCGGAGAACATTTGGTCTGCCACCCGGAGCAGACCGATGTCCGGTCCGGGTGACAGTGAGGCGCACGGCGCGCCAAAGGTTCAGGTTGATCCGGCTGAAACCGGAGCCTGGCGGAGGAGAGGCGTGCGGAACCTCGCCTCCCGGGGCGGGAATGGAGGGAAACCCGCCCCCAGTCAAAAAGGGGGAAAACATCTGGATCCTTGATCCATCCATAGGATACCACAGCACAGGGGAAAATCATCAAGAAATTAAGACAAAAGAGTGAATAAACTGTAAACAGCTGACAAAGAAAAAATCCGCGCTCCCAAAACGGGAGCGCGGAAGAAACGATATGGGTTCAGATGCCCAGCTGGGTCCACAGGTCGCTGTACAGGTTGCGGGTCTCCATGGGGCGGACCAAATAGGCCTCGCAGTTGTCCAGCACAGACTGGTCGGGGGCCATGATGGCGTAGAGCTCCGGGTCCAGAGGCTCGCCGTAGGTCTCCTCGTAGTACTCGGGATATTTCTCCAGCGCCTCGGTGTTGGGAGAGGCGTACCAGATGGCGTCCATGTTCCGCAGGCAGGCGTCGGTGGAGCACATGAAGTTGATCCACTCCTCGGCCTCCTCCTTGTGCTGGGAGTCCTTCAGCACGCACATGGCGTCCACAAACCAGTTGGAGCCCTCCTCAGGCACTGCGTACTTCAGGTCGGGGTTGTTCTCCAGCATGGTCAGGTAGTCGCCGGCGTAGTAGGCTGCGATGGCGGCATTGCTCTGCTCCATCTTCTGGAACACCTCATCCATAACAAAGCCCTGATATACGCCATTGAATTTGGCCTTGGACAGCAGATCATAGGCCTGCTGCAGTTCATCCTTGTTGTCGGTGTTCACCGAGTAGCCCAGATCCATCAGGGCGATGCCCAGGGCGTCCCGGGAGTTGTTGATCATCAGCACGTTTCCGGCGTACTTGGTGTCGAACATGGCGTCCCAGCTGGTGATGGGCTCGTCCACCATGGTGGAGTTGTAGATGATGCCCAGGGTGCCCCAGGTGTAGGGGACGGTGTACTTGTTCTCCGGGTCATAGGAAAGGTTCTTAAACCGGTCGTCGATCTTGGAGAAGTTGGGGATGTTGTCGTAGTTGAGCTCGGCCAGCTTGTCTTCCTCGATGAGCTGAGAGATCATGTAGTCCGAGGGGACAATCACGTCATAGTTGGCGCCGGCCAGCTTGGCGTACAGAGCCTCGTTGCTCTCGGCGGTGGTGTAGTTCACCTTGATGCCGGTGGCCTCCTCAAACTCGCCGATGAGATCCTCATCGATATATTCGCCCCAACTGCATACGTTGACTTCCCGCTTGCCGGAGCCGCCGTTGCTGCTCTGGCTGCCGCTGGAAGCGGGGTCGTCCATGGCACAGCCGGACAGGAGCAGGCCCAGCGTCAGAGAAGTGGCAAGGGCAAAGGCAGTCATCTTTTTCAATTGACCATTCCTCCAGTTTGATGAAATTATCTCAAGGCCTGGGGCCGGGAGATCAGGAATACTTTTTTGCCTGTTGTTTGGCCTGGTGGGCCTCCATCACATTGACAATGACCAGCAGCAGCAGAACCGCCCCAAACAGCAGGGTGGAGACGGCGTTGATCTCCGGGCTGACCCGCTTTTTGGTCATGCTGTAAATTGTCATCGCCAGGGTGGAGGTGGTGGCGCCGGCGGTAAAGTAGGAGATGACAAAGTCATCGATGCTCATGGTGAAGGCGATGAGCATGCCGGAGATGATGCCCGGCTTGATTTCCGGCAGGGCCACCTTCCAGAAGGCCTGCATCCAGGTGCAGCCCAGGTCCTGGGCCGCGTCGATCAGGTTTTTGTCCATCTGCCGCAGCTTGGGACTCACCGACAGGATCACATAGGGGATGTTGAAGGCGATGTGGGCAATGAGCAGAGTGCCGAAGCCCTGGTAGAGCCTTGGTGCGGTGAGACGATAGGTGGTCTCCATCCAGCTGACAAAGCCGTTCCAGGCCCCGAAGGCGGCCACAAACAGCAGGCACAGGCTCACGCCGGTGACGATATCGGCATTCATCATGGGGATGTTGTTGATGGTGACCAGGGGTTCCCGCCAGCGGCGCTTCATGTTGTAAAAGCCGATGGAAGCGAAGGTGCCTGCCACCGTGGCAATGAGTGTGGCTAGCACCGAAACCAGCAGAGTGGTGTACACGCTCTGCATGATCAGCCGGTCCTGGAACAGTTCCCCGTACCACTTCAGGGAAAAGCCCTTCCAGATGGCGCTGCTGTTGCCCTCGTTGAAGGAGAAGATAATCAGCAGAAAAATGGGGGCGTACAGGAAGAGAAAGACCAGAGCCATGAACAGGCGGCTCCAAACGGAGTTTTTCTTGCTCACAGCAGCATCGCCTCCTCTTCCCCCTCGCCGAAGCGGTTCATCACATACATACAGATGACCACGATGATCATCATCACCAGGGCGATGGCGCTGCCCAGGTAGGGATTGTAAGCGCCGCCCAGGAATTGCAGCTCAATGAGGTCGCCCAGCATCATCTGGGTGCCGCCGCCCATCATCCGGGAGATGGCAAAGGTGGACACCGAGGGGACAAAGACCATGGTCACGCCGGAGAGAATGCCGGGGAGAGACAGGGGGAAGATCACCCGGCGGAACACCGCCGCCGAGTTGGCCCCCAGATCCCGGGCCGCCTCCAGCAGGGAGTGGTCCAGCTTGATGATTACTGAGTAGATGGGCAGGATCATAAAGGGCAGGTAGTTATACACCATACCCAGCACCACAGCGCCCGAGGTGCCGATCATCTTAAAATACGTGATGTCGGTGCCGAAGATGCTGTTGATGAGGTTAAATAGGCCAATGGCGGAGAAGAACTGATTGAGAAACCCGTTTTTCTCCAGAATGGCCATCCAGGAGTAGGTGCGCAGCAGAAAGTTCATCCACATGGGCAGCATAATGATCATCATGGCCACCCGCTGGAAGGAGGGTCCCTCCTTGGCCATGAAGTAGGCCACGGGATAACCGATGAGCAGACACACCAGCGTGGCGATGAGGGCCAGCTTGAAGGAGCGGGCAAACACCACCGCGTAGGACCCCATGCGGGCAAAGTTGTCCAAGGTAAAGCCGCCGTCCGGGGGTGCGGCGGTAAAGGCGTAGATGACCACCATGATAATGGGAGCCACCACAAACAGAGCCATCCAGATCACATAGGGGATGGAAAACAGGGAGAGCTTATTCTTCTTCATCCAGAGCCTCCCGAGAGTCCTCCTCCTGCTCCGGGTCATAGGTGGCATCACCGATCTCGTCGTATTCCTCACTGTAAGAGGAGTAGTCGCCAAACATACCGGAGTACTGGCTCTTCTTCATGACGTGGAAGCCGTCGGGGTCGATCTTGATGCCGATGTGGGAGCCCTCGGGGCAGAAATCGGTGGTCTGGATCAGCCACTTGAAGCCATAGAAGTCTACGATAATGTCGTAGTGCATGCCCTTAAAGGTGACGTTGGTGACGGTGCCCTTGAGCTGGCCCGCCGCCTCGTCCACAATGTCCACATCCTCGGGGCGGATGACCACGTCCACCGGCTCATCCTTCTCAAAGCCCTTGTCCAGGCACTGGAAGCGGCGGTTGAAGATCTCCACCACCCCGTCGGCGCGCATGATGCCGTCGATGATGTTGGACTCGCCGATGAAGTCGGCCACAAAGGCGTTTTTCGGCTCGTTGTAGATGTCCTCGGGGGTGCCGATCTGCTGGATCTTGCCCTCGTCCATCACCACCACGGTGTCGGACATGGACAGGGCCTCCTCCTGGTCGTGGGTGACATAGATAAAGGTGATGCCCATGGCCTGCTGGATGCGCTTGAGTTCGTTCTGCATATCCTTGCGCAGGCGCAGGTCCAGCGCGCCCAGAGGCTCGTCCAGCAGCAGCACCTTGGGCCGGTTCACCAGCGCCCGGGCGATGGCCACACGCTGCTGCTGTCCGCCGGAGAGGGAGGAGACGGACCGCTTTTCAAACCCGTTCAGGTTCACCACATGGAGCATCTCCATGACCCGCTCGTGGATCTCCTCCTCGCTCAGCTTCACCTTCCGCTTGGTCTCCGGGTCCACCTTAGGGATGCGAAGGCCGAAGGCAATGTTCTCGAACACATTCAAATGGGGGAACAGGGCGTAGCGCTGAAAGACGGTATTGATGGCCCGCTTATGGGGTGGAACATCATTAATCCTCACGCCGTCAAAAAATACGTCCCCCTTGGTGGGCGTCTGAAAACCACCGATGATGCGAAGCGTGGTGGTCTTGCCGCACCCACTGGGACCCAGCAGCGTGAGGAATTCCTGATCGTTAATATAAAGGTTGATGTTGTCCAGGACCACATCCCCGTCAAACGCCATGGTGCAGTTTGACAGGCGGATCAACTCCTTAGACATATATCCTCCCCCATTTCTATTTGAGAATAATAAAAAATGTCAGCTCCCTTGTTGTATCGCTCCAAAGGGCGCAATGCCCCCTGGGGAATCACGGATAGCGAGATACACTATATCTGTTTCCTATAAAAATGTCAATGGATTTTGTCGAAAAGATAGGCAACTTTTGTAAAATAAAACCAGACAGAAAACAGGCGTTTCAGGGAGAATACAGGAGAATTTGGAAGAACAGAAAACTTGAACCGAAAAGAAGCAAAAAATAGGAGAAAATTTCGTGAAATTTGGGGGCACATTGGAGAAAAACGGCCTTAGCCGTTTTCCGTGGAGAGGTGAAAGCCGGGAAAATAGTCGGCCAGAAAGTCCACATCTTCTACCTGAAAGCTGCGGCCGTTCAAGTGCTCCAGGGGGCCGGCGTCGGTGGTGAAGCGGAACTCCAGGCGGTAGGAGTAGAGAGCCTGGCCGTGGCGGCCGTACTTCCGGTTTTCCCGCTCGCTGCCGTACTTGCCGTCCCCCAGGAGGGGATGGCCGGCGGCGGCGAACTGGGCGCGGATCTGATGGGTGCGCCCGGTGATCAGGTCGCACTCCACCAGGGACAGACCGTGGTGGAACGCCAAGGTTTTGTAGAGGGTAATAGCGGTCTTGGCGCCCGGCTGGGGACGGGAGCGGACATAGACCTGCTTTTTTACCTCATCCTTCCAGATAAAGCCCTCCAACTTGCCCTCCCTGGGTTCCATCCGGCCCAGCACGGCACACAGGTAGTACTTGTTCAGTTCCCGGTCCTTGATCTTCTGGTTCATCACCCGCAGGGCCTCGGCAGTCTTGGCGGCGATGACGATGCCGCCGGTGTTGCGGTCGATGCGGTTGCACAGGGCGGGAGCGAAGGAGTTCTCCTTGTAGGGGGACCACTCCTTCTTCTGGTAGAGGTAGGCCTGGATGTGGGTGAGCAGGGTGTTGACCCGCTCGGTCTCATCGGGGTGGACCACCAGACCGGGCCGCTTGTCCAAGAGAAGGATGTGCTCGTCCTCATATAAAATATTCAGCTTGGGCTGGTAGAGGGAGAGAAAGGCGTTTTCCGGGGTGGGGCGGTCAAAGAATTCATCGTTGATATAAAGCTGGAGCACGTCTCCCGCCTGGAGGCGTACATCCCGCTTGGAGCCCTTGCCGTTTACCTTCACCCGCTTAAGGCGGATGTACTTCTGGGCCAGAGGGGCGGGGAGGAGAGGGAGGGTCTTGGCCAGCCAGCGGTCCAGGCGCTGGCCCGCGTCATTTTTTGCAATGGTAAATTCTTTCATTCCGCGTTCGTCCTTTGTACACATTCTTTCAGGATAATTAAATTGCATCATAAAAAAATATATTTGTCAACAGCAAAAAAAGGTTTGACATTTTCCCGGGAGTTCATTATAATACTTTCCGTACCATTACGCGAGTATGGGGTCTTGCCCCGAAGGAGGAAACCGCATGCGGCTGGATTTAAGAGATGTGATTCTGGTCCCCGATGCGGAAAAATCCTTCCAATGCCAGGTGGATCTGTCCGACCTGGAGTTTTATGGGCGTAAGCCCATCGTGCGGCCTGTTTTGGCTCAGGGGCGCGTGGTCAACCACGCAGGCGCTCTGGTCCTGAACGGAACGGCCCGCTCGGAGCTGGATTTGGTTTGTGACCGCTGTGGGAAGAAATTTTCCCGGGAAAAAGTAGTTCCGCTGGACGTGCTTCTGGCCACTGAGCTGGAGCAGGAGGACAGCGAGGATGAGATTTTCCTCCTGGACGGCAACGAACTGGATCTGGACGAGCTGGTCACCACGGCCTTTGTCCTTGCGATGGATACAAAGAACCTTTGCTCAGAAGACTGCAAAGGGCTGTGCGCCAAGTGTGGAGCCGATCTGAACCTCGGCCCCTGCGGGTGCAGACCTGAAGTGGATCCACGATTGGCGGCGCTTGCGCAGCTGTTGGATAAAGAAAGCTGAGTAGTCCAGAAGTGCTTTACGGCACATAAACCGAAGGAGGTGTCACCAATGGCGGTTCCTAAGAGAAAAGTGTCCAAGGCCCGGCGCGATAAGCGGCGCAGCTCCCACTGGAAGCTGGAGACTCCCGGTATCGTGACCTGCCCCAAGTGCGGTGCCTATCGGCTGCCTCACCGGATGTGCAAAAATTGCCTGACCTACAATGGCCGGTCTTTCGGCAAGGTGGAGGCTCAGTAATTTGCGAAAAAAAGACTGCTGTTTGGACAGCAGCCTTTTTTTTGTCCAAAAAGGGAGCGAAGGCTTGCCTCCGCTCCCTTTCTCGTTACATCTTGGCCAGCAGGTTCTCCAGCTCCTCCTTGGAGAAGGAATAGACCCGGTCGCAGAACTGACAGGTGAGCTCCGCCTGCCCCTGCTCGTCAATGAGGGACTGAAGCTCCTCCCTGCCCATGCTGATGAGAGCCCGGGATACCCGCTCCCGGCTGCAATAGCAGCGGTATTCCACCGGATGGGTCTCCAGAATCTCCAACTCAAAGTCGGACAGCACCGCCTCCAGCAGGCCCTTGGCGTCCAGACCGCCCTCCAGGGCGCGGCTCACCGAACCCACCCGGCGTACCCCCGCCTCGATCTTGGAGATGATATCCTCGCCAGCCCCAGGCAGAAGCTGAATGAGATAGCCACCCGCGCTGGTCACCGACTGGTCGGTGCCCACCAGAACGCCCAGGGCGCAGGCGGTGGGAATCTGCTCGCTCTCCACAAAGTACATGGCCAGGTCGTCGGCGATCTCGCCGGAGAACAGGCCGATGGTGCCCACATAGGGCTCCTTCAGGTTCAGGTCCTTGATGACGGTGAGGGTGCCGGCGGTCCCCACGGCCTTGCCTACGTCCAGCTTGCCCGGCTCGATCTCCATAAGCTCCACATGGGGGTTCTGCACATAGCCCCGCACGTTGCCCCCATTGTCCGAGACGGCCAGAACGGTGCCCAGAGGTCCGCCGCCCTTGATTTGCAGGGTGAGGGAGGCGCCGTCCTCCTTGAGCATGTCGCCCATCATGGAGGCCCCTAGCAGGGCACGGCCCAAAGCGGCGGTGGCCACGGGGAGCAGAGTGTGGATCTGCCGGGCCCGCTCCACCAGGTCCCGGCCGGTGACCGCCACAGCCTTGACCAGGCCGTCGGCGGTGATGGCTCTTACCAATTCATCGCGCATAAAAAAGAACTCTCCTTAAATTTGAGTGGTTAATTTGGGATTTTTCCGGGCGGTGAAGAAGATGCGGTCCTCTCCCGGTTTCGGGGCGCGCATTTTCCGATTCCCGTACTGGCGGATGTCCTGAAAGCCCGCCTGGGTGAGGTATTCCACCAGCTCCTCCGGCTCATAGGACCGCTCCCGGTGCAGCTCCTCCCCCCGCTCCCACAGGCCGCTCTCCTCGTCCAGACGGAAGATGTCCATAAAGTAGGAACAGATGCGGCTGCGCTTGGAGTACTCGGAGCGCCACACGCAGTAGGCGTCCTCCGTCTCATCCAGAAAGACCTGCCCGTCCAGGCCACGGAGCTTCTTCGGGGTGTTGATGTCAAAGAGAAACAGGCCGCCGGGCATGAGGAAGAGATAGACCCGTTCAAAGGCCTTCTGCAATTTTTTCGGGTCCGTGACATAGTTGACGCTGTCCAGGCAGCACACGCAGGCGTCAATGGTACCGTACAGGTCCAGCTTGTCCATAGACTGGCATAAAAAGATGGGGGCGATCCCCTCCACATCCTGGTTTTTCTCTGCCGCCTCAGCCAGCATCTCAGGGGAGATATCCACCCCGATCATCTCATAGCCCCGCTGGGCCAGTTCCCGGGTGAGGGAGCCGGTGCCGCAGGCCAGATCCAGCACGGTCTTGCCGGGCAGCCCCCGGCGGCGGAAATGGGCCTCGATATAGTCGGCCCAGGCGGAGTAGCCCACGTCGGTGGTAAACTCGTCGTAGCAGCCAGCCAGAAATCCGTAGCTGTTCATTTCTTCCGCTCCTTGAGCCGGGGTAGAATGGTGCGGTAGCCGTTGGCTCCGTAGTGCAGGCACCGGTTTACCCGGCTGATGGTGGCGCTGGAGGCCCCGGTGCGCTCCAGAATTTCGCTGTAGATCAGACCGTCATCCAGCAGCATGGCCACCTCCATACGCTGCTCCATGGCTTTCAGCTCCGATACGGTGCACAGGTCCTGCAAGAATTCCCGGCACTCCTCCACGCTGTGAAGCTCCAGCATAGCCTGATAGAGAAGGTCACTGGAGGGTTTCTCATAAAACTTGGACATGGCGGCTCCTTTCTCCCATGGGGAAGAGAATCATTTGAGTTTTATTGTAACACACTAACTTGTGAAAGTAAAGAGAAGCCACACCTTTTCTCCGCTCTTTTCATAGGATGAGCGGAAAAAGGGGGAGATTTTCATGCAACAGAAGGGATTGCCCCAGAGCTGGCAGGTAGTGTGGAAACAAGAGAAGAGACTGCTCAAATTAAGAGGAGAGCCGGTCCTTCGCCTGGAGCTGTCCTGGCCGGAGATCCAGCGGGGCGGCAGCGGCGGACGGCGGGTGAACCGATATTACCAGCAGGTAGTTTATGCCTGGAAAAAGCGGTGGGAGAAAACCCTGTACTGCCGGGCCTGTCTGGACCTGGCGGCCTGCCAAGATACGGGGCGGACTTTCCATCCCTGGAGCGCCCGACTGAAGGGAGAGGTGACCTTCCAGGATGGGGAGACGCTGAGTGTTATACAGGACGCTTGGGAGGACTGGGGGGACGGACGGCCCCTCCAGGTGCGCACGGCGGACCTTTGGACTGTGCCCGATGGGCGGCCTCTCTCCAAGGGCCGGTGCTGGCCGGAGGGCCGGGCGCGGCGGAAGCTGTTTCAGGATCTGGCGGAGCAGGGGGAGCAGCGAAGAAAAAATGGAGACTGCTTCCTGGACCCGGACTTTGCCAAAAAGCTGCCCCGAGCTCTGTCCTGGCGGAGGTGTGCCCGTACAGAGGATGGGTTGGAGTACTATGCCCCTCAGGGAACGCTGGCGGTTCCAGTAGAGGGGGTGGTGGCGTTTCATGCGCCCATCCCCAGTCCGAAGATCAGAAAAAGGAAAAAAACGCTCCCGTCCAAAACGTGACGGGAGCGAAGTGAGGTCTTTATTCCGTCGTCCGGGGACGGAGTCCGGAGAGGACTGCCCCCAGCAGAATGCCCACCACGGCGGGCAGGACCCAGCCCAGCTTTACATCAGCCAGGGGAATGCTGCTCAAAAGAGCGTCCAGTCCGAATAGAGGAACCTTCAGATCCTGCAAGGTGTACAGAATGCTGGCCACTCCGGTGAAGGCGATGCCCACGGGGTAGATGGCCCACAGCTTCTGAAGGGAGGCGGGCAGGAAGGAGAGCAGGATCAGCACAATGGCCGAGGGGTAGAGAATGTTGAGAATGGGTACCGAGATGGCCAGGATCTGATTAAGACCGGCATTGGCGATGACCATGCTGACCACGGCGAAGAAGGCCGCCCAAGTGGGGACCGAGAACCGGGGGAGCAGGGTGTGGAAGTAGGAGGCGCAGGAACTGATGAGGCCCACGCAGGTGTTAAAGCAGGCAATGATGAACACCGCCGCCAGCAGCACGGAGCCCACAGGGCCGAAGATGGCCTTCACCACGTTGGCCAGGGTGACGGCTCCGTTGTCGGCGTCGGGGAATACGCTGCCCGACTGGGCGCCGATGTGGGCCAGCATGGAGTAGACCACCGCGAAGAGGATGGCGGCGATGACGCCGGCCCGGATGGTGGTGTGCAGCACCGGACCGCGCCGAGTCACCCCAAGGGCTTTGATATTCAGCACGATGACAATGCCGAAGTTCAGGCCCGCAATGGCGTCCATGGTCTGGTAGCCGGTCAAAAAGCCCTCCACGGGGGCGATATGGTCATAGGGAGCAAGAGCGGGGCCGTACTCTCCCACTGGATGGATGAGACAGCCCAGAAAGATCACCGTCACCAGCACCAGCAGCAGCGGGCACAGGATCTTGCCCAGACGGCTGGTAAGCCGTTCCGGATGGAGCGCCACCACGAAGGCTGCGGCAAAGAAGATAAGGGAGTAGCCCAGCTGGAACCAGGTGGTGGAGGTCCCGGCGGGGAGGAAGGGGGGCACCGCCATCTCAAAGGAGGTGCTGGCGGTGCGGGGGATGGCCAGACAGGGGCCGATGGACAGGTAGATCAAAATGGTGAAGATGGAGGCGAACAGGGGATGGACCCGGCTGGCCAGGGTATTCAGACTGCCGGAGCGGACCACCGCCACCACACCCAAGATGGGCAGACCGATGGCGCTGATGGCCAGACCGGCCATGGCGGGCCAAGTCTGCACCCCGGCCTGTGCCCCCAGTTGGGGCGGGAAAATCAGGTTCCCTGCTCCAAAGAACATGGAGAACAGGGTAAAACCAACCAGCAGTTGGTTTTTGCGGCTGAGCTGCTGCATAGAGAAATCTCTCTCCTCTCGATTTTTTCCGATGTTTGTTTCTTGCGGGCGGAGCGAAGATTGTAACTGCGCATTCAAAAAACGTACGGATGACCCTATTATAGACGAAATAGATAAAAAAAGAAAGGAGAAGAATGGGAAATCCGAGCAAAACGATGGAAAAAACTAGAAAGAGCAGAGAAAGAAAATTATTTTAAAAAAACTGTTGACAATCTCGGAAAGTTTGCTATAATAACACCTGTGCTTGCGACAAGGAAACAAACCGCAAGACAAAAACAAAGAAATAGCGGGATTGTGTAAGGGTAGCACGACAGACTCTGACTCTGTTTGTGAGGGTTCGAATCCTTCTCCCGCTGCCAAGACAAAACCCTAGAGCCTCAACGGTTCTAGGGTTTTTCTTTTGCTGTTTTTGGGGCTTTGACCCTTTAATTGACCCTTTACAGGTTTGTTATGTACTTCTGCATCCGGGCCGCGCTGTCCTCTTTCATGCGCTCCGACACATGGCCGTAGACATCCAGAGTGAAGGCCGCTGTGGCGTGTCCGAGGTTTCCCTGGACGGTTTTCACGTCGTCCCCATTCTGGAGAGAGAGGACGGCGAAGGTGTGGCGGAGATCGTGTACCCGGCTATCTGGGGCACCGATTTGGACGGCCAGCTTCTTATAGTGATTATAGACCGTCTGAGGGCTAAGGTTGCCTCCTGTCGCTGTGGTAAAGACCAGGGCGCTTTTCTGCTCCTCTGCTGTCTGCCAGCCCTCCCACAGTTCCCCGGCCTTTAGGCGCTGTGCTGCCTGCTCCCGCTTGCGGCGCTCCAACAGTTCCATAACGAAAGGAGCGGGGCGGAGTATGCGGGTTTTGTCGTTTTTCAGTGGGGCGAAGGTAAAGCCACCGTCAGCCAGTGGGCGCTTTTGAAGCTGTTTACAGACCTTTACAGTCCCTGCCTTGAAGTCTATGCAGTCCCAGGTGAGGCCAATGGCCTCTGATTCCCGCAGGCCGGTAAAAAGGATCACCTTCAAAAGAATTTCATACTCATCCCAGGCGGACACCCGGAGGAAATCCTTCACCTGTTCATCTGTGAGCGGGTGAATTTCTTTTTTCTCCACACGGGGGAGTGTTGTACGGCTGGCCGGATTGTCCCGGATGTATTCCACGCTGACGGCGGTGGAGAGGCATTTTGTGAGGATACCGTGGATATTGCGGACGCTTTTGGGTGCCATCCCGTCTCTCAGAAGCCGATTATAAAAGGCCTGGATTTGTGGCGTGGTTAGCTCCGCCAGTTTCACCGCTCCCAAGCTGGGGACGATGTGGGTTTTACACTGTGCTTTGTAGTGCCTGATGGTCAAAAATTTTTTGTCTCCCATGTATTCACTGAGCCAAATTTCCACCCACCGGGCCAACGTCATTTTAGACGGTTCAAAATAATCCCCGTTGTCCAGGGAAGCCACCGCCTGGGCCAGCTTCTTCCTCACTTCCTGCTGAGTAGCGCCGTAGACGGAGCGCTGTACCTGTTTCCCGGTACCGGGATCACGTCCAATCGTGTACCGGGCCTCCCACCGTCCATCCTTCCGCTGGCGGATCGTCCCGCTCCCCTGAGCGGATCGTGTGTTGCTTTTTCTTGGCATTGTAAATCCTCCTTCTATCTGATAAACTGGAGGAGCAGTAGGTCGACAAGTTTACTGCCCTCTGATAGCCGTCCCTGGTGTTCGCAGCACCGGGGGCGGCTTTTTCTTTATGACATCCAATCTGTCCCGGATATTCGATGCTTCATTTCCTCCAAAGTAATTTCCCCATTTTGACATAACTTCAATGCCTGTTTTGCAGATACCGCCCAATCATCAAAACGAGCGGCGATATTCCTCTTTTGTGGGTTTCGCTGCTTCCTTGCGTTCTGCATTTTGTATATACGGCGATACTCTTTCATGATTTGATCGGCTTTTACCTTCATTTCGTACCCGAGATCTTTGCAGGTTTTCCCATTCCTGAAAATGTTGTCACAGTATATTTCATCGGAGCGGGAATGTGGGAAAAACAGTTTTCCGCAGTTCTGGCACTTTACCGGATGCACATCATATTTTTTCACCTCATAGCTGTCATACATGAGAGCATCGTGGAGAGATGAGAAGGAAAGGAGAGTTGCACCAATTTGCCTGTCAAATGAAAAATGAACATCAAATCCACTTTCTCCTCTTTCCCACGGGTTTGACGGAATGAAAGGGAGCGAAGATGGTTTAAACGCAGACAACTCTTCTTCCGGCATATCTTTCAAAACAGATACAAACGCCCCAAAATTGATAAATTCGCCGTCGGTTTCTCTCCAATCTGGAATTTTAATTCCCGGGGACAGTTCTACCAGGGGAGCTGCAAGCGGTTTATTTAGACGAAATTTGAGTTCCTGGTTATATGCGTCTCTGTCATTTGCGAGATTTCTTGCGGTGACAACCAGATCCCCGACACCATAATGGAATGATGCGAATTGTCCTTCCGGTTGACCAGCGTAGAGGTGGAAGCATCTTTCTACATTTTGTCCGATAAAGATTTCTGCCGCATAGTTCATGTGAAACTACTCCTCTTGAGGAGACAGTCGATAACGTGGCTCAAGTAAAAAAGACTGTCTCTAAAAAAATCAGTGACTGTCTTGAGCTTGGCGTCAATTTGATGTATACTTTCGATGTGGACAGTTTATCACAATACAGTTTATCTGTCAACAACAAGTAAACGAAAGGAGAAGCAGTATGGCAAATCTGGATATTCGAGCAGAAGCAGTTTCTTGCGGCGTGAGACTGTGGCGCGTAGCTGAGGAACTGGGGATTGCAGACGCAAGCCTGTCCCGTAAGCTCCGCAAAGAGCTGCCCCAGGCGGAGAAGGAGCGTATCATTTCCATCATTCATCGACTCTCTAAGGAGGTGTGATGGTGGAAAACAAACTGGAGCCACTGGCCATATCAGCCAGTGAAACGGCCCGGATTTTAGGTGTCTCAAGACCCACCGTGTACCAACTATTCCACCAGGACGGATTTCCTGCTTTTAAAATTGGAAACCGTACCCTGGTAAGCGTGGACGGCTTGCGGGCCTGGATCGCAAAGCAGACGGAGGTGAACCAATGAACAAAAGCAAAAAGAAAGCCCGCCCTGCTGGTAGCGCAGCAGGACAGGCGGAGCGGGAAAAGCACTTGACGGGCGACGTTTCCCGCAACGATTTTACCACATGGCATGGGCCTATTTCAAGATTTCTCGCGGCGGGGCAGGAGAATGGCCTCCACCTCCGGGATCTAGTGAGCCTTACTGGGTGGACTGAGCGGGAAGTCCGGCAGCAGATTCACCTTGAACGGCGGCAACATGTCCCAATTTGCAGCGACAACAAAAGCGGCTATTACCTTCCCTCCACCCCCCAGGAGCGGGCCTATTGTGTTCGCTCCTTGCGCCACCGAGCGGCGGAAATTCTGGCAGCTGCTCGGGCAATAGAGGGAAATATGGAGATTGAAGGGCAGGTGTCATTGGATGTTTGAAAACCAGCTTTTCACCGTCATAGCGATTGACGGTGCGTTTCTGGACGCCGCCGACTCCAGCACCGACTCCCTTCGTTTTGACGGTCTGACCTGGGAGGAGGCCGTCACCCTGGCCCGCCTCGCTTTTGGACAAGGCTTTGAGATCGTACTATGGCAGGTGGAGGAACCCACTGATACCGGCTAATAAAGGGGGCCGGAATAATGCCACGGCATAAAGCGGCGCAAAATTGCAAAGTCCCGTTCTGGATGTCGGAGCGGATCGAGATGGGGGTGAGTTATTGGCAAAAAACGGAAGGCCCGGCGTCATGATTTATTTCGATGTTCGGGAGGCTTTGAAGTTCCTTTCGTTGGAGGACAAGGGCCGACTACTTGACGGAATTCTCGAATATGGAGAGTTTGGCACAGATCCTGGGTTTGAATC
>CALWYB010000091.1 GCA_944385665.1 uncultured Oscillospiraceae bacterium
TTCCGCCTCTCCGGCAACAAGCCCGAGTGGATGATCATTGACGTGCTGCCCGTTATCCCCCCCGAGATCCGGCCCATGGTTCCCCTGGACGGCGGCCGTTACGCCTCCTCCGACCTGAACGACCTCTACCGCCGGGTTATCAACCGCAACAACCGCCTTAAGCGCCTCATCCAGCTCAATGCCCCCGATATCATCGTGCGCAACGAGAAGCGGATGCTCCAGGAGGCGGTGGACGCCCTCATCGACAACGGCCGCCGGGGCCGTGCCGTCACCGGCGCCAACAACCGGGCTCTGAAGTCCCTGTCCGACATGCTGAAAGGTAAGCAGGGCCGCTTCCGTCAGAACCTGCTGGGCAAGCGTGTCGACTACTCCGGCCGTTCCGTTATCGTGGTGGGCCCCTCCCTGAAGATCTATCAGTGCGGCCTGCCCAAGGAGATGGCCATCGAGCTGTTCCGCCCCTTCGTCATGAAGAAGCTGGTGGATGACGGCCTGGCCAACAACATCAAGGCCGCCAAGAAGATGGTGGAGAAGGGCGAGGCCGCTGTGTGGGACGCCCTGGAGTTCGTCATCAAGGACCACCCCGTCATGCTCAACCGTGCGCCTACGCTGCACCGTCTGGGTATCCAGGCCTTCGAGCCGGTCCTGGTAGAGGGCCGCGCCATCAAGCTGCACCCCCTGGTGTGTACCGCCTTTAACGCCGACTTCGACGGCGACCAGATGGCCGTTCACGTGCCCCTGTCCGCCGAGGCTCAGACCGAGGCCCGGGTGCTCATGCTCTCCGCCAACAACCTGCTGCGTCCTCAGGACGGCGGCCCCGTCACCATCCCCTCTCAGGATATGATCTTGGGCGCCTACTACCTCACCTATGAGCGCAACGAGGGCGATGTGGACCACTGCTTTGCCGACAAGGACGAGGCCATGCTGGCTTACGACTCCGGCATCGTTGCCCTGCACACCCCCATCAAGGTGCGGATGTACCGGGAGATCGACGGTGTCATGGAGCACAAGCTGGTGCGCACCACGGTGGGCCGCCTGATCTACAACGAGGCCATTCCTCAGGATCTGGGCTTTGTGGACCGCACCAACCCCGAGACCATGTTCGACCCCGAGATCAACTTCGTGGTGGGCAAGAAGCAGCTGGGCAAGATCATCGACAAGTGCATCAACAAGCACGGCTTCACCGTCTCCGCTGGTGTGCTGGACGCCATCAAGGATCTGGGTTATCACTACTCCACCCGGGGTTCTCTGACCGTGGCCATCGCCGATATGACCGTACCTCAGAAGAAGTATGAACTGATCGGCGACACCGAGAAGGAGATCATCAAGATCGACCGGCAGTACCGCCGCGGTCTCATCACCAACGACGAGCGGTATCGTCTGTCTGTTCAGGCCTGGGAAAAGACCACCGCCGACGTGACCACCGCCCTGCAGGAGTCCATGGACCGCTACAATCCTATCTTCATGATGGCCGATTCCGGCGCCCGTGGTAGTATGGCTCAGATCCGTCAGCTGGCCGGTATGCGTGGCCTGATGGCCGATACCTCCGGCCGTACCATCGAGATCCCCATCAAGGCAAACTTCCGTGAAGGTCTGTCCGTGCTGGAGTACTTCATCTCCTCCCGAGGCGCCCGAAAGGGCATGGCCGATACGGCTCTGCGTACCGCCGACTCTGGTTACCTGACCCGTCGTCTGGTGGACGTGTCCCAGGAGGTCATCATCCGCGAGGACGACTGCGGTACCACCGACGGCATCGAGGTCAGCGAGATCGAGGAGCACGGCCAGGTCATCGAGACCTTCGCCGAGCGTATCCACGGCCGCTATCCCGCCGAGGACATTGTGGATCCCCAGACCGGCGAGCTGCTCTTCGACCGCAACACCATGATGCGTAAGGAGAACGCCGAGGTGCTGGAGGCCCATGGCATCCACTCTGTGAAGATCCGCTCCGTGCTCACCTGCCGCGCCCGCAGCGGCGTGTGCGCCAAGTGCTACGGCATCAACTTGGCCATCGGCGAGCCTGTGGGCGCCGGCGAGGCGGTTGGTATCATCGCCGCCCAGTCCATCGGTGAGCCTGGTACCCAGCTGACCATGCGTACCTTCCATACCGGCGGCGTGGCCGGCGGCGATATCACCCAGGGTCTTCCCCGAGTCGAGGAACTCTTCGAGGCCCGCAAGCCCAAGAAGATGGCCCAGCTGGCCGAGATCGGCGGCCGGGTGTCCATCGAGGAGACCAAGCGCAACGTCATGTGCAACCTGACCATCACCGCCGACGACGGCGAGGTAGTGACCTACGCTCTGCCTTACTCCGCCGGTATCAAGGTGAAGGACGGCGATACCGTGGAGAAGGGCTTCCAGCTCACCGAGGGCGCTCTGTCTCCCCACGAGGTGCTGCGGATCCGCGGTCTGTCTGCCTGTCATAATTACCTGATCCGCGAGGTGCAGAAGGTGTACCGTCAGCAGGGCGTTGACACCAACGATAAGCACATCGAGGTCATTGTCCGTCAGATGATGCGGAAGGTCCGGGTAGAGGACGCCGGAGACTCCGACCTGCTGTCTGGCTCCACCATCGACATCATCGAGTTCCTGGACGCCGAGCAGGCGGTGAAGGACCGCATCGCGGCCGGGGAGAAGAACGAGATGGGCGAGGAACTGCGTCTGCCCACCTGCACCCGTCTGCTCATGGGTATCACCAAGGCCTCTCTGGCCACCGAGTCCTTCCTGTCCGCCGCCTCCTTCCAGGAGACCACCAAGGTGCTCACCGAGGCCGCTATCAAGGGCAAGGTGGACCACCTGCTGGGCCTGAAGGAGAACGTCATCATCGGTAAGCTGATTCCTGCCGGCTCCGGCCTGACTCAGTACCGGAAGTTCGACACCTTCGACGAGGAGGGCAACCTCACCGCCCGGGACGGCGGCATTGTGGCCGACGCGCTGGAGGCGCCGGAGGGCGAGGACTCCGGCGAGGAGCTGCTGTTTGAAGAGGGAGGTATGGAGCTGGACTCCGACTCCGGAAATGACAGCGATGCCCCCACCCTGGAGTAACAAGCAATCTATGGATTAAACCGGGCGCTGCCTTATGGCAGCGCCCGGTTTTTATGCATTGTATTCTTTTTACAAGGGGAGGAGATACCAAATCCATTCAAGAATGGAATAGCAGGGGAAAATATGATTCATCAGCAAGAAAATGTTAAGAATGGTATATAGAATGGGTAAAATATATGGTTTTTTACCCGTTGACAGATCGGACAAAAAAGTGCACATAGGACAAGAAAAAAGAACGGAAGAAATTGTAATTTCATACATTGACGGGAAGAAGGGGATTGGATTACCATATGCTTGAAAGAAGAAAGGAGTTGAGCGAGATGATCCTTCATGATGTGCTCAGCATCGTCGGGATGCTGGTTGTTGTGGCTGGTATGCTGTGGGCTTTCCAGTCTGAGAACCTGGGCCTCAAGCACCACGCGTAATCAACTCATGACATACAGGCCGGAGATCTTCTGTCAGAGGATCTCCGGCCTGCTTTTTTTGTCAAACGGTGACGAGATCACAGAAAATGGGGTCATCCGGGGTATACTGGAGAAGAACCAGACAACAAAGTAAGACGAAGGAGTGAATATGCAATGGGATTCTTTTCCTTTTTGACCGGAGGTTCCTCTCTGGAGGCGGGACTGGCCCGGATGGAGAAAAATGGGGTGCTGCTGGATGTGCGGACCCCGGAGGAATATGCCGGCGGCCATCTGCCCGGGGCGGTTAATATCCCGCTGGATCAGCTCTCCTCGGCCCAGATTCCTCAGGGACGGCCTCTCTATGTCTACTGCCACAGCGGAGCCCGCAGCGGCGAGGCATGCCGGTGGCTGAAGCGGTCGGGATACCAGGCGGAAAATCTGGGCGGCCTGATGGGCTACCGGGGCAAGCTGGAGCGGTAAGTGTGCTGTGCCGTTGCCTTTTTTGAGATAAGAGGTTACAATAAAAGCCAGATAATAAAGGAGGTGCGGTCATGGGGCTGCAAATACTGCGTGGGGATATTACCAAGATGAGGGTGGATGCCATCGTCAATGCGGCCAACCGGTCTCTGCTGGGGGGCGGCGGGGTGGATGGAGCCATTCACCGGGCCGCCGGTCCGGAGCTGCTGGCTGAATGCCGCACGCTGGGCGGCTGCGATACGGGAGATGCCAAAGTGACCCGGGCCTATCAGCTGCCCTGCCGGTATGTGATCCATACGGTAGGGCCGGTTTGGCACGGGGGACAGCGGGGCGAGCGGGAGAAGCTCACCTCCTGCTACCGCACCAGCCTGGAGCTGGCCCGGGAGAAGGGGTGTGCCTCGGTAGCCTTTCCCCTGATCTCTGCCGGGGTGTACGGCTACCCCAAGGAGCAGGCCCTGGAAGTGGCGGTGCGTACTATCCAGGCTTTTTTGAAGGAACATGAGATGGCGGTATCCCTGGTGCTTTTCGACCGGGAGGCAGCGCAAATCGCAAAAGAAATATATCCGGATCTCTGGAAGGAATAAAAAATGGCTCCCCGATTGGGGAGCCATTTTTTATTTGGAACCTTATCGGCCCTGAAGAATACGAGTGAGCTGAATCAGCAGGGTGGGGGCAAAAGCCAGCCCCAGCACACACAGAAGGTCAAAGCCGGTGAGGGGATGGACAAGGAACAGATTCTCCATGGCGGGGACAAACAGCACCAGAGCCAGCAGCAGGATGCCCACGCCGAAGGCCATCAGGGAGTAGGGGTTGCTGCCCAGTCCCAGTTTAAGAATGGACTCCTTGCCCCGGCAGTTGAAGCCGTGGAACAGGCGGGCCAGGGTAAGGGTGGCAAAGGCCATGGTACTGGCCAGAGCGGGGCCGGACTGATTGAGGCCGATATAGAAGGCGGCCATGGAGGCGATACCGATCATCAGGCCCTGACCAAACACCCGGGAGAGCATGGGCTTATCCATCATGGAGGCGTTGGGGTCACGGGGCGGCTGGTCCATGAGACCGGCCCGGGCGGGCTCCATGCCCAGGGCGATGGCGGGCAGGCTGTCGGTGAGCAGGTTGATAAACAGCAGGTGTACCGGCTGGAAGGGGACGCTCAGACCAGCGATGGAGGCGTAGATGACGGCCAGAATGGCGGCCATATTGCCCGAGAGCAGGAATTGGATGGCGTTGCGGATGTTGGCGTACACGCTGCGGCCGTTGAGCACCGCCTTGACGATGGTGGCAAAGTTGTCGTCGGCCAGGATCATGGCGGCGGCGTCCTTACTTACCTCGGTGCCGGTGATACCCATAGCCACGCCCACGTCCGCCTTCTTCAGAGCGGGGGCGTCGTTGACACCGTCGCCGGTCATGGCGGAGATGCAGCCCCGGCGCTGCCAGGCGGTGACAATGCGGATCTTGTGCTCCGGGGAGACCCGGGCGTAGACGGCGATGTGGGGGAGCTTCTCGTCCAGCTCCTCATCACTCATGGAGTCCAGCTCCACACCGTCCAGGGACATATCGCCCTCACCGAAGATGCCGATCTGCTTGGCGATAGCGGTGGCGGTGACCTTGTGGTCGCCGGTGATCATCACGGTGCGGATGCCTGCCTTTTTGGCGTCGGCCACCGCCTGGATGCTCTCCGGGCGGGGCGGGTCGATCATGGAGATAAGGCCCACGAAAGTATAATCGTTCTCATCCTCCAGGGTGAGCAGCCGGGCCTCCTTCATGGGGCGCTGGGCAAAGGCTAGCACACGCAGGCCGTTTTCCGACTGCTGGCGGTTGACCTGCTCGATCTGGGCGCGAAGCTCGGGGGTCATGGGGACGGGACCGTTGGCGGTGAGCAGCTGGGTGGAGCGGTCCAGCAGCTCGTCAATGGCGCCCTTGGTGTACAGGGTGGGACCATCGTCGGTGTTATGAAGGGTGCTCATCAGTTTGCGGTCGGAGTCAAAGGCCAGCTCGGCCAGGCGGGGATGCTGGGTGCGGTAGGCGCGCTCTTCCACGCCGAAGCGGCCGCCCAGCTGAATGAGGGCCACCTCGGTGGGGTCGCCCACGGCGGCGCCGGTGTCGTGGTCCATGGTGGCGTCGCTGTCCAGCAGAGCGATCTTCAGCAGGGTGCGCTGGGCGTCGTTGGCCAGCTCCAGGTCGGTGCCCCGGGTAAGGACGCCGTCGGCCCAGATGTTCTGGACAGTCATGCGGTTCTGGGTGAGGGTGCCGGTCTTATCGGAGCAGATGACCTGGACAGAGCCCAGGCTCTCCACCGCTTTCAGCTCCTTGATGATGGCGTTCTGCCGGGCCATCTTCTGGGTGCCCATGGCCAGCACGATGGTGACGATGGAGCTGAGGGCCTCGGGGATGGCGGCCACCGCCAGGGCCACGGCGAACATCAGGGAGTCCAGAATGCCCATGTGGCTGCGGAAGACGGACAGGAGGAACACGCCGGCGCAGATGACCATGATGACCATGGCCAGCTTGCTGGAGAAGTCGTCCAGGTTCTTCTGCAAGGGGGTCTTGCGCTGCTGAGTCTGGTTCATCAGGGTGGCGATGCGGCCCAGCTGGGTGTCCATGCCGGTGGCGGTAACCACCATGACGGCACGGCCGTAGGTGACCAGGGAGCCGGAGAAGACCATGTTTTTCTGGTCGCCCAAGGCAACCTTTTCACCCTCAATGGCCTGGTTGGTCTTTTCCACCGCCTCACTCTCACCGGTGAGGGAGCTCTCATTGACCTTGAGAGACCAGCAGTTCAGCAGGCGGCCGTCGGCCACGATCAGGTCGCCGGCCTCCAGCTCGATGATGTCGCCGGGGACCACCTGATCGCTGGGCAGCTCCAGCCGCTGACCGTCCCGCAAGACCTTGGCGGTGGGGGCGCTCATGGCCTTTAAGCTCTCCAGGGATTTTTCCGCCTTGAAATACTGCACGGTGCCCAGGATGGCATTCAGAATGAGCACGGCAAAGATGACCAGGGTGCTCTCCAGATTGCCGGAGAACATGGAGATGAGGGCGGCTGCAATCAGAATCGCCACCAGCAGGTCTTTGAACTGCTCGGCAAAGACGGCCAGCACGCTTTTTTTCTTGCCCTCAGCCAGCTGGTTGGGGCCGTACTGAGCCAGACGCTGGGCGGCCTGGGCGCTGGTGAGGCCATCTGAAGTCACTTGAAGCTGTTCCAGGGTCTGCTTGGGTGTTTTTTGGAAGAAGTTTTGATCCATAACACGTCGCCTTTCTTTCTCTAATCCGTTTGTACGGGTATTTTGCGCCGGAAGCAATAAAAAAAGACCTTCCGGCAGAGTAAAACTGCCGAAAAGTCTTGTTACCACCAAAGATGGGGCCCGCCCTGCCAGATTATCCGAAGATAACCGGGATGTTGACAAAGCGGCTTGCAACTACTCCCTTTTCATGTAGGCAATACTATACCACAGTCAACGGGAAAAAACAATCTGCAAGTTGAGAAGATTCTGTCCAAAAAGAGGGGGGCGAATTCGACAATTTGTCGAAACCGGGTGGAACGAACTCAGTCATCTCCCCGATGGCCGCCGTTGCCGCCGTGGTGCTCCGATGTGCCGCTCTGGCCGGCGTTGTTGCTTTGGCCGGCTGCGCTGCCATTGCCGTGGTCGGAGTCGTGAGCCGATTGTGTTGTGCTGCCGCTGCTATGATTGGAGTTGTAATTCGATCCACCGTTGCCGCTGCTGTCATGACCAGATTCGTGCTCCTGACTGTCATCCTTGCAGGAATCACCGTTGGAGCTGGAACTGGCAGTTTGACCGGTGCCGGACAGATCGGCCAGCCAATGGCGCAGATCATGCATGGAACACGCCTGCACCTGTTCTGCGGTAATGGAGGGGTCCAGAGCCTGGAGCTGGAGGAGCATCTGATATTTGCTCAGAGACAGTCCCTCCTGCTGGGCCGCAGTGACCTGGGACCAGTCGGCGCTGGAGCAGCTGCCGTGTCCGGCGTAAGATTGGGTGTCCTCCAGCAGATCCTCGCAGTGCTGCTCGTTCTGCCCCGCTACTGTCACGGACAATTCTGCCCCGCTGTCCAGAGCCTGGGTGACCTCCTGGCTGGCCAAAATGGCCTCCAGGGCGTCGGTGTAGGTGCGGTAGAGAAGCTCCAGCCGGTCGGCCAGCTCCTGATCCTGGGCGCTGTCCCCCTGGACCTGGAGCACCCGGTCAAACCGGTTCAGGCTCAGCTCCAGGGAGGTACCGGCCTCCACACTGACGGCAGAGACCGGGGTAAACCAGGCCAGCACACCGCCGGTGCCCAGAAAAACCACCAGCAGACAGGCGGCCGCTGCTGCCATGGCCCGATACCGGGGACGGTGGGGGGCACGCCGGGCGTGGAGGTAGGCCCGGGTGCGTTCCTTCAGCTCCGGGCTGGCCTGGACGGCCTGAAAGGCGTCATGGATCGGTCGGTTCAATGCGGTCACCTCCCAGTGTGCTGCGCAGCTGCTCCCGGGCGCGGGTCAGCAGGGTGTAAACGGTGTTGGTATTTTTCTTTAAAATCGTGCCGATCTCCTTGGCAGTGTAGCCCTCGTAGTAGTGGAGATACACCACATCCCGGTATTTGGCTGGCAGGGAGAGGACAGCCTCCAGTACCTCCCGGTTTTCTTGGGAGAGCTGGTCGGGCTGGTCGGCCAGCTCGTCCAGGGAGACGGTGCGGCTGCGGAAAAAGCTTTTCAGCAGGTCCCGGCAGGCGTTGATGGTCACCCGGATAAACCAGGCTTTTTCGTGTTCCGGGTTTTCAAACACAGCGGAGCTGAGGACATACTTCAGAAACACGTTCTGAAATATGTCCTCGGTGTCGGCCGGATTTTTCAAATGCACCATGCAGAGCCGCCGCACCAGATCGGCATAGCGGTCGATGGCACGGTTGGCCTCCTCTTCGCTGCGCATGTTCTCACCCTTTTACTTTGTTAGTTGCAGTGGCCGCCTCCGTGGTGTCCGCTGCCGTGATGGCCCTGACTATGCCCCAGACTCTGGCCGTTTCCGCAGCCGGAACCGCCGCAATTCTGTCTGCACAGGTCACAGACGCCGTCGCTGTTGGTATCCTGGTGGGTACAGTTGGAGCCCTGGTTGTCGCAGATGCCGTCGCCGTTGGCGTCCACGTAGCTGCAGCTGCTACCGTGGTTATCGCAGATGCCGTCGCCGTTGGCATCGGCATGGCTGCAGTTGGTACCATGGTTGTCACAGACACCGTCGCCGTTGGCATCTGCATGGCTGCAGTTGGTACCGTGGTTGTCACAGACACCGTCGCCGTCGGCGTCCACATAGCTGCAGTTGGAACCCTGGTTATCGCAGGCTCCGTCGCCATTGGCATCCACATAGCTGCAGTTGGCGCCGTGGTTGTCGCAGATGTCATCGTTGTTAGCGTCCACATGGTTGCAGTTGGAGCCCTGGTTGTCGCAGATGCCGTCGCCGTCGGTATCTGTGTAGGTACAGTTGGAACCGTGATAGGCACAGATGCCGCTGCCATTGGAATCCTGGCAAGACAGGCTGGAGTTATGGTGCCCGCCTCCGTGGCTCCAGGGTCCGGCGGCCAAAGTACCGGTGATAATCAAGCCCAGCACCAGGGCGCCAACCAGCAAAATAGAAACCATCTTTTTCATATGAAAACCTCCCTTAAGGATGATAGGACTTTCTTGGCCCTTCATAAGCAATACGAATGAGCCGGGCAAATCCATTCATCGGGAGAAAAATTTTTTAGATTTTTTCTTCCGCCAGCTGAAACTGCCCCAGCCGCAGGGCGGCAGTCAGAGAGAAGCGCCGTTCCACGCCATCGGCAAAGCGGACGGAGACGATATCTCCTGAGCGGGAGACGACTTTTCCCGGTCCGAAGCTGCGGTGGCACAGGGCCGTGCCGGGGATGCAGCGCCGGGCGGTCTGCTCAATGGCCACCAGGTCGGGCACCGCCCGGGGGGAGAGGGGGGCCGCCTTTTTGGTCTCCTCCTTGGGCTTGGGGAACAGGGCGGAGGCAAAGCGGCTGGTGAGCTCGCTGCGGCGGAAACGCATCACCCACAGCTCCTCCTTGGCCCGGGTCATGCCTACGTAGAACAGCCGCCGCTCCTCCTCGTAGGCGTCCAGCTCTTGGGGGGAGGGGTCCGGACCGGGCAGCGTCTTGGGCAGCAGACCGTCGGCCACGTCCATGAGAATGACCCGCCGGTACTCCAGACCCTTGCTGGAGTGGATGGTGGAGAGGACAAAGGGACAGTCTTGTTGAGACGATCCAGCCCGCACCAGCTCCCGCAGTACCTCCAGCCGCGCCAGCAGTCCGCCGGGGGTGGGCTCGTTGGCTCCCAGGGCCTCCAGAATCTGCGTCTTACTCTGGTCCATGCCCCGCTGCTCCAAATAGTCCCCGTAGCCCATAAAATGGACGATGCGGTACACCCCACGGTCGGCCCGCTGGGTGAGCAGGTTGGCCATGTGGGTCTGGAGGGCCTTGCACTGGCGGCGGGTCCAGGGGGAGGTACCCGGGAGGGTGGAGAGGATCTCCAGGATGGGCGGTGTGCCCGGGCCGCACTGGGACACGGCCTGCTCCGCCGCCGCCCGGCTGATGCCCGCCCCTAATTTATAGTAGATGCGGAGAAAGGCCTCCCCGTCCCAGGGATCTTGGGCCAGGGTGAGAATATCCACCATATCCCGTACCACCCGGTGGGTGAAAAAGCCGCTGTCCACCTGGCGGCAGCGATAGGGGATACCCTGGCGCTCCAGCAGGTCGATGAGGGGCAGGGCGCTGTCGTTGTCCCGGTAAAGGACCGCCGTCTCCTCCTTGCAGTCCTGGGCCACCTGGGCCAGATAGCGGTACTGGGCGCTGCGGTCCTGGACCCAAATTTCCTTTAGGGCCGGACCCTCCCCCCGTACCGCCTTCATGTGCTTAGGGCGGCGGTTTTTGTTCTGCTCAATAAACTTCTGGGCGGCGGCCACAATGGGCCGGGTAGAGCGGTAGTTTTGCTCCAGATAGAGTACCTTTGCCCCGGGATAGATGGATTCAAACTGGGTGAGGGCCTGGGGATAGGCGGCGCGGAAGCCGTAGATGCTCTGGTCCTCATCGCCCACCAGAAAGAGGTTCCCGTTTTGTCCCGCCAGCAGATGGAGAATGGCGTGCTGGATTTTGGAGGTGTCCTGGGCCTCGTCCACACACAGATAGGGATAGCGGCGGCGGAACTTCTCCAAAAGCTGGGGAAACTGGCGCAAAATCCGGTGGGCGTAGATCATCTGGTCGTCGTAGTCCATGAGCTGGTGGGTGCGCAGCAGGCGGCAGTACTCCTGGTAGATGGGGGGAAACTCTACCCCTTCCACCTCCACCTCCTGGAGCTCCTCGCCGGAGATCATGCTGTTTTTCACGTAGGTGATGGCGGTCTGCACCGCCTTGACGGTGCTCTCCGAGGCAAACTCTCCGCTCTGCCGCCGACAGATCTCCCCGATGATGGCCGCCTGACGTCCGGTGTCCTCTAACAGATCAAAGGCTTTCCTACCCTGGGTGCGCTCATAGGCGCGGATGATGCGGCTGCACACCCCGTTGATGGTGCGAAACTCCAGCCGGTCGGCCAGAGACTGACCAAAAAAGGAGGCGAAGCGCCGGGCCATGTCCCGGGCGGCGGAGACGGTATAGGTCATGGTGAGGATATGCTCCGGGGGAACCCCCTGGGCGATGAGATAGCCGATGCGGGAGACCAGCACCGTGGTTTTGCCGCTGCCCGGCACCGCCAGCAGCAGCACCGGCCCGGAGAGGGCCTGGACGGCCTCCTCCTGCTGAGGGTTAAGATTTAAATGGTATTGGGTTTTAAACTGATCGAAGGTCATGGGTTACTCCTGAAAGCCGGGAGGACTCCAACGAGCCCTCCCGGAACGTATGTAAATTATGGGGCCACAGCCACCTTGATGACGTGGTCCCGCCGGTTTTCGAACAGGTCGTAGGCCGCGTCGATGTGTTTGAGGGGATAGGTATGGGTGATGAGGGGGGTGGTGTCCAGCTTACCCTGGGCGATGAGGGAGAGGATCTCCCCACAGCGGCAGCCGTCCACTCCGCCGGTCTGGAAGGTGAGGTTCTTGCCGTACATATCCGGGAGCGGGAGGACCTGGGGAGCGTCGTACAGGGCCACCACGGTGACGATGGCGTTGGGCCGGGCGCAGGTCCAGGCCAGGGTGAAGCTGTCCCCGCCGCCCGCCACCTCCAGCACCCGGTCGGCCCCTCCGTGGGCGCTTTGGGCGCGGACAAAGCCGGCGGCCTGCTCCGGCTCCACCGTCAGCACCTGGGGATAGTGCTCCTTCACGAAGGAGCGCCGTCCGGGGTCCTTCTCGCAGACGATGACCTGTTTTGGCTCCTTCAGCAGCACGCACTGGAGGGTACACAGGCCGGTGGGACCGGCCCCGATGACCAGCACTGTATCTTCATGGCCGATCTGGGCGATGTCGGCGGCCCAGTAGCCGGTGGCCAGGATGTCCCCCACAAAGAGGGCCTGCTCGTCGGTGACTCCATCCGGGATCTTGTCCAGCCCCTGGTCCGCGTAAGGGACCCGGACGTACTCCGCCTGGCCCCCGTCCATGCGGCAGCCCAGAGCCCAGCCGCCATTGGGGTCGGTGCAGTTGTTCACCCAGCCGTGCTGGCAGAAGAAGCACTCCCCGCAGAAGGTCTCCACATTGACCGTCACCCGGTCGCCGGGGCGCACTTTAGAGACGGCGGAGCCCACCTGCTCTACCACGCCCACCATCTCGTGGCCCACTGTGATGCCGGGCACCGCCCGGGGCACCGAGCCGTGCTTGATGTGCAGGTCGCTGGTGCAGATGCTGGAGAGGGTGACCCGGACAATGGCGTCCCGGTCGTCCTGCAAGGCAGGCTTGGGCTTTTCCAGCAGGGCAAAGGTGCCTTGTTTTACGTAGGTATAGGCCAGCATGGTGGAATTCCTCCTTCTTACAGCATGGAGGCGGCCGGTTGGGCCGCCGTTGTATTTGGGACCAGTATACCACACAAGAAGAAAACTTGCACCTTCTTTGCGTTGACTCTTGACAATATCGATATTCGAGTATATACTGAAGATGAAAATAACGATATTCGATATAAAGGAGGTGAGGGCGGTGCCCCGGGCGAAATTTCAGACCCTGACGGAGCAGATGTACTACGTGCTTTTGTGTCTCAGCCGGGAGAACTGCGGCATGGACGTGATGGACCAGATCCCGGCCATGACAAACGGCCGGGTGCGGGTGGGACCAGGCACCCTCTACAACCTGCTGGAGCAGTTTGTGGAGGCGGAGATGATCCGGGAGACCCGCTGTGAAGGCCGCCGGCGCAGCTACATTCTGACGGAAAAGGGGCGGGCGCGGCTGGACGAGGAATACCGCCGTATCTGCCAGCAGCAGAAGGACTACGAGGCCATGTTTGGAAAGGATGGTACGCCATGAAGACCACCCGAAGAGAGTTTATTCCCTTCTCCTTCTACGACCACACGGGGATGGAGAAGCACCTGGAGAAGATGGCCCGAAAGGGCTGGATGGTGGAGGAACTGTCCAATTTGGGCTGGAAGTACCGGGCCATAGAGCCCCAGCGCCTCCATTTCTACGTCTCCTTTGACACCCGGGCATCCCAATTTGAGCCGGAACCCACCGAGGAGCAGGCTACCTTCCAGGAGTTCTGTGCCCGCTCCGGGTGGAAGCTGGCAGCCTTCTCGGGGCAGATGCAGATTTTTTACAACGAGGAGGAGGACCCTCTGCCCATCCAGACCGACCCGGAGATGGAGATTCGGATGGTGGGCAAGCTGGCCCGGCGGGTCGTGCCCCTCTATATCGTGTTTTTGGTGTTGGGATTTCTGCTTGGGGGAGGCTGGTGTGTGTCCCTGGTGAATACTCCCATCAAAGCGCTGACCACACCCGGCGGAGTACTGATGGGCCTGTACGGGTTGTGCCTGTTTCTATACGGCGCCGTGGATCTAATCGTCTATTATACCTGGCGGCGCCGGGCCCTGGCCGCCGCCCAGCGGGGAGAGTTTTTGCCCACCAAAGGCTGTCACAAACTTTTTTATATCGTCATGGCGGTGATGGCCCTGGGGCTAGTCTACTGGTTTGCCGTGGAGAACAGACCGGGCATGCGCTTTTTGGCGGGTGGGATGCTGCTGGCCTATGTGGTGATATTCCTGGCGATGAATGGAACAAAGAGGACCATGAAGCGCAGGAAAGCCTCCGCCGGGCTCAACCGTGGGGTGACTATGGGCGTGGATGTGATTTTGGCTATGGTGCTGATGGGCGGAGTGACCTGGCTGTTCTTCCAGGGCGTCCAACATGGCGTCTTTTCCATCGCGGAGCAGATCGAGGCCCCCTTGTCGGCCAGTGATCTGATCGGGGTGGACGAAGAGAAGTACCTTACCACCGTCAGCGTGGATATGACCCCGTTTCTGGACCGGCGGGAGGTACGGTGCCGGACGGGCTTTGACCAGGAGGAACTGCTGCCCGGGATGGAGTACACCTTGGTAAACGTCCATGTTCCCTGGATCTACAACGCCTGTTTCCGGGAGCTGTGCCGGGATACTGTGGTCCAGGCGGCCTCCCATACCCGGGAAATGCTTACAACTGTCCAGTATGAACCGGTGGACCCCGCTCCCTGGGGGGCAGAGGAGGCATATCAGTTCAATCTGGAGGGGGAGTTCCAGCAAAAATATGTCCTGTGCTGGCCGGAGAAGATCGTCCAGCTGGAGGCCGACTGGGACCTGACAGCGGAGCAGATGGCCGTCGTCGGGGAAAAGCTGAAAAGTGCATAAGGAAGAAAAACAGGTGGAGTTTTTGAAAACTCCACCTGTTTTTATCGTTTGGGCCGGGCCTTGAACAGCAGAGCGGCCAGAAAACCAAAGAAGATGGCGGCTGCCACGCCTCCCGCCGTGGCGGCGGCTCCTCCGATAAAGGCTCCCAGCAGGCCGTGCTGCTGTACTGCCTCCCGCGCCCCTTTGGCCAGGGTGTATCCAAAGCCGGTGAGGGGGACGGTGGCCCCCGCTCCTGCCCAGTCCACCAGGTACTGGTAAACACCCAGTCCCCCTAAAATTACTCCGGCTGTAACGTAGCACACCAGAATTTTGGCGGGGGTCAGTTTTGTTTTGTCAATGAGGATCTGTCCCAGGGCGCACAGCAGCCCGCCGCACAAAAAGGCGTTGAAGTATTCCATGAAAATCACCTCTCAATTTGGGTTGGGCCGCTGGGCGGACAGAGCCACGGCGTGACAGATGCCCGGTACCGTCTCTCCCTGGAGGGAGGAGGTGGGGGAGTGGAGGGCTCCGGTGGGGCAGAAGAGGATGTTCTGCCACTTGCCGCTGCGCAGCCCCTCCACCAGGTATCCGGTGAGCACGCTGGCGCAGCAGCCGCAGCCCGAGCCTCCGGCATGGACGTCCTGACGCACCCGGTCGAAGATGAGCAGGCCGCAGTCAGTGTGGCGCTCGGACAGGTCGATCCCATCCCGGGAAAAAAGCTCCAGCAGAAGGGTGCGGCCCAGCTCCCCCAGGTCGCCGGTGAGGATGAGGTCGTAGAAGTCGGGGGAGCGGCCGGTGTCCCGGAGGTGGGCGGAGATGGTGTCGTAGGCGGCGGGCGTCATAGCGGCCCCCATGTTGTTGGTGTCGGTGACCCCCTTGTCCACGATTTTTCCCGGGGTCACGTGGGTCACATAGGGACCGGGACCTTCCTGATCCAGGATTACCGCACCGGCTCCGGTCACTGTCCACTGGGCGGTTGGGGTGCGCTGGCTGCCGTACTCCAGAGGGGTGCGGTACTGCCGCTCGGCGGTGCAGAAGTGGGAGGAGGCCACGGCGGCCGCCCGCTGTCCAAAGCCGCCGTCCAGGGCCATGGAGGCCAGGATCAGCCCCTCCCCCATGGTGGAGCAGGCCCCGTACAGGCCGAAGAAGGGAACATGCTGCTCCCGGGCGGCAAAGGAGGAGCTGATGCACTGGTTGAGCAGATCGCCCGCAAACAGCCAGTCCAGGGTGGACGCCCCCTGTCCCAGCTTGTCCAGGGCCAGGGACAGGGCCTTTTTCTGCATGGCGCTCTCCGACTTCTCCCAGGTGGACTCCCCGAAGGTGTCGTCGCTGTCAATGAGATCGAAGGTCTGGGCCAAAGGCCCCTGTCCCTCCAGCTGCCCTACCACATTGGCACAGGCCAAAAAAGAGGGGGGGTGGGAGAAGGCCACCGTCTGCTGTCCCAGCTTTTTCTTGCTCATAGCTGCCACCTCACAATAAGGATGAAATTAGGGTCTCCGGAATGGAAAAAGTTATACGCCTGCCCCTGGAAAAAGAGGAGAAGGTGGAGTATAATATAATAATTAACCATTCAAAGACAAACGGAGGAACTCCAGTATGACGCAGGAAAAGACCCGCTTTTTATCCTATATTTGTCCCCGATGCCGCCAATCAGTCATTGTAGAGAAGGACGTGTTTGCCTTGGCCGCATCACCCACCCGCATCAAATGTCCCTGCGGCCACTCGGAGCTGGATGTGGAGTTTCTGCCCCAGCGGGTGCGGCTGAAGGTGCCCTGCCTGTACTGCGGCCGGGAGCATCTGGTGTCCTGTTCTTCCACCGCATTCCTACGGGAGAAGGCGTTGGCCTTCTCCTGCACCCAGTCAGGGCTGGACTGCTGCTATGTAGGCGAGGAGGGACCGGTGTACGCCGCCACCGCCCGCCTGGAACAGGCCCTGGACAAGCTGGAGGACGAAGGGGGAGAGCGGGGCGTATTCCTGGATGAGATGGTGATGGAGGAGGTTTTATCCGAAATCCGGGACATCGCCGCCCGGGACGGCATCTCCTGCACCTGTGGCAGCCATAGCTGGACCTTCCAGGTCAATTACAGTTCGGTGGACCTCATCTGCAAGGAATGCGGGGCTCAGATGCGCATTCCCGCCGCCACCGCCGACGACATTGACGATATCTGCTGCAAGACAAAGCTTTTGATCCGGGGAAAGGAGAACCAATGAGCCAGTTTTATGAGATGACCCTGCCCATCGACTCCCGGGATGTGGACGGGAGAGGATACTGCAAGGCCGGCCCCCTGCTGGGCCACCTTCAGGAGGCAGCCACCCAGGCTGCCGAGCACGGGGGCTTTACCCGGGAAAAGATCATGGAGCGCTACGGGGCGTTCTGGATGCTCACCCGGGTGTGGTACCGCCTGGACCGCCCTCTGCGTTGGGAGGAGAAGCTGACCATCCGTACCTGGCACCGGGGAGGCCGTGCGGCCACCATGTACCGGGACTACGACCTGCTGGTGGACGGCAAGCCGGTGGGGGAGTGCGTGTCCATCTGGGTGTTGGTTCGGGTCAATGACCGGAAGATCCTGCGGCTGGATGGAGTGGAAGAACTGAAGGACACCAGCGGCGGAGAGCTGTGTAAAACCAAGAAGCTCACCAAGCTGCGCCTGCCCCAGAATATGCAGCCCGCCTGCCGCCGTCGGATGCAGTACAGCGACACCGACATCAACGGCCACGTGAACAACTGCCGCTATGCCGACTTTGCCTGCGACGCCCTGGAGATGCAGGATCTGGAGGAGGACAAGTTTCTCTCCCAGCTGCAGATCGGCTACCTGGCCGAGTGCCGCCCCGGGGATGAGCTGGAAATGCAGTTGGGGCAGGATGGGGACACTCACTTTGTCCAGGGTATGGACGAGGAGGGCAAATCCCGCTTTGAGGCGTCCCTGATTTTCGGTAAAGTGCTTCCTTGACAAGGGCTGGAACGGCAGGTACAATAAATCTATTACAGGTGTTTTTTGAGACGATTCGCCCTTTTTTGGGCGAACGAAACGAAAAGGAGTTGTAGCTTATGGTTAATCAAGATGCCGCTCAGAAGTTTTTGAAGCAGGGTCTTACCTTTGATGACGTTCTGCTGATTCCCGCGGCCAGCGACGTGCTGCCCGCTGACGTAGATCTCCATACTCAGCTGACAAAGAAGATCCGTCTGAATATTCCCCTCGTCAGTGCCGCCATGGATACCGTAACCGAGTACCGCATGGCTATCGCCATTGCCCGTGAAGGCGGCATCGGCATTATCCATAAGAATATGTCCATCAGCCAGCAGGCCGAGCAGGTGGATATGGTCAAGCGCTCTGAAAACGGCGTCATCACCAATCCCTTCTGGCTGGCTCCCGGCCACACTTTGGCCGAGGCGGACGAGCTGATGGCCAAGTACCGCATCTCCGGCGTGCCCATCTGCGACAACGGCAAGCTCATCGGCATCATCACCAACCGGGATATGAAGTTTGAGACCGATATGAGCCAGCTCATCGACAACGTGATGACCAAGGAAAATCTGGTTACCGCCCCCGAGGGCACCACCCTGGCTCAGGCCAAGGAGATCCTGCGCAGGCACAAGATTGAGAAGCTCCCCATCGTGGACAGCGAGTTCCATCTGAAGGGCCTCATCACCATCAAGGATATCGAGAAGGCCGAGGTATACCCCAACTCCGCCCGTGACGAGAAGGGCCGCCTGCTGGTGGGTGCCGCCATCGGCGCCACCAAGGACGTGCTGGACCGTGTGGCCGCTCTGGTGGAGGCCGGCGTGGACGTGCTGGGCCTGGATTCCGCCCACGGCCAGACCCACAACGTGCTGGAGACCGTCAAGCGCATCAAGGCTTTGTACCCCGACGTACAGCTCATCGCCGGCAACGTGGCCACTGCCGAAGGCACCCGGGACCTCATTGGGGCGGGCGCGGACTGCGTGAAGGTAGGCATTGGCCCCGGCTCCATCTGCACCACCCGTGTGGTGGCCGGCATCGGCGTGCCTCAGATCACCGCCATCTATGACGCCGCCTGTGTGGCTGCCAAGTACGGCATTCCCATCATTGCCGACGGCGGCGTAAAGTTCTCTGGCGACATTGTCAAGGCCATTGCGGCCGGCGGCAGCGCGGTCATGATCGGCTCCCTGCTGGCGGGCTGTGAGGAGTCCCCGGGCGACACCGAGATCTACCAGGGCCGTCAGTTCAAGACCTACCGCGGCATGGGCTCCCTGGCTGCCATGAACCACGGCTCCAAGGACCGCTACTTCCAGGAGAACAACAAGAAGCTGGTTCCCGAAGGCGTGGAGGGCCGTGTGCCCTATAAGGGACTGACCAGCGAGACCATCTTCCAGCTCATGGGCGGCCTGAAGGCCGGTATGGGCTACTGCGGCTGCCACAACATCGAGGAGCTGCAGTCCAAGTCTCAGTTCATCCAGATCACCGCCGCCGGCCTGCGCGAGTCTCACCCCCACGATATTTATATCACCAAAGAGGCTCCCAACTACACCATCAGCCCCGACTGATCGTATTTCAAGCTGCAAAAACTCCGCACCCACCGGATGGTGGGCGCGGAGTTTTTTCGTGAACAAAGAAAACAAGAAAAGCGGTTCTGCTGCCAAAAGCAGCAGAACCGCTGTCTTTGCTTCTCAGAGGCGCTGAGAGAGCGTTTCTCTCCGCTTAAAGCATGAGACCGCCGTTGTTGGTCAGGGCCTCCAGGACCTGATAGCGGTCCATCTGGAACTGCTTGGTCATGGCCAACGCTTCCTCCATGTCCAAGTCCACGATGTGGCCGTCCCGGGTGGCGATGATCCGGTTGCCCCGGTTGCTCATCAGGGTGAGCACGGCCTCGTAGCCCATACGGCTGGCGGTTTCACGGTCCCGGGCAGTGGGGGAGCCGCCGCGCTGGATATGGCCCAGAACGGTGACACGGGGATCGATACCCACTTCCTCGTGGATGCGCTTGCCGATATCAAAGGCACTGCCGGCGCCTTCGGCTACCACCACCATGTAGTGGGTGGAACCGGCCAGGCGGGCCCGGCGGATCTTCTCTACCACATCCTCCTGGAAGTCCACCTCGCGCTCGGGGATGAGCACGGCCGTGGCGCCCACAGCGATGCCTACATACAGCGCCAGATAGCCGGCGTGGCGTCCCATGACCTCCACCACGGAGCAGCGCTCGTGGGACTGCATGGTGTCCCGCAGTTTATCGATGCACTCCACGGCAGTGTTGCAGGCGGTATCAAAGCCGATGGTGTAGTGGGAGCAGCCGATGTCGTTGTCGATGGTGGCAGGGATACCTACTACGCTCAGATCGCTGCCCGCCTCAGCAGCCTGGCGGGAGAGAGCCAGAGCGCCCCGGAACGTACCGTCGCCGCCGATGGCCACGATGCCGTCCAGTCCCAGCAGCTTACAGGTATTCAAAGCCTTCGCCCGGCCTTCCTCGGTCATAAACTCCATGCTGCGGGCGGTGTACAGCATGGTGCCGCCCTTGTTGATGATATGGCTTACACTGGAGCCGGTGAGCTGAACAAAATCACTGTTGATCAGACCGTTCCAGCCTCTGCGGATACCCACACACTGGATTCCGTGGCTCACTGCGGTACGCACCACTGCACGCACCGCCGCGTTCATACCGGGGGCATCGCCGCCGCTGGTCAAAACACCAATACGTTTCACCTTATTCTCCATATGGAGCTCCTCCTTCGCCTGGCCGTGGCCGGCATAGTATCAATCTGGCTGCTAATGATTCTATTGCATAGAAGCAAGCGAATATCAAGGCGCTTAGTATCGTCTTAATTATGTCACTGGGGGCGGTAGTATGTCAAGAAAATCCCACGGTATTTCCTTCATTATTTCATAGAATGGAAACAAATCATCCATCCACTTTCAGGATAAAAAAGTCAGTGAAAAAAACTTTTAAAAAAATTCAATTTACCTGTTGACATTGGGACGAAAATCTAGTATACTAGCGAAGCCGTCGCAAGTGAGGCAAACAACTCGGGAGCATAGCTCAGCTGGTAGAGCACATGCCTTACAAGCATGGGGTCACAGGTTCGAGCCCTGTTGTTCCCACCACTTCCCCCCATGACTACCTGGCTCGGTAGTTCAGTTGGTTAGAACGCCGGCCTGTCACGCCGGAGGTCGAGGGTTCAAGTCCCTTCCGAGTCGCCACTTTTTTCTCCGGCGAAAGGGTGTATTCATCCGAAGGATGAGGCAAAAGCCCCGTCCAAATCGCCACTTACTTTCTTTTGAAAGAAAGTAAGCGAAGAAAACTTCGGTTACGTTCCTTACTTAACTTATTCTTTTCAAAGAAAGACTTGCCTCTGTAGCTCAGTTGGTAGAGCAGGGGACTGAAAATCCCCGTGTCGCTGGTTCGATTCCGGCCGGAGGCACCAAAAGCCCTGGAGAGGGCACTCCTCTCCAGGCAACCTGCGAGTGTAGCTCATCTGGTAGAGCGCCACCTTGCCAAGGTGGAGGTAGCGAGTTCGAGCCTCGTCACTCGCTCCAATTTTTTGGAGCAGCCCTGCTCCATATGGTGCCATAGCCAAGTGGTAAGGCAGAGCTCTGCAAAAGCTCCACTCCCCAGTTCAAATCTGGGTGGCACCTCCAGAATATCAAAACGCTATAGATGCCGTAGGCTGAACGCCTACGGCATCAAGCGTTTCCGGGCTTTTTTTGCTCGAAAATTTACCGATTATTCCATAGATGCCAAACGGCTGATTTCAGTAATCGCCCAGATTTGAACCCCTTTGTTCCGGGGTTCGGTGCAGGCTTCTATGCTTGGCGCCCTTTTTGAAGCAACTGGTTTCAAAAAGGGCGCTGATTTTTACAATAAAATAATATACAACATTGAGGGCGCCGTTTTGTTGGTCTTGATACCATCAGAGCGGCGCCCTTTTTGCGTTCTCCCAAAATTCAAAAAGGGCGCCAGCCCAAGGAGGTAAGGAACATGAAAAGAGATCGGTATTTTAAGGAACTAGCCCTCGTCCTGGGGCGGGCTGGTTTTACTCTCCTGCCCCAGGAAAATGATTCTCTGCCGGTGGAGTATCAAGGCCAGCGATTATGCCGGGTCAATGATCAGGGGAATGTTTTCTACCGTCAGGAGGATGTGAACTTGCCTGAGCGAGAACAGGCATGTGCCAAGGTTACAGATATGGCCGGAACAGTTCTGGAATATATGAGCCATTTGGAACACGCCCCAGTTCTCCAGGCGATAGGATTGTCGGAGCCGTATCAGTCCCTCGCTGAATTCAACGGTACTGTGTTGGCTGGTCGGCAGACCGAAAAGGGCGCTAAGTTTGGATATCGCACACCCAGATGAACTGCTGCTGGGCCTGGATGCCCTAGACGCGGAGACCTTGGAGCAGTGCATTGCGGTGGATGCGGACTGTGCTTTGCCACAGCTTACTGATCTTCTTGCGCAGTATGATACCGCCGGCGAGCTGGTAAGCCACGCCATCGACTTCGGCTATGTCTGGGCGGAACAGGGGCAGGGCGAACCCCACTGGCTGGAGAAGTGGCAGGCAGTGATAGAGCTGGAGGATTGTCACCGACTGGACCTGGCTCTGGACTTGGCTCAGAATCTTCACTGCTATGAATTCCTGCCCCGTGGGGTGGATCTGGAGCAGTATGGGATGGAATTGGCTCAAAAGGAAGGGGTACTAAACCAAGACCCTCTGCTCAACCAGTGTTTTGACTCTGTGGCTTAGGAACTGCGTCCCTATGCTTGTACGAAAATATAAGGTTTCACCTCAGACGGCCCGGAAATACAAACGCCAGTTTGAAAAATTTTTAAAAAATTTCTTTGGAGGTGTTTCGTTTTAAGGGATTTTTGTGCAGTAGGAGAGTGAAAGGCAATTCAGCCTGACTGCTCCTTGATAAATACCGTCGAGAGGCGATCATATCCGGTTAGCGAGAATACGTTAGCTGACAGGCCCCAAAAGGGAAAGCAATGCTGGGGATGCGCCAGGACCTGCCTGTGGAGCGAAACTCCATCAAGCGACGGCCAGAAAGGCGGCGAGCGCATACTCATCCCCGGCTGGCAACTTTGGTAAGCTGCTGTGCCATGACCCTGTCAGACCGATAATGATACTTCCGTCCAGTCCCAGCCCCATTGTGGATCAAGCAAGGAGGGCGGCCGACAGAGATCCTGCCGGGGGTGAGATACCCATGAAGCGGTGCCAGCCGCTGTTCTCGTTATCGCCCATGTCCGGGGAAGTAGTGTCGAATACGGACAAGCATAGGCTGCTTTAAGTCTTGATATTAGAATCCATGGGGGCCGTTCAATCGGTGAGGTTTTGGTTAAATCACTTCGAACCAGGGAACGGCCCCTATGCTTGTAGTATCAAGCCACATATTTACTTAGGATGGAGGAATACAAGATGGCCAATATCGATTTGTTGGGGATTACAGTCCTATTGCGTCGGTTGTGCGAACAAGGCAAACTCACAGACAAAGAGGCCAAACGAATTCTCTCCAGAATTGCTGTCCAAACAGGTGCAGACCTTATTATTTCTCTCTGAATGGTTGATGTTTTCATAGATATTTCTCTAAAAGTGTGGTAGTGTTTGTGTCGCGCAGGAGGTGAAGCAGCATGGCAAAAAACCGGCAAACCGAGGGAAGTATGGCACTGCAGGAAAAGAGGTGCCGGGTCATTACCATTGAGGCAACCCAAAGCCCCCAAAATATCAAATTACGGGTGGCAGCCTACGCCCGCGTTAGTTCCGCTTCTGATGATCAGCTTAACTCCTTCGCTGCTCAGAGCAAAAAGAATTCCGAGCGATCAAGGAGGCGGAGCAGCTGCGGCAGTAGCTGTTGCGGTGCTGAATCTGTTCCACCACATGGGGCAGATCTTTCGGGACAATGCCCCGGCCCCAAGCAATCCCATGGGTGTCCGGATGGACAGCAAGCGCCGCAAGAAATTGATGGCAAAGCGGTTGGTACTGGGACACAAGATGGGCGATCACGAAAATCCAGACATCCAACAAACTATGTAATGCCCTGTTCCAAACGCCCGGTAATCTCTTTCATTTTGTCGCCGGGTTTGTCGGACGCAAGGAGAATCGGCGCGACGGGACGGGGCGCGGCGGGGGCCGCCGCTTCAAAGTCCGGCCCCTCCCGTTCCGGCTCCGGCGGCGTGGGCGTCACCCGGTATTCCTCCGGCACGTCCCGCCCGTTGTAATACTCGGTAAAGGGGCTGCGGTTGTTGTAGATGTAGCCAAAGCGCGTCAGCTCGCCGCCCTGATTGATGATGGTGTCCCCGCCGTAGCCCTCATAGTCAAAATAGGGCTTGGCTTCTTCCGGGAGCTTGATGGTTTCCAGCTCGTCGATCAGGTAGTGGCCGTAGTCCCCCTCGTCCAGCACGTCGGAGACAAGCTCGTAGCAGTCCAGGTTTTGCGCCAGGTTGATAAGGTCTTGCAGGTTCCCGGCGTACTCCCCATGCTGCGCCGCCGCCGCGAATTTCTCCCGTTCCCCGCCGTCCATGGCGGATAGCAGGGCGCTTAAATAGTTCAGCTCGTCCAGGTGGGCGTGTTCCGGCAAATGCTCCGCCAGACGGGGGACAGAGGATTGAAATTCTGTAAAGTGCCATTCCTCATACGTTTTGAAGTCTAGGCCGATACGGGCAAAGGCTTCTTTCATGCGCTCTGCGGTGGTGGGGAAGCCCACCCACTCCCCGGCGGGCCTGCCCTCGGCGTACTTTCCCAGGTTCGAGAGGTAGCCGCTGATAATCGGTTTTTCTGCCATTCGTTCACTCCTTTCTTGCTCGATCAAGCGGTGCATAAGTTCATAGTCCTCTATACTCATGCTGCCGTCATAGATATAAGGGTTAAAATCTTCTCCCCGGTAGGGCTTTTCGGAAAAGGGAAGTCCTGCGGCATGGGCGATTGCCTGCCCTTTCTCAATTTCCTCCGGGGATAGCCTGTTGTCGTGGGCTTCTATAAAATCTTCAATTCCGTTAAAGCCTTGTTCGTAGTGATGGCGTACTCCTGCGGTCAGCTCGTCCACGGTCATATCTTCCGCAAGCTGCCCGCAGTAGTAGCTGTTCAGCACCACGGCTGCGGGGTCGGCCTGCCGGATTTCCTCAAGGCGGTTTCTGTCCTCTGCGGTCAAAATGTCGTCCGGGTCGATATAAAAATATTCTGCGTTCCAGGAGCGTCCCTCCCGCCAGAACGCCACCCATGCAATACCGCCCCGCAATTCGTCCTGATAGTCTTTTACGGTGTCACGCAGACTTGCCATAGCTGTAAGCCTCCTTTCTGCGCAATATTTTCAAGAGGGTTTGGGACACTTCCCAACAAGCAGAATCACCGTCCGGCCTGTGGCGGCGGGCGGGGATTTACGGCAAAAGGGTACCCTTTGCCTATGCTTGCTGCGTAAGTTCTCTTTCCCTCGGAATCGAAATGCGGTAGTTCACATACTTGCCGCCCGTGTCGGCCAGGACGATCAAGCCCTCGTAGGTCTTACCCGTTTTCGGGGAGTAGAGCTTTTTCACCTTGGCTTTCCCGTTTTTCAAGAGTTCTGCGGCGATCTTCGGGGAAAAGGCAACTTTCCGTTCCTCGAAAAAGCGGACGTTCTTCCACATGACAAAGGCGCAGTCCTTGTTATCGCAGGCGTAGGTTTTCTTCCCCTCCCGGACATTCCCGCCGCAGCGGGGGCACTTGCCGATCACGGGCTTTTCCTCCTGGAAGCGCGCTTTCTCGCTGTCGGAAAGGAATGGATAGGCTTTCACCAGCTCCCGCGTCATATCCTCGATACGGCGCATGAAGCCCTCCGGGTCGGCCTTGCCCTTGGCGATCTGCGTCAGCTCGTTTTCCCACTCTGCTGTGAGCTTCGGGGAAGTCAGGCTTTCCGGCAGGACGCAGACAAGGTTCACGCCGTCCCTGGTGGGAAGTAACTGCTTGCCCTTGCGCTCCACAAAACCGCCCTTGACTAACTTCTCAATGACGGCGGCGCGGGTGGCAGGCGTCCCCAGGCCCCGGCGCTCCGCGTCCGAGTCGGTGTCCTCGTTCCCGGCCCGCTCCATGGCGGAGAGCAGGCTTGCTTCATTGTGGGGCTTGGGTGGCGTAGTGTCATGCTCCGTCACTTGGACGGCCTCCGGCTCCACGGCCTGCCCCTCGGCAAAGGGCGGCACGTCCAGCATGAGGGCGTTTTCCTCGCCGTCCTCCGCTTCGGGCTTCGCTTTCAGCGACGCGCGGTAGAGGGCTTCCAGGGCTTTCCACCCCTCACAGAGAACCGTCCGTCCCTTGGCGGTAAACTCTTGTCCGGTGCACTGGAAAACCACTGTCACGGTTTCAAAGACGTGCGGCTGGGCTGCGGCCATCAGGAGCCGCGCCCCGGCCAGGGTCAGGAGATTGCGCTCGCTCTCCGGCAGCGCCGCAAGGTCGCAGGCCACGATCTCCCGCGTGGGGATAACGGCGTGGTGGTCGGACACTTTCCCGCTGTCCAGGAGCCGGGAGACTTCCGGGGAGAACGCTACCCCCTGCATAAAGGGCAGCTTGCCGCAAAGGAGCGCGGCGATCTCCGCCGCCGTGTCGCCCATGTCGTCGGTGAGGAAACGGCTGTCCGTTCTCGGATAGGTCAAAAGCCGCTTCTCATACAGGGCTTGGGCCAGGTCAAGGGTCTGCTGGGCCGTGTACCCGAACAGGCGGTTTGCCTCCCGCTGCAAGGCGGTGAGGTCAAAGAGTTTCGGCGGGGCGGCGGTTTTCTTCTCCCGCGTCAGGGACACACAGACGGGCCGCGCCGCTTTACAGGCCGCTTTTAGGGCTTCCGCTTCCTGCCTGCTGGAAAGCCGCCCGCTTACGGCTTCCGCGCCGGAGAGGGTCAGGCGCACATGGTAGTATTTTTCTTTCTTGAATGTGGTAATGGCCGCGTCCCGGTCTAAGCACCCACCGCCTTGCAAGCTGGGAGTTCCATTGCTTCTCCACCGCTTCGGCGGCGTTCCATAGGGTATTGCGGTCTGCATACTCCGGCGGGGCATTTGCCGGGAGCAGGATTTCATTGTGGACGATACCACGCTTTTCCGGGTAGTGCTTCACTTGCTGGTCGTATTCACAGAACAGCTTTTCGCCACTCTGGTAAGCAGCGGCGGCAACAGCAGACTGCCGCTGGCTGCGCTGAACAATCGTGATTTCGTTGTGTGGACAGGGCATTTCGTGTCCCTCCTTTCGGTAATTGGTGGATGGGGTGGCGTTTTACCACCTCATTTTGGGCAGAAAAAAAGCAGGAGACCTTTTTTCAGATTTCCTGCTCGGTGTGCCGCTGTGTGAGCGGCGGGTATTTAGTTGTAAAA
>CALWYB010000092.1 GCA_944385665.1 uncultured Oscillospiraceae bacterium
CCTGTGCGGTCGAAGCTCCAGTCCCATGTGACGAATTGGACGCCAAGCCGGGTGGGATGGGCAGCCAGCACGGCTCCATTGAAGTCAGCCAGCAGGCGGTAGTCACCGGTCAGGCTTTGGGCTTGCAGGGGCGGAGCCTGTTCCAGCAGCGTCATGTACTCCCGCACGGTGCAGGCCAGATCGGTGGCTCGCTCACAGGCTCGTTTCCGTTCCGGCGTCGCTACATCCTCCTGCCAGTAGCGAACGCCTCCGTCCGCCGTGATCCGGCAGAGCGGGAGACCGCTCCACTCCACGGGAAGCAATTCACCCTGCTTAGGCTGGGAGGTAAACCCCTCCCGTGTGAGTGCAATATGTAGTTCTTCAAAATACTGTTTTCGATCCAAGTTGATTTCCTCCTGTGCGTGACGCCTTTTGGGCTCTCGTTTTGATTTTATCTGAAAACAAAAAAGGCCGTCACCTTAAAAAAGTGACGGCCAAGATGTGTGGAATAGAAAAGTGGTTTGTACTACATTTTTGCACAAACCACTTTGTTCACAGAAATTTAACAAAATATTTTTCGAAAAAACTGAAATTTTTCCGTGTTGCTCACTCAAAATTGGGCGCAAAAGCCCTCAGTTTTAGTTCAAGTCCTCACCGCACGGGGAAGAGGTGGGAAGATATCTTTTTTTCGTGCAGTCAAAAATGGACGCGAAAAAACCCCGAAACCGTTGCGGCTTCGGGGTTTTCCGGTGCGATATCTTTTTTGGTCGCACAATGTGGTTGCGGGGGGCGGACTTGAACCACCGACCTCCGGGTTATGAGCCCGACGAGCTACCAACTGCTCTACCCCGCGATATGGTGCCGGAGACCGGGGTCGAACCGGCACGGGATTACTCCCACGGGATTTTAAGTCCCGGGCGTCTGCCAATTCCGCCACTCCGGCATATGGGATGTGGCTCCGATCTCGTTTAAGTGCTCAATTAGAATACCATATATCCCAGCCGGTGTCAAGAGGAATTTTTACTTTTCTGTCTGGATATCCAGGGGCCGCAATTCCCCGGTGTTGGAGTCGATGATCAGGCCATGGATGGCCACGTCCTTGGGAAGGAGGGGGTGGGCACGGAGCATGGCCACGCTGTCCCGCACCGCCTGCTCCTCCCCGGCAAAGCCGGTGAACCAGGCGTCCAGATCCACCGTGCCCTCCCGGTCGATGGTCTCCAGAGTCTCCGGAGAAACGCCCCGGGCCAGCAGGTGCTGCCGCATCACCTCCGGGCGCATGCCGCACACGCCGCAGTCGGTGTGGCCGATGACCAGGATCTCCTCCACGCCCAGTTCCAGCACCGCCACCAGCAGGCTGCGCACCACCCCGCCGTAGGGGGCCAGTACTACGCCGCCGGCGTTCTTGATCATCTTCACGTCCCCGTTTTTCAGTCCCAGGGCGGCGGGCAGCAGGTGGGTGAGGCGAGTGTCCATGCAGGTGAGGATGGCCAGCTTCCGGTCGGGATACTTGGTGGTCTGGTAGGGAAGGTAGTCCTTCCGGGCCACAAACTCCCGGTTAAAATTCAAAATTTCATTGAGCATAAGGGGCTCCTTTCCATGGGATATAGGGGAACGCCGCCCCCGGGCGGAGGCGGCGTTCTCAGGTAGAAGGGACTGGGCTTACAGAACGATAACGCCCAAAAGGAGACCGGAGATGAGGCAGCAGATGCTCACGCCCCAGATCCAGAAGAAACTGTTTTTGATGTGGTCCTTGATCTCCACACCGGCCAGGCCCACGCCCAGGAAGGTGGCGGGCACCACGGGGCTGATGAAGGTGGCGCAGTTGCGGCAGACCACCATGGCAATGGCGGTGTGGGCAGGCTCCACGCCGAAGGCGTTGCCCACGCTGATGAGCACGGGCAGCAGGCCGTAGAAGTAGGAGTCGGTGCAGAACAGCAGGGTGAGAGGCACGGACAGCACGCCGATGATAATGGGCAGGAAGCGGCCCATGGAGGTGGGGATGAAGGAGGCCAGGACAGTGGCCATGTGGTTCATGATGCCGCTCTGCTCCAGCACGCCCAGGAACACGCCGGCGGCCAGAATGGTGGAGGCCATCATCAGGCCGGCGGAGGAGTGGGACTTGATGATCTTGTTTTGCAGCTTGGCGCCGGGGTAGTTGACAAACAGGGCGATGACGCAGCCGATCATGAAGGTGCAGTAGGAGGGGATCTTCACAAACACCAGAGCCAGAATGACCACCAGGGTCAAAATCAGGTTGATCCAGAAGAACTGGGGCCGGGCCAGCTCGTTTTTCTGCTCCTGGCTGACGCCGGTGTCATCGCTGTCGCCGTAGTCAATGACCAGGGTGCTGTTGACGCCGGCGCCGCGGCGCTTCTCCACATTGCCCCAGAAGAAGGCGGTAAACAGGGCGATGACAATGCCAACCGCCTGCATGGGCATCAGCTGGATCCACAGGTCATTGGCTTCAATGCCCAGCACGGAGGCGGAGCGCATGGTGGGGCCGCCCCAGGGCAGCAGGTTCATGACGCCCATGGCGGTCACGCAGATGAGCAGCAGGGTGGTGGGGCGCATCTTCAGGCGCTTGTACACGGGCAGCATGGCGGGAATGGTGATCAGGAAGGTGGAGGCGCCGCCGCCGTCCAGGTGGCCGATCATGGCGATGATGCAGGTCATCACGGCCACGCCCACCACGTTGGTGCCCACCTTCTTCATCAGGGCATTGATGATCCGGTCAAACAGACCCACATCGTTCATGATGCCGAAGAACAGCACCGAGAAGATGAACAGGGCCGCGGTGGAGTGGACGTCGGCCACGCCGGCGGAGATAAAATCGCCCATCTCCGAGATGGAAAAGGTGCCGGTGAGCACCAGGATGGCGGTAGTCACCGTGGACACGCCCACAAAGGCCAGGGCCGGGACGGTGACATTCCGCAGCAGCAGGATGATGATGGCGATGACGGTGGCAAAGCCCAGCAGCGCCAACAAAGTTTCGTTCATTGTAACTTCCTCCTCATTTTTCTTTCTTCCCTCGCTCGGTTTTGGTGATTTTTATTATAGGGAGGAAAACTTACACCATCCATGCAATCCGCTTACAGTGCTGTAAGAGTGGGCTTACAGTTTATTAAGAAAGGGTCAAAAAACGGGCCGGGGAGGCCCCGACCCGAAAAAAGTATCTTCTAATGTGTCATTCCGCCGGAGAGCCGCTCCCCCAGCAGCCGGCGCACCTCGTCCAGAATGGCCCCCGCCGACACCGGCTTTTCCAACCAACCCTGGAGGATGCCCCGGCTCTTGGCCTCCAGCACCTCCCGGGTGGGGCGGTCCACCAGCAGGAGCTTGATGAGCTGGGGGTACTTGCCCTGGAAGGACAGGCAGAAGTCCAGCGCCCGCTCCTCCTCCAGGCCGCCGTCCGCCGCCAGTACGTCCACCGCCCCCCGCTCCAGGGCGGCGGCTGCCTCCTCCCAGTCCCGGGCGGTCTCCACCGGAATGTCCATGCCCCGGAAGCTGTCGGAGAGCATCTGGAGCACCTTGGCGCTGCCTCCCACCAATAAAATGGCGGGGCTCTCCCCGTCCAGAGCGGGGGAGGGAGCGCTCTCCGCCTGGGCCACCGGCAGCAGGATGTGAAAGACGCTGCCCTGCCCCACCTTGCTCTCGGCGGTGATGCTGCCCTTGTGGGAGCGGATGATCTGGTCGGCCAGAGACAGCCCCAGGCCGGTGCCCTGGCCCGCCTTTTTCGTGGTGAAGAAGGGGTCGAAGATCTGGGCGAGGGTGGCACTGCTCATGCCGCAGCCGTCGTCCCGGATGTCCAGGCACAGGTACCGCTCCCACAGGGGGGAGGGCGGGGTCAGCCCCCGCTCCTCCAGCTCCTTGCGGCCGAGGGCCCGGCCGGTGATGGCAATGTGTCCCTCCTGCTGGCCGATGGCGTGGACGGCGTTGACGAACACGTTGAGCAGCACCTGGCTCAGCTGAGTCTCGTTGCCCAGAAAGGCCGCCCCTCCGAAGTCCAGGTCCACGGTGAGCTCCACGTGGTCGGGGCACATGGAGCGCACCATCTTCATCACCCGGCCAAAGGCCTCCTGGGCGTCCAGCCGCTTGTAGACGGTCTCCACATTCTTTCGGCTCAGGGCGGACAGCTGCTGGATGATCTCCTTGCAGTGCCCGGCGGCCTGGGCGATCTCCTGGGCGCTGTCGTAGAGCTCGGAATCCTCCGGCAGGTCCAGGAGCATCAGTTCCGCGTGGCCTAAGATAGGGGTGAGAAGGTTGTTGAACTCGTGGGCGATGCCCCCGGTCATGGTGCCCATGATTTGCAGGCGCTGCTGGTGGGAGATGGCCTGCTCACTGCGGTGCAACTCCTCCAGGGCCTGATTGATCTCCCGCAGGTCGGAGATCTCCGCCCGGCTGCGCTGCCGGTCCAGGGTCAGCTTGCCCAGGTAGAGGACCATGGCGGTGACGCACGCCGTCAGGGCCAGAAACACCAGGGCCAGACGGGCAAAGCCCTGGGCCACCGGAACATAGATGTCATTATAATCCATCACGGCACTGACCACCAGAAAGTCGTCCCCCACGTGCGCCGGGGACCAGGCGGCCACCTTGCGCACCATGGGCAGGTCGGGGTCCATCCACCAGTAGGACTCGTACTCCATGACCCCCTCGCCCCCCTGGTTTTGCTGGTCCACCAGCTCCTGGAGGCTGGTCAAATCCACCCCGGGGTAGAGCTCCTCCCGGCCGGAGATCACGTCGATGCCCAGCTGGTCGTCCTCCGGGTACATGAGCACCACCCCGTCGGAGTTCTTCACCAGCACATAGCCGTTGGTGCCCACCTGGAGCCCGGCGATCTGCTTCTTGTAGTAGTCCCCCAGGTCCATCAGCAGGTGCAGCTGTCCCCCCTGGGCCAGCTCCCCCACCAGCAGCAGGCACACCGTCCCGTCCTCCAGCTGGACCTGGAGAAGCCGCTGCCCGTCCTGGGTGGTGGAGCGGAACTCCTGGGCCACCCGGCTGTTCTGGACGCTGAAGCACACGCTTCCGTCCGCCCCCAGCACCAGGGCGTCATAGGCGCCGTCCCGGCTCTCCACATAGGTGGTCAGCTGTTTCCGGGCTCCCTCCGCCAGAGCCGGGTCGCTCAGCCCCTCCGCCGTCTGGGAGAGCACCTCCAGGTCGGCCTGGGCGTCCAGGATGTACTGCTCCAGGTTTTCGCTGATGGCCTGGGTGGTCAGGAGCATCTGTTCCTTCTGCTTGTCGATGATGCTGTTTCGATATTGCAGCCAGGTGGACACGCCCAGATACAGCAGTCCGGCCAAAAATACAGCCAGCACCACGGCGGTGCCCAGCATCACCGAACGCTTTTTCCGATGGCTCTGGGTTTTCTCTCTCATGGCGGCTTCCTTTCTCCGGGGAATTGACTTGCCTCCCCCCGGACAGTATAATAATTCTATGAAAATACACAGGGCGTTTGTGCAGTTTGCTCCAATGCCTGGAAGGAGGAACCCAACATGGCGGATCAGGTGCTCATCGTGGACGACGACCCGGCCATTTGCAAACTGCTGGAAAAGGTGATGCGCAGCAACGAGATGGAGTCCTATGCGGTGGGCAGCGGGGAGCAGGCCCTGCGGGCGCTGGCGGAGCGCACCTTTGACATCATCCTGCTGGACGTGAACCTGGGGGACATGGAGGGCTTTGACGTGCTGCGCCGCCTGCGGGATCGGGGCATCAAGACCCCGGTCATCATCATCAGCGGCCGCAACGAGGACTACGACTCCCTCTACGGCCTGTCCCTGGGGGCGGACGACTACGTGACCAAACCCTTCCGCCCTGTGGTGCTGGGAGCCAAGGTGAAGGCCCTGCTGCGGCGCAGCCGGGAGTTCTCTCCCGCCGCCTCCCAGCAGCTGCACTGCGGTCCCTTCCGCTACGACGGAGCCACCATGCGCTTTTTCAAAGGGGACCAGGTGCTGGACCTGTCCTCCCGGGAGTGCGCCCTGCTGCTCCTGTTTCTCCAGCACCCCAACCAGGTGTTCACCAAGGATATGATCTACGAGCGGGTGTGGGGCACGGCGGTGGCGGTGGATGACAACGCCATCATGGTGTATATCAACCGCCTGCGGGGCAAGATCGAGCCCGACCGCCAGCATCCCGTCCACATCCGCACCGTCCGTGGGCTGGGCTACCGCTTCGTGCCCTGACATCTGTCAATCACAACATAGAAATTATACCATATACGGGGCCTCAAGGCCCCGTATTTTTTTGAAAAGGGAACTGGGATTCATCCGGTTCCCTATACTTTTGCGCAAAATTACAGATTGGAAAAACCAACCGGTTTCTTTTCCGTCTAACAGAATAGAAGGGCATAACGGGATCGATTCTCATGGAAAGGAGTCATGGCAATGAAATTATATAAAAAACTTCTTTTGGCCGCCGCGCTTGTGGTGGTAGTTGGTGGATGCTATGCTGCCTATCAGGTCCATCAGATCCAAACCAGTTACTATGCGATGGCGGGAGAGGTCACAGTTATGGATAAGTTTGAATCCGGGTCTGACCACTATATTGTCATTGAGGAGGCCACAGAGCAGCAATTTACGTTGTCCTGCAGCCAGGATGACTACGACCGAGTCAATGTTGGGGATCGGGTAAACTGTGAGCGGTATCAGAGCATCGTAACCCATCAAGGTGAAGTTCATAAAATTAAATAGCACGCTCACCACTCTGACTGTAATCCGAGCGCTGGAAAATTTTTGCTCCTTCGGTGTACAAAATCCGGCACATATTGCGCCCCGCCCCGCATATACTGGTCTGTATGCCGGCAAACGCCGGACAAACGTATCCCAAGGAGGCGAAAATAAAATGGAAGAAACCATGTACAATACCCATCCCCATGTGCAGGTCCCGGCCCCCGCGCCTCAGGATCTGGATGACCTGATTTTCCAGGGCGAGGTGTGGCTCATCAGCGACCGCTGAGGGCGGTCTCCCACAGGGAGACCGCCCCATCTCATCCCAGCTCTGGAGCGCATTTTTCCCGCTTCTCTTCGGAAACTCCCTGATTTTTCCGCCGGGGCTTTACTTTTCTCCCCGGTTCAGATATAATATTTTAGCTGAATTTTCATATTTTCCAAACCGGGAAGTTTATTTTCGTTAAAGAGAGTGAGGATCCTATGCTTCAATTCGACGAGTACAAAGTCAAGCTGCATAATCTGGCCCCCACCCTGGAGAAACTGGGACAGGCCCTGGACCTGGAGAGCGCCGAGCGGGAGCTGGACATGCTCCAGGCCGAGTCGGCCTCCGACGGCTTCTGGAATAACCTGGAGAAGGCCCAGAAGGTGCAGCAGCGCATCAAGACCCTCCAGACCAAGGTGGACAACCAGCACAAGCGCCAGCAGCACTGGGACGACCTGATGGCCCTGTGCGAGATGGGCAACGAGTTTGAGGACGAGTCTCTGGTCCCCGAGCTGGAGGAGGGCTATGCCGCTCTGGAGGCGGAGATGGAGGAGGCCCGGCTTCAGACCCTGCTCACCGGCGAGTACGACAGCTCCAACGTCATCCTGACCATCCACCCCGGCGCCGGCGGCACCGAGGCCCAGGACTGGGCCCAGATGCTCTACCGCATGTACACCCGCTGGACCGAGCGCCACGGCTTCACCTATCAGATCATGGACTATCAGGACGGGGACGAGGCGGGCATCAAGTCGGCCACCATTATGATCGAGGGGGAGAACGCCTACGGCTACCTGCGGGGAGAGCACGGGGTGCACCGCCTGGTGCGGGTGTCCCCCTTTGACGCCAACGCCCGGCGGCAGACCTCCTTCGCCTCGGTGGAGGTCATGCCCGACCTGCCCGAGGACGTGGAGATCGAGATCCGCCCCGAGGACATTGAGATGCAGGTCTACCGGGCCAGCGGCGCCGGCGGCCAGCACGTGAACAAGACCTCCTCCGCGGTCCGTCTCATCCACAAGCCCACCGGCATCGTGGTGGCCTCCCAGCAGGAGCGCTCCCAGTTCCAGAACAAGGACAACTGTATGAAGATGCTGCGGGCCAAGCTGGTGGAATTGCAGATGCAGGAGAAGGCGGAGAAGATCTCCGACCTGAAGGGCGTGCAGCTGAAGATCGAGTGGGGCAGCCAGATCCGCTCCTACGTCTTTATGCCCTATCAGTTGGTGAAGGACAACCGCACCGGCTACGAGACCAGCAACATCAACTCCGTCATGGACGGCGAGCTGGACGGCTTCATCAACGCCTACCTCACCGCCGAAGCCACCGGAAACTGGGCGGAAAAATAACGATTTTTGAAAAAATGCCCGGAACGGCCCCGCTGTTCCGGGCGTTTTTGTATCCCCGCCCTCTTGTGTGCCGGGGTGGGATATGGTAAAATAACTTGTTTATAGTCCCGTTTTTCCCCATTCCTTCCTTTGGAGGTTACCATATGTCACAATACGAATCGGAAATCAAGCGCAGAAGAACCTTTGCTATCATTTCTCACCCCGACGCCGGTAAGACCACCCTGACGGAAAAGTTCCTCCTCTACGGCGGAGCCATCGCCCAGGCCGGTCAGGTCAAGGGCAAGAAGAACACCCGTGCCGCCACCTCCGACTGGATGGAGATCGAAAAGCAGCGCGGCATCTCGGTCACGTCCTCCGTCATGCAGTTCCAGTACGAGGGGTTCTGCATCAACATTCTGGACACACCCGGCCATCAGGACTTCTCCGAGGACACCTACCGCACCCTCATGGCGGCCGACTCCGCCGTCATGGTCATTGACGCCGCCAAGGGCGTGGAGGCCCAGACCCGGAAGCTCTTCAAGGTGTGCGCCATGCGGGACATCCCCATCTTCACCTTCATCAACAAGATGGACCGGGAGGCCCGGGACCCCTTTGAGCTGTGCGAGGAGCTGGAGAAGGAGCTGGGCATCGACACCTACGCGGTGAACTGGCCCATCGGCTGCGGCAAGGAGTTCAAGGGCGTGTACGACCGCCAGAACCGGAAGGTGATCCACTTCACCTCCAACACCAACGCCCGGGCGGCCACCGCCACCGTCATCGAGCCCGACGACCCCGCCCTGGCCGACCTCATCGGTCAGGCCAAGCGGGACCAGCTGGTGGACGAGATCGAGCTGCTGGACGGCGCCTCCTGCGACTTCGATCTGGACCGGGTACGCCACGGCAAGCTGTCCCCCGTGTTCTTCGGCTCCGCCCTCACCAACTTCGGCGTGGAGCCCTTTTTGGAGGAGTTTCTCCGCATGACCACCGCCCCCCTGCCCCGGAGAGCGGGGGACGAGATCATTGACTCCTTTGACGACGACTTCTCCGCCTTTGTCTTTAAGATCCAGGCCAACATGAACAAGGCCCACCGGGACCGCATCGCCTTTATGCGCATCGTCTCGGGCAAGTTCC